>NZ_JAAKVU010000045.1:0-575 GCF_049175815.1 Aeromonas sp. 600276 | reverse complement strand
GAGCTGGCAAGCGCCCAGCCCGACATCGACTTTGGCGCCGTGCTGGACCAGCCGTGCGAGCTGCTGGTGTGGTACAACGGCGAGCTGCAGCGTCGGGTGTGCGGGGTGGTCAGTGACTTCGCGCAAGGCGACAGCGGCTTTCGCCGCACCCGCTATCAGCTCATGGTGCAGCCTGCCCTGTGGCGACTCTCTTTGCGCCAGAACTCCCGCATCTTCCAAGCGCAGAAGCCCGATGAAATCCTCAGTATCCTCTTGCAAGAACACGGCATCACCGACTACGCCTTTGCGCTGAAAAACGAGCACGCCAAGCGGGAATACTGCGTTCAGTATCGGGAGAGCGACCTCGATTTCGTGAACCGCCTCGCCGCTGAAGAGGGGATGTTCTATTTCCACGAGTTTGACGCGGGCAAGCATCGCATCGTGTTTGCCGATGACGCAGCCGCCCTGACCGCTGGCCCCGAGCTCTTCTTCAACCTCGGCAACCGCTCGCTCGAGCAGGGGTCTTATGTCCGGCAGTTCCACTACCGGGAGGCGGTGCGCCCCTCGGATGTGGAGCTCAAGGACTACAGCTTCAA
>NZ_JAAKVU010000044.1:0-844 GCF_049175815.1 Aeromonas sp. 600276 | reverse complement strand
TGTGATTCATGACTGGGGTGAAGTCGTAACAAGGTAACCCTAGGGGAACCTGGGGTTGGATCACCTCCTTACCTTAATGATGACGAAGTTGTTGAGTGTTCACACAGATTGCCTTGATTCAAAGTAGTTAGAGCAAAGACCTGGTGCAGTGATGCATCAGCTTCTGTTGTCCAGCCCTCGGGATGGATGAGAGAAAACCTCTTCTGCCGGATAACGGGATGTGAATAGCAGTTTACTGCTACCTGTTGTCTCAGTGCGCAAGCACTGCAAAGCAGACTCGGGGTCCCCTTCGTCTAGAGGCCTAGGACACCGCCCTTTCACGGCGGTAACAGGGGTTCGAATCCCCTAGGGGACGCCACTTCTCTTCTTGCTAACAAGAATGCAGAGTTAAGAACTGATTCTTAACTCTGTTTTCTTCGGCCTCGCGCCGTTGCAAACATGCTCTTTAACAATCTGGAAAGCTGATTTAAAAAGTAGTTCTCAAACATTTGTTACAAGTGCTTTGGAAACTTCTTGGCGAAAACCAAATTTTATTTGGTCCTTGTTGTGCAGCAACTTGAATGCCGTTTCGACGACACTTCTTGGGGTTGTATGGTTAAGTGACTAAGCGTACATGGTGGATGCCTTGGCAGTCAGAGGCGATGAAGGACGTACTAACCTGCGATAAGCCGTGAGCAGTCGGTAAGAGACATTACGACTCACGGATTTCCGAATGGGGAAACCCACTTAGCATAAGCTAGGTATCGCTACGTGAATACATAGCGTAGCGAGGCGAACCGGGAGAACTGAAACATCTAAGTACCCCGAGGAAAAGAAATCAACCGAGATTCCCTCAGTAGCGGCG
>NZ_JAAKVU010000043.1:0-890 GCF_049175815.1 Aeromonas sp. 600276 | reverse complement strand
GTGGGCGGCGACGGGGTGGCCAGTGCCAGCCTGAGCGCGGCCGACGTGCAGGCCCAGTTCAACCCGGCCTTCGGGGCCGACGGGGCGGGCAGCATTGGCTACAGCCTGGCGCTGAGCGGCAGCAACGTGGCAAGCGGCCTCTATGCGGTGGATCCGCTGGCCGCCAACGGCCAGGGGGCGGCGATCCTGCTCAATCAGGTGGGCAACGTCATCACCGGCAGCGCCGGCGGGGTGGATTACTTCACCTTGACCATCAACCCGACCAGCGGGGAAGTGACCCTGGCCCTGTTGGACAACGTCTGGCATGGCGACAGCAGCAATGCAGATGACAGCGTGGCGCTGACCGTGGGGCAGGGCGTACTGACCCTGGTGCAGACCGTGACCGACGCCGATGGCGACCGTGCCAGTGCGGCGGTGGATCTGGGTGCCAACAGCGTGTTCCGCTTTGAGGATGACGGCCCGCGGGCTGGCCTCGCAGAAGAGGCGCCGAGCCTGGGGGCGACCGTGGACGAGAGCCTGGTCAGCCTGGGTGGAGTGGGCGGCGACGGGGTGGCCAGTGCCAGCCTGAGCGCGGCCGACGTGCAGGCCCAGTTCAACCCGGCCTTCGGGGCCGACGGGGCGGGCAGCATTGGCTACAGCCTGGCGCTGAGCGGCAGCAATGTGGCGAGCGGCCTCTATGCGGTGGATCCGCTGGCTGCCAACGGCCAGGGGGCGGCCATCCTGCTCAATCAGGTGGGCAACGTCATCACCGGCAGCGCCGGCGGGGTGGATTACTTCACCCTGACCATCAACCCGACCAGCGGGGAAGTGACCCTGGCCCTGTTGGACAACGTCTGGCATGGCGACACCAGCAATGCAGATGACAGCGTGGCGCTGACCGTGGGGCAGGG
>NZ_JAAKVU010000042.1:0-986 GCF_049175815.1 Aeromonas sp. 600276 | reverse complement strand
AACCGGATAACAAAACGGTACCCCTACCGTGTTATCTGGAGTCACCGTATGACCACCAACGAGAAAGTAGCACGTCGTAAACTCAGCCTGCTAGAGCTCGCCAAAGAACTCAATAACGTCAGCAAAGCCTGCAAGCTCATTGGCTACAGCCGCCAGCAGTTCTACGAAATCCGGCGCAACTACCAGACCTATGGCGCTGAGGGTTTGCTCGACAAATTGCCTGGCTGTAAAGGGGCTCATCCCAACCGGGTCGCGCCCGAAATTGAGCAGGCCATCCTCGATTACTCCCTCACCAGGCCTACCCATGGCCCGCTGCGGGTCGCGCAAGAACTCGCTCTGCAAGGCATCAACGTCAGTGCGGGCGGTGTGCGTGGCGTGTGGCAACGTCACGATTTGCTCTCCAAACATGACCGCTTGTTGCGCCTCGAGAAAACCCATAGGGAGCAGACGATTGAGCTCAATGACGAGCAAATTCGCCTGCTCGAGCGCTTCAGCCCCGAGTTCCGCGAACGCCAGATAGAGGTCCACTACACCGGGGAACTGGTGGCGGTCGACACCTTCTTCGTCGGTGCACTCAAGGGGGTGGGCAAGGTGTATCTGCAAACCGTGCTCGATTGCTACAGCCGCCACGCCTGGGGACGGCTCTACACCAGTAAGCTGCCGGTGACGTCGGTCCATGTACTCAACGAAACGGTGCTGCCGTTCTTCGAAGCCCATGAGGCACGGGTCTATACCATCTTGTCGGACAACGGGCGCGAGTTCTGCGGGCGCCCTGACCATCATCCCTACGAGCTGTTCCTGCAACTGGAGGGGATTGAGCACCGGACCACCAAGGTACGCAGGCCACAGAGCAACGGCTTTATCGAACGGTTGCATCGAACCTTGTTGGATGAACACTTCCGTATCAAAGGGAGGACAACCTGGTATGAGTCGGTGGAGCAGATGCAGACAGACCTGGATAGCTATCTGGAGCACTACAACAACCA
>NZ_JAAKVU010000041.1:0-1168 GCF_049175815.1 Aeromonas sp. 600276 | reverse complement strand
CCTTAGGGGTCGACTCACCCTGCCCCGATTAACGTTGGACAGGAACCCTTGGTCTTCCGGCGAGGAGGCTTTTCACCCCCTTTATCGTTACTTACGTCAGCATTCGCACTTCTGATATCTCCAGCATGCCTCTCGACACACCTTCGCAGACTTACAGAACGCTCCCCTACCACTCACGCTTAGCGTGAATCCGCGGCTTCGGTGCCTGGTTTGAGCCCCGTTACATCTTCCGCGCAGGCCGACTCGACTAGTGAGCTATTACGCTTTCTTTAAATGATGGCTGCTTCTAAGCCAACATCCTAGCTGTCTGAGCCTTCCCACATCGTTTCCCACTTAACCAGAACTTTGGGACCTTAGCCGGCGGTCTGGGTTGTTTCCCTCTTCACGACGGACGTTAGCACCCGCCGTGTGTCTCCCGGATATTACTTACTGGTATTCGGAGTTTGCATGGGGTTGGTAAGTCGGGATGACCCCCTAGCCCAAACAGTGCTCTACCCCCAGTAGTATTCGTCCGAGGCGCTACCTAAATAGCTTTCGGGGAGAACCAGCTATCTCCGAGTTTGATTGGCCTTTCACCCCCAGCCACAGGTCATCCCCTAACTTTGCAACGTTAGTGGGTTCGGTCCTCCAGTTGATGTTACTCAACCTTCAACCTGCCCATGGCTAGATCACCCGGTTTCGGGTCTACACCTTGCAACTAGACGCCCAGTTAAGACTCGGTTTCCCTACGGCTCCCCTATACGGTTAACCTCGCTACAAAATGTAAGTCGCTGACCCATTATACAAAAGGTACGCAGTCACCCCGAAGGGCTCCCACTGCTTGTACGTACACGGTTTCAGGTTCTATTTCACTCCCCTCACAGGGGTTCTTTTCGCCTTTCCCTCACGGTACTGGTTCACTATCGGTCAGTCAGGAGTATTTAGCCTTGGAGGATGGTCCCCCCATATTCAGACAGGATGTCACGTGTCCCGCCCTACTCGATTTCACATCAAGGTTGTTTTCGTGTACGGGGCTATCACCCTGTATCGCCGGCCTTTCCAGGACCGTTCCACTAACTTCCAAGATGCTTAAGGGCTAATCCCCGTTCGCTCGCCGCTACTGAGGGAATCTCGGTTGATTTCTTTTCCTCGGGGTACTTAGATGTTTCAGTTCTCCCGGTTCGCCTCG
>NZ_JAAKVU010000039.1:0-1859 GCF_049175815.1 Aeromonas sp. 600276 | reverse complement strand
AAGGAAGTGCGCACTAAAGTAGCGTAAACAAGACACCGGTTTGAGGCCGGTGTCAGGTGATAACTAGATCTGTACAACAGGACGTTGGAATACCGAACGCGCATGATGATAATATTAATAAGATATGCAGAAATTATATATCAAAAATAAAACCAAAGATAAGTAATTTACTAAAGGAAGGGGAATGAGAACATCATATGTAATTATTGTTTTTTCTAATATTGCAATCGCTGGTGATAACTTGCAATGTTATGATTATTTGGCCGATGCAGTACGTAGTAGTAATTATGAATTTATATATGCCACCTCTAAAGATGTAAATGTTGTTATAGATTCAGATAATGGCAAGGAAGTCAGTATGCAGTTAAGTTATGATACTGATGGCAGTGGTAGTATTGGATGGGCCACATATATTTATTCTGATGCTTCATTATGGAATGCATCTGCTTACCTTGAGGACAAGATAAAGCTGAAATATGATGAGTCAATAAAAAGTAAGTTGCAGAAATTTTTTGATGTACATGCTCCTTTACAGCGGAAAAGTGATAATTAATATGGCCTTTATTATGGTAATTTTTATAAGTGGCATAAAATACATAGTAGATTGCGCAGATCTGGTTATCACCTGGCACCGGTCTCAGGCTGGTTTCTTTTCATTCTTTCTCCGCGTTTACAAGCATTTTCTAGAATATAAATTCAAAGACATTTTCGTAAGGTGGAGGAAAAAAAGCCTTAGTTATATGGTGGCTAAAATGCTTGTTTAGCATTGTGATCTTTAAAAGAGAGATTTATTGTTAAGCGCTATCTACTTGTATTCTGTATTTTATTAGTGTGTGCTTGTTTTTCTGAAAATATCAAAACAAATGAAATACTAATGCAGTTAAATATCTTTGTCATTTAAAGTGGTTTTATAAAACCAATCATATATGTTCTGCATGCTAAGGATAATTAATGAAAAATATTCTCTGTGTCGTCTTTTTTATTTTTCCTTTTAGTGGGATAGCCGCATGTGAAAACATAATATTTAATGACATACAGAAGGATGAAGAAGTTTTTTATGAGGTGTCAAATGTTGTCGTCACCTCGAAAGGTCGCACTTTTTTTATGACCTTCCTCTTGATGAGTGTAATTCTAAAAAATTCATTATTAATGGCGACAAGGCAATTTCATATGCATCATATAATGGATTTCAATATGTTGGTTATCTAGACCGGAAAGGTGAGGTTCATACAGGGTGGGTTGATTCAACCCGTATCACCAAAAAAGAAAAACCACCTGAGGATTTAAAAGTTAAAAAAAGCGATTTTGCTATACACTTTAATGGTTATGATATAAAAGTTGGTGGTGATTACAGTGAAGTTATCGGAGCTTTTAATGGATTCACCGAAATAGATAGTGAAAATGGTTTTGCCGATGTATTTAAAAATATTGATGGCGTAGATTATAAATTTTATCCTCATGACTTTGGTTTCATATATATAGAGTCATCAAACCTTGACTATAATAAATTAAAAAGAGACTTTGATGATTATAGGATAACTAAAGTCATTCTTAAGAAAGATGTGGGGTTTAGTAGTAGAGGGATCTATGTGGGAAGCAAAATGCTTGATGTCATAAAAGTATATGGTGTACCTGCATCTAAGAAAGATGATGTTTTTACATATATACGTGATAACTACATGATGAAGTTTTTTGGTTCTGAAGTAGTCAATGAAATAGAGATATCTATCAATTCAATGTAAAAAATTTTAATTAGTATCTATATTCAGCTCTACTTATTACTTGTACAGATCTAGTTATCACCTGACACCGGCCTCAAACCGGTGTCTTGTTTACGCTACTTTAGTGCGCACTTCCTT
>NZ_JAAKVU010000038.1:0-5561 GCF_049175815.1 Aeromonas sp. 600276 | reverse complement strand
AGCGCCGATGGTAGTGTGGCATTCGCCATGCGAGAGTAGGACACTGCCAGGCACCCAATTGAAGAAGCCCGCTCATTCGAGCGGGCTTTTTTATTGCCTGACATTCAGCCGTTTCTCCCCTAAGTGCAGTTCATCTGTTCGATCTGCAACCACCTTACTCACATTGCTTCTTGTGCGGTTTACCCATTACGGGGCTGATATTTGTCCATCAATTCAATTGTTGAGCAGAAAAAGCACGGAATGTGATGCCTCTACCTTTCTTGCGATGCCCGCTCTGCTTTAATTCGTCAGCCCACGTTCGATGGGCCAAGGAATCACAATAATCTGAGGAATGGACACATGTTCAAAAGAACAGTAACGATGATGCTGGCGGCGGGAACCCTGGTATTAGGCGGTTGCGCATCCAATGGCGGTGCAGAGCAGGCGGCGGACAACAGCGATTTCGGTGGCAAGTCCATCTACCTGCGCGGGGAGATGAACGACTGGATGGCAACCGATGCGAGCAAGGTGGTCAAGGTGGCCGACAAGCTCTATATGGCCAAGGGAACGCTCAAGAAAGAGTGGGCTCCTTACAAGTTCAAGTTCGCCGACTCCGGCTGGAGCTGTGGCACCAACTTCGGCTACAAGAGCCCAAGCGATGGCGTTGCCGTGCTGGGTGGCGAAGCCGTACCGGTCAATCCCTGCTCCAAGTATGAGGACATGAAGTTCTCACCGGATGCGGATGGTGTCTATGAGTTCTATCTGAATATGGCTGGAGACACCCCGACCGTATACGTCAAGAAGCCCTGATCAGCGACGGGAAGCAAGCTTCCCTGGCAATTAAATGACGCGATGTAATGCCCCGGACCAGTATCCTGCTGGCCGGGGCATTTGCTTGTGGCAGGCATGACTAGAAAGCGCAAATAATTACTATATATTGTGATTTTATCTTCCGTGTTGGCTATATGTAGTAATGGCTGTTACTGTCATGAGGTCGCGGCATATCCAGGAGGTTGATTGAAGATGGCTAAATCACATCCGGTGCGAGAGAGCGAAAGCGGCTTTCGTCAGATCCCTCTGCAGGAGACTTCCCTCGAGATCTGGGACAGCAAGTACCGGCTCAAGAGCAAGGACGGCACTCCCATCGATGGTGCCATCGATGACACTTACCAGCGGGTTGCCCGTGCTCTCGCCGCGCAGGAGCATGACTCTGATGCCTGGTATGAGCCCTTCCTGTGGGCCCTGCGCCATGGTGCCATTCCTGCTGGTCGCATTACCTCCAATGCCGGCGCATTCGAGCACAAGCCCGCTACCTCCACCATCAACTGCACCGTTTCCGGCATCATCGAGGATTCGATGGACGATATCCTCGGCAAGGTGCACGAGGCGGGGCTGACCCTGAAGGCCGGTTGCGGCATCGGCTATGACTTTTCAACCCTGCGCCCGCGCGGGGCCTTCGTCTCCGGCGCCGGGGCCCATACTTCTGGCCCGCTCTCCTTCATGGATATCTACGACAAGATGTGTTTCACCATCTCGTCGGCGGGAGGGCGTCGTGGCGCCCAGATGGGCACCATGGATATCCGTCACCCCGATGTGGTCGAGTTTATCCAGGCCAAGCGGGAGGATGGCCGCCTGCGCCAGTTCAATCTCTCCCTGCTCATCACCGAAGAGTTCGTCAAGGCGGTGAAGGAGGATGCCTCCTGGCAGCTTATTTTCCCCTACACCGCCAGGGAGGTGGGGCAGGATGGTATTGCGCTGGATGATCCCGCCCAGGTGGTCTGGGCCGACTGGCCCAACAAGGAGGGGGTTGTCGTCAACGCCTTGGGGCAGGTCGCCTGCAAGGTCTACAAGACCCTGCCGGCCCGCAGGCTGTGGAACATCATCATGACTTCCACCTACGACTACGCGGAGCCCGGTTTCATCCTGATCGACAAGCTCAACGAGATGAACAACAACTGGTTCTGCGAGGAGATCCGGGCCACCAACCCCTGTGGCGAGCAGCCGCTGCCTCCCTATGGGGCCTGCCTGCTGGGATCCGTCAACCTGACCCGCTTCGTGCGCGCTCCTTTCACCGAACAGGCCGCCTTTGACTGGCCCGCCTTTCGCAAGGTGGTAGCCATCTTTACCCGCATGCTCGACAACGTGGTGGAGATCAACCAGCTGCCGCTGGCCAGGCAGCGCGAGGAGATCATCAGTAAACGCCGTCATGGCATGGGCTTTCTCGGCCTCGGCTCGGCCCTCACCATGCTGCGGATAAGATACGGCTCTGCTGCCGCAATCGCTTTTACCGAACAGGTATCCCAGGAGCTGGCCATGACCGGCTGGCGCGAGTCCCTGGCCTTGGCGAAGGAGAAGGGCCCGGCACCCATCATGGAGCAGGAGTTCGAAGTGACCGGCAAGCTGCTGCGACTGCGCCCCGAGATGGCGGCGGATGGCATCAAGCCGGGCGACAAGGTAAAGGGCAAGGTGCTGCACGCGCGCTACAGTCGCTACATGCAGCAGGTGGCTGAGGTGGATCCCGCCCTGGTTGCCGAGCTGGCCGAAGTGGGGGGGCGTTTCACCCACCACAGCAGCATAGCGCCGACCGGAACCATCTCCCTGTCGCTGGCCAACAACGCCAGCAACGGTATCGAACCGAGCTTTGCCCACCACTACAGCCGCAACGTCATCAAGCCGGGCAAGAAGAGCAAGGAGAGCGTGGATGTCTACTCCTACGAGTTGCTTGCCTACCGCGAGCTGGTGAATCCGGCGGCCATGCCCTATGCCGAGGATGAGGCGACCCGGCTGCCGGACTACTTCATCACCGCCGACGACATCACGCCGGCGCAGCATGTGGACATTCAGGCGGCAGCTCAGCGCTGGATTGATTCATCTATCTCCAAGACCGCCAACGTGCCGACCGACTTTCCGTTTGAACAGTTCAAGGACATCTACCTCTACGCCTCGGATTCGGGACTCAAGGGTTGCACCACCTTCCGTTTCAACCCGGCAGCCTTCCAGGGCGTGTTGGTGAAGGAGCAGGATCTGGAGAAAACTCTGTACGAGTTCACCCTGGAGGATGGCTCAGTCGTCACGGCGAAAGGGAATGAGGAGATCGAATACGATGGCGAGCTGCATACCGCCGCCAATCTCTACGACGCCTTGAAAGAAGGCTATTACGGCAAATTTTGAGGACGAGTTCATGGCCAAGAAGATCGACGGGAAAATCGTCGCCTACCAGGTGAAAACCCGGGATGAGCCGCAAGCAGAGCCGGCCCAGCAGGACGCCGTGGTACAGATGCACGAGACAGTGCTGCGGCCGGAGCGACTGATGGGCACCACCTACAAGCTGAAGACGCCCGAGCATGTCTCCGAGCACTCGCTGTTCATCACCATCAACGACATAGTGCTCAATGAGGGGACGGTGCACGAGACCCGCCGGCCATTCGAGATCTTCATCAACTCCAAGAGCCTGGAACACTACCAGTGGATAGTGGCGCTGACCCGCATCATCTCGGCGGTGTTTCGCAAGGGGGGTGATGTCACCTTTCTGGTGGAGGAGTTGCGCTCCGTGTTCGATCCCAAGGGCGGCTACTGGAACAAGGGCAAGTACGTTCCGTCCCTTATCGCCGAAATTGGCAACGTGATCGAGACCCACCTCACCGAGATCGGCATGCTCAAGGTGGCCGGGCTGGATGAGCACCAGCAGGCGTTTTTGGCCGGCAAGCAGGCGGAGATCCAAGCCGCGCAAGAAGCCGACGAGCAGCAGGCTGGGAGTGGTTTTCCCCCCGGTGCGGCGCTCTGCTACAAGTGCCACAGCAAGGCGCTGGTGCAGAAAGATGGCTGCATGACCTGCCTTAACTGCGGCGACTCCAAGTGCAGTTGAACCCTTGAGGGCCAGTAAAGGCCAGCTGCTGTTTTTCTGCGCAAAAACGCGGGGTGCCCAAGTGATTTGTTGCGTGATGGTAAAATCGGGCGTAGCGTTGGAGGTAATAAAACTGTCACGGCCGTGTGGTTTCAATGACATCTGAGATTCACACACGTGGCACCTTCAGTGCCAAGGAGGATGCTTATGGACAATACGGACCGAAAGCTGTTTATCCTGGATACCAACGTTCTGCTTCACGAACCCCTCGCCATCTACTCCTTCAAAGAGCACGACGTGCTCATCCCCATGACGGTGCTGGAAGAGCTGGACAACATCAAGGATCGCCACAAGGATGTCAGCCGTGATGCGCGCATCGCCATCCGGGCGCTGGAGGACGTGTTCCGTGACGCGACACCCGAGCAGATAGTGCAGGGGGTGGCGCTGGCCGGCGAGGCGAGCGGCCACATCTCCATCTTCAGTGACCACCATCTGCCCCAGGATGCCGAGGTGTTCACCGACAAGGAGGCCGACAACCGCATCATCAACGCCGCCCTCTACCTGCAAAAGCATGAGCTGAAGCGGCAGGTGGTGCTGGTCACCAAAGACATCAACATGCGGCTCAAGGCCAAGGGGGCCGGGCTTGCCCACGTCGAGGATTATCGCAGCGACCAGTTGATCGATGACATCCGGCTGCTTGCCAAGGGCTTCCAGACGGTGCCAGGCAGTTTCTGGGAGCGGGTCGGCGAGTGCGACAGCGAGACCCATGGCCGCGATACCGTCCACGTCATCGATGCCAAGCTGCTGGAGGGGGTTCACGTCAACCAGTACCTGATCGATGAAGAGAACTTCTTCGCCGCCCGGGTACTCAGCCACGACAACCAGAAGATCCGCATCAAGGATCTGGGGCGCGAGCGACTGATGTCCCGCAAGGCGTGGGGGGTGCATCCGAAGAACGTCTATCAGGGCATGGCGCTCGATGCGCTGCTCGATCCACACATCGATCTGGTGATCCTGACCGGCCCGGCGGGCTGCGGCAAGACACTGCTGGCCATGGCCGCCGCCCTGGAGCTGGTGATCGAGAAGGGGATCTACGAGAAGGTGATCGTAACCCGTAATACTCCGGAAATTGCCGAGAGCATCGGCTTCCTGCCCGGTACCGAAGAAGAGAAGATGATGCCCTGGCTGGCTGCGGTCACCGACACTCTGGAGGTGCTGCACAAGCAGGACGAGAACATGAGCGGGTCGCTGAGCTACATCATGGAGAAGGCCAACATCCAGTTCAAATCGGTCAACTTCATGCGCGGGCGCAGCATCCAGAACACCTTCGTGCTGCTGGATGAGTGCCAGAACCTGACTGCATCCCAGATCAAGACCATCATCACCCGCTGCGGCGAGGGCACCAAGATCGTCTGCTCCGGCAACCTGGCCCAGATCGACTCCAACTACCTGAGCCCGGTGACCTCGGGTCTGACCTACATAGTCGAGCGTTTCAAGGACTTCGATGGCAGTGCCAACATTTTCCTGAACGGGGTGGTGCGCAGCAAGCTCGCCTCCTTCGCCGAGGAAAATCTCTGATCTTACTATCCATCCTTATATGAAAAGGGGAAGCCGACCGGCTTCCCCTTTTTTGATCCCGTTGCCGGTCACAGCTCCTTTGTGCGGCCAAGGTAGCGCAGCAGCCCGGGGTGATCGCTGTTTTGCAGTATGTCGGGTTTGCCTTGCAGGGCGATGCGCC
>NZ_JAAKVU010000037.1:0-5939 GCF_049175815.1 Aeromonas sp. 600276 | reverse complement strand
CGGGAATAGCTCAGTTGGTAGAGCACGACCTTGCCAAGGTCGGGGTCGCGAGTTCGAGTCTCGTTTCCCGCTCCAATCTCTCTTCAAATTCAATCTCTTTCCCCCCCAAGCTCACGAATCCACTTTCTCAATACAATCGCTGCCACATTCAGTTGGTAGAGCATGATCCGCGCTTGCCAAGGTCGGGGTCGCGAGTTCGAGTCTCGTTTCCCGCTCCAATCTCTCTTCAAATTCAATCTCTCTCCCCCAAGTTCACGAATCCAGTTGCTCAATACAATCACTGCCACATTCAGTTGGTAGAGCATGATCCGCGCTTGCCAAGGCTGGGGTCGCGAGTTCGAGTCTCGTTTCCCGCTCCAATCTCTCTTGGAAGTCCTCACCATCCATTTGAATTGCCCATTACATCGCGCTGCGATGATTTGTCGTATCCGGCGTTCAGCCAGATCAGATCCATGTTTGCTGTACTCGTGTCGTACACAAGGGCGGGAAGGGCTGTTGCTGCTGCGGGCAGGTTGATGATCGTGGCGGGGAAGGGGAAATGGCAGGCAAAAAAATAGGAGGGGCGATGGCTCCTCCTACCGGCTCACTGGCGCTGGCTTAGATAACGGTAACGTTCTCAGCCTGAGGACCTTTTTTGCCCTGGGTCACAGTGAACTGTACTTTTTGACCTTCAGCCAGGGTCTTGAAACCGGCGCTCTGGATGGAGGAGAAGTGAACGAAAACGTCCGGTCCCTGGGATTGCTCGATGAAGCCAAAACCCTTGGTTTCGTTGAACCATTTTACTTGGCCGGTGCGAATGTCAGACATGTGGTAAGTCCTATCTATAACAAAATGAAACTAAGCCTGGTTGGGCAGCATTTGCCTAGAAAGCAGGGGTTGAAGCATGACTGACCACGTCAATTTGTCCCAGTAGCATGTAGCACAATCCCTGTCTAAAGCACAAACGATTGTACGTGAGCACGATCCCTTGTCAATTTGGCACTTTTCATTTTTTGAGCAAGCTAAAAATATTGTGAAGTCAGTAGCTTGTTTCACGGGAACCGGTCAAAAAAACGGGAGGCGCCAGGCCTCCCGTTTCATCACTCCTTGAGGGCGAATCCTTCGCCCTGTCGGTCGTAGCGATAGATGGCCTGACCGTAGGAGCGGATCTCGACCCGCTGGATGCGGCGGGTGTCGTCCACCAGGATAAAGATGGCTCGACCGGACTGCAGACGGGTCAGCGGGCGATCCGGCCCTTCGATGGCAATGAGGCGGCTCAGTTCGGCGCCCGGCAGCTCGAACTTGCGGAAGATGGAGTAGAGGGTTTCACCGGCCTGCACATCGTGTTGCAGCCAGGTGCCGTTGACCTTCTCTTCCACCGGTTTGGCCGCGGCGGGGGCATTGCCGCTGGCGCCGTTGCCCACGGTGAGGGCCTGGGCCGGCACGGCGATGGGCACCGTCAGCGAACCGGACGGCGCCGCCTTGGGTTCGGTCGGGGCGGGTTCCCAGGCCAGTACCAGCAGCCAGAGCGGGATCAGGATCAGCAGCCCTATGGTGTGCTTGCGGGGCAGCGGGCTGGCCAGTTTGAACTTGCCAGTCCTGGGTTCCTGGCCGCGTTGGCCAAGTCCGCTCATGCCCTGGCCGATGCGTTGGCGCAGGGGCAGGGTAGCGGCATTGATACGATGGAGCAGGGATCCTTGTGATTCGTCTTGGCGACGCTGCTGGGCTCGTCTGTTGTGGCCACGGGGGCGACGGTCCGGGGTGGGCACGGCATTTACCTCTCACTACATTGCCTGCCATCAGGCAAATTCGTGCCTATGGTAAACGGACTCGCCCCCGAGGGGGAGAGTCCTGACCGTGAAAATTATCAGCTGAGACGAAATTGTCCCAACAATTGCTGTAAACGCTCGGCCGCCTGACGCAATGCCTGGCTGGCTTTGGCCGTCTCGGTGGCATCCTGGGCGATGTCGTTGGCCAGTGCGTTGGTTTTTGACAGATTGCCGGAGACGGTCTCGGAGACCGAGCTCTGCTCCTCGGCGGCGGAGGCGATCTGGTAGGTCATGTCGTTGATGGTGGAGATGGCCTGATAGATGCTGCCGAGCGCCTCTTCCGCCAGATCTGCTTCCCCCACCGCCTGATGGGTCAGCTGCTGGCTCTGGTTGATGGCGTTGACCGCGTTGGCCGAGCTGTGGCGGATCTTCTCGATCAGCTCCTGGGTATTCTGCACCGCTTGCTGGGTGTTGCCCGCCAGCTTGCGCACCTCGTCGGCCACCACCGCAAAGCCGCGGCCCTGCTCGCCGGCCCGGGCTGCCTCGATGGCGGCGTTGAGCGCCAGCAGGTTGGTCTGATCGGCGATCCCCTGAATGACGGTGAGGATGCTGGTGATCTGCTCGCTGTCGTGAGCCAGCCCTTCCACCACCTCGGCGCCCTTGCCAGCTTCGGCGGCCACCTTGTGCATCGACTGGATCACCTGCTGGAAGCGCACCTTGCCCTGATCCGCCGCACCCTGAGCCTGTTTGGCCGAGTCGGCGGTGTTGTTGGCGTGGGTCGCCACCTCCTGGCTGACGTAGGACATCTCCTGCACCGCGGTCAGCATCTGCTCCATCTCTGCCTGGTGGTGCTGCAGGTTGTTGTCGGTCTGGCCGGCGATGCGGTCGGTGTCGCCGGCGTGACGGTTCACCTCGCTGGCGGTCTTGAGCACATCCCCCAGCAGCACCTGCAGCTTGTCGATGAAGCGGTTGATGCCCTTGGCCAAATCCCCCAATTCATCCTGGGACTGGGTATTGAGCCGCTTGGTGAGATCCCCCTCGCCATCGGCGATGTCATCCACCAGGCTCACCATCTGGCGGATGGGGCCTGTGATGCTGCGGGCAATGACCAGCATGGTGGCCAGCGCCAGCACCAGCACCACGACGGCACCCACCAGTTGCTGGGTCATGGCGGCCCGGTTCATGTCGCCCAGCTGGGCTTCCAGCTGATCGGCACCGGCCAGCACCACCTTGTAGGGCAGGGTGACGATGATGGCCCAGTTGCGGCTCATGCCCGGCACCGCGATGGGCACCGAGATGCGAAACGCATCGTCGAGCTCCTCGCGCTGTACCTCGGGTTTGAGGTACTGCTGCCAGCCGTTGCCGAGCAGCTTGTCGGCGCGACTGCCGAGCAGGCTGGCGTCCCCGCTGGTGCCGGTGATGACGCCGGCGGCGCTGACGATCAGGGTCTCGCCCTTGCCGTCATAGATGTTGCTGTTGAGGGACTGGGCCTGACGGCTGATGGAGTCCACCGCCAGATCGAGGGCGGCTATCCCTTTGAACTGGCCGCCCACCATGATGGGGGTGGTGATGGTGCTCACCAGCACCTGCTGGCCGTTGATGTCCACCTTGAAGGGGTCGATGAGGCAGGAGCGCCCCTCCCGTTTCGGGCAGGCGTAGTAGTCGTTGGCCGGATTGCCGAATTCATCCGGATCGCTCTTCTCGATGGAGAGCAGCAAATCGGTGCCGACCTGGTCTTTGTCACGATAGAAGTAGGGGACGAAGCGCCCCTTGCTGTCGCTGCCCAGCGCCGTCTGGCCGGCGAAGCTGGCATCCTGGCCATCGAAGCCGTTGGGCTCGAAGCCGGCGAAGGCGCCGTAGAGCTGGGGTTCGAGGGCGAGCTGGGCCTTGAGCAGATCGGTGGCCTGCTGGCGATCCAGCGGCAGCTTGCCCTCCTGCTGCAGGGCGAGGGCGCTGGCCATCTGCTGGGTATAGGAGAGCCCCTTTTGCAGCAGTTGGGTGATGGTGGCGGCCTCGGCACGGGCGTTGGCGCTGACCTTCTGCCAGGCCTCCTGCTGCAGGGCGGCGCGGCTGGAGCTGATGGTCAGCTTCTGGGTCTGTTGACCCGAGTACTGGTTGAGCAGGATCAGGATGACCAGGGCGGCGGTCATGGCGATCCCGGCCATCACCAGAATGCGATTCTGGATAGAACGGAACTGCATCGTCTCTTCCTTGTTGGTGAGCGTTATTTGAATATCGGCCGGAGGAGGCAGCTCTCCAACACTTTGCATAGCAAATAGGAAACGGGGATTTTGTTTTGCGATCCCCTTCAAACATCAGGTGGCAAGGGGGCGGACCGGTGCTTTGTTCCCCCTACTTTGGCTCGTGGCAGCGCCATGGTTTTCCCATCCGTCATTGTCGGTGCTAAAATGCGACGGTTTTTTTAACGAATTGGCCCAAGGCCCTCTACACAAGGCTTAAAGATGAAAGTCAAAACCCGTTTTGCTCCCAGCCCGACCGGCTTTTTGCATGTCGGCGGTGCCCGTACCGCACTCTATTCCTGGTTGTTTGCAAAGAACCAGGGCGGTGAGTTCGTGCTGCGTATCGAGGATACCGACCTGGAACGTTCCACTCAGGAGGCCATCGACGCCATCATTGAGGGCATGGAATGGCTGGAGCTGAACTGGGATGAGGGCCCCTACTACCAGACCAAGCGCTTCGATCGCTACAACGGCCTGATCGACGAGATGCTGGCTGACGGCCGCGCCTACAAGTGCTACTGCTCCAAGGAGCGGCTGGAAGCGCTGCGCGAAGGCCAGATGGCCAACGGCGAGAAGCCCCGCTATGACGGCAAGTGCCGCGACCACGCCCACGATCACCCGGCCGATGCGCCCCACGTCATCCGCTTCCGCAACCCCACCGAAGGCTCAGTGGTGTTCGATGACCACGTCCGTGGCCGCATCGAGTTCGCCAACACCGAGCTCGACGATCTGATCATCCGCCGTACCGACGGCGCGCCGACCTACAACTTCTGCGTGGTGGTCGATGACTGGGATATGGAGATCACCCACGTGGTGCGTGGCGAAGACCACATCAACAACACCCCGCGCCAGATCAACATCTACAAGGCGCTGAACGCGCCGGTGCCTGAGTTTGCCCACGTCTCCATGATCCTGGGTGACGACGGCGCCAAGCTCTCCAAGCGCCACGGTGCTGTCTCCGTGATGCAGTACCGCGACGACGGCTACCTGCCGGAAGCGCTGCTGAACTATCTGGTGCGTCTGGGCTGGTCCCACGGCGATCAGGAGATCTTCAGCCTGGAGGAGATGATCAAGCTGTTCAGCCTGGACGCCATCTCCAAGTCTGCCTCCGCCTTCAACACCGACAAGCTGCTGTGGCTGAACAACCACTACATGCGTAGCCTGGATCCGACCTATGTTGCCAAGCATCTGGCCTGGCACATGGCCGACCAGAAGATCGACACCAGCAAGGGCCCGGCCCTGGCCGACGTGGTGACCCTGCTGGCCGAGCGCTGCAACACTCTGGTCGAGATGGCCGCCCAGAGCCGCTATCTGTTCGAAGAGTACGAGGCCATCGACGAGGCGGCAGCCAAGAAGCACCTGCGCGGCGTTGCCGCCGAGCCGCTGACCCTGGCCAAGGCCAAGCTGGCTGCCCTGGAAACCTGGACCACCGAAGTGCTGCACGAGCTGATTGAAGCCACTGCTGCCGAGCTGGGTCAGGGCATGGGCAAGGTCGGCATGCCGCTGCGCGTAGCCGTCACCGGGCTGGGTCAGTCCCCTGCCATCGATGCCGTGATGGCGCTGGTGGGCAAGGAGCGAGTGCTCGCCCGCATCGACCGCGCTTTGGCGTATATCGAAGCGCGCATGGCCGCCGAGTAAGCGCCAACCATCGCTTGAAAAAGGGCTCCCGTACGGGGGCCCTTTGTTTTTGGTCAAAGGCCGGTTTTGTGACATAAAACAGCGAGATAGCGGTGCCATTGCCGGTTAAATCGGCTAACTGCTTGAATTTTGACTAAACGCGCGAATCGCCGTTATTTTTGGGTTGACAGCAAAGCGGCCGGTGCCTATCATGCGCCTCCGTTGCCGGAGATAACTTTGGTAGCGCCGAGGTGAGTTGGGGTTATAGCTCAGCTGGGAGAGCGCTTGCATGGCATGCAAGAGGTCCGCGGTTCGATCCCGCGTAGCTCCACCA
>NZ_JAAKVU010000036.1:0-6671 GCF_049175815.1 Aeromonas sp. 600276 | reverse complement strand
AAGTGCGCACTAAAGTAGCGTAAACAAGACACCGGTTTGAGGCCGGTGTCAGGTGATAACTAGATCTGTACATCCAGCGCATTAATTAACCGGTTCATTGTCAGTGTGAGGTTGTTTGGCACGGTAAGCATCCATGATGGGCGCCCAGTCCATACCCTGCGGAATTGGGTGCTGCAGGTAAGTGGCGCCATAATCCTTATCAAATGCCGCAAAAGCATTATTGAACTGTTTGGAAAGTGGCACCTTTTCGTCTTGCCAAAGCCTTATTTCTTTAGCTATGCCTCTTGCTAGTAAAATATCTGGTTTGACTTTGAATTTAGTTAGAAACACTTCAACGTACCCCCCTGGAGAAAGTCCAAGTGCGATTATATTTCTTCGTACTTCTTGGCGTTTTTCTGCATTCAATATCCAGTAGCCTTGTGCAATCTGAGAGTTTAAATTTAATGGGAGCATCAAAGTGATGCCGTAACGTTTTTTGTCATGGAAGGAAACCCATTCAACATCAACTTTATCAGGAATTGGCTGGCTGTATAATTTTCGACCTGCACCTATGCGCCAGCGATAATCCTTTTCTCGTAGAGCCTCAACTCCAACATAACCAGAATCACCGTTTGACGAGCCGTGAATGAGCTTCCCCTCCCGATAAAAGTTGGCCTTTGTGTGCCATATTTCATCCGCGTTGGAGCCCACCATATAAGACCAATCCATAGTCTGTGGAGTGCTTGCAACACCTGTAGCGCTAAAACCCAGCAGACCCAGCGCTAGTAAAGGAGGTTTTATCCAACTGAATTTCATCATCCGCCTTCCTGATTATTGTAAATTTTACATCCATCTCTACCATCGATATTATTCGCCATATTGACCAATCCAGTGTCTGCACTATGGTGCAAGTATTCAAAACGAAGATAACGATAGGCATCTGATGTTAATTTATTCGCTAAATTTTAACTATACCTCGTTCTTTAGCGGCATTAATCCATTGCTCATCTAGCTTGGCTAGCTGCGACTAATGGCAACATCAGCAGTAATAGGAGTGTGCGCATTGATGCCATCATCGCACCGGGTTTATATCTGTCTTGGGCTGTGCCGCACGGTAGGCGTCCATGATGGGAGCCCAGGCCATTCCGTTGGGAACGGGATGTTTATTAAACAACTCTCCGTATTTGCTCACAAATGAATCTATCCCATATTGCTCCGCAACAGGGACTTTTTGATCGTACCAATCATCCGTGACTTCTTCTGCAATACCACGAGAAAGTAATATGTCAGGACTAACACCAAGACTACGCCCCATCAATAGCACTTCGTAGTATCCACCAGGCGCTAGGCCAAAGTAGAGCCAGTCACGACGTTCTTTACGCCCATCGACTTGATAAACCTGCCTCATCCGCTGTTCCAAATCCTTGGGCAGATCAACCTTGATGCGATAACGCTTCTGGTCGTAAAACGATACAACTTCAAGAACCGCACTATGGGGGATTGGCTCGCCATCCGTCGGCAGTCCCCCTCCGCCAGCCCAATAATATTCTCTCCCTATAATATTTTTTTGAATGCAGCATCGTAGTTTCCCTTGCCCTTATCAGCGTGAAAATCTGCCCATTTCAAGAAAACTCCGTTTTGCTACCCCAGATATCATCAATATTACTACCGACTCCATAGTGCCATTGAACCGGCTGTGATGCTGACGAACCAGCACAGATCATTAAGGAAAAACAGAACAACACTACCGAAATACATTTTTTCATCATGCCTCCTGATTATCGATCAATCGGCGACGCTCTTTGCGCACCAACTTCTCGTACTTCTTGATATTGACTGAGTTAGCAATACCTTGATTACTGGCACTATGATGCAAATAGTCACGGCGTAACGCCCGATAGATCTCTGGCGGCAACTGATGGGCCAGATTTTTCACTACTCTCGGTTCACCGATATCATCAATTGACTGGCTCGGTATCCGTTTTGGGCTGGGCGGCGCGGTACGCGTCCATGATAGGAGCCCACGCTTCGCCGGTTGGGACCGGATATTTGTCGTAATAGGGTCGGAAATTTTTATCGAAACGGGCCCATCGCTCCTGATATTGGCTATCTAGCGGCACTTTCTTGTCATACCAATCGTCGGTCACTTCATGGGCCATACCACTAGCAATCAGCACTCCGGGTTTAACATATGGACCTTC
Organism: Aeromonas sp. 600276; assembly: GCF_049175815.1. Classification (NCBI taxonomy): domain Bacteria; kingdom Pseudomonadati; phylum Pseudomonadota; class Gammaproteobacteria; order Aeromonadales; family Aeromonadaceae; genus Aeromonas; species Aeromonas sp. 600276. Next base: position 4,491 of record NZ_JAAKVU010000036.1, on the reverse strand, counting down.
TAAAGTTACTTCTACATACCCTCCGGGGAAAAGCCACATTTCAATCCAGTTACGCTGTTTTATCCTTTTATCTTCTAAGCGGTAACGCTGCGCCATCTGCTTCCCCAAATCCTTGGGCAAATCCAGAGTGATCCCATAGCGCTTCTTGTCGTGATACGACACCCATTCTATCTGCACCTTATCTGGTACTGGCTGGTTCTCAAAACTACGGCCACCACCAACCTGTCCCTGATATTTTTTCTCTTTCAAGATACTTTCATTTACAGCAGATACTCCCCCAGTACTTGACTCGTTTGCCCCCATTCCTTCCCGGCTAAATAAAGCTCGGGTATGCCAAATTTCATCTGCCCTCGTGCCAACTGAGTAATCCCAATCCATCTTGGTCGGGCCATTGTCTTTGCACCCAGCTAGCCCTAGTAACAATAACGGCAGTAATAACCAACGTCTCATTTCCCCCCCTCCAAGTTGCTGATGATGCGGCGAGCCTCTTGCCCATTAATACGGTTTGCCCCATTCACCAACCCATCATCCGCGCTGTGATGCAAGTACTCGAAGCGCAAGTATCGATAGATCTCTTCCGAGAGCTGTTGACTCAAATCTTTGGCCACCCCAGCCTCGTTACCAGCATTAACCCAATGCCCATCCAGCTTGCTCAAATCAACTCGTGGTTTTATCGGCGCTCCACTATCCAGCATCAAGGCCTTGTCTGTCTTATCCCACTCACAAAATGGAACACCCGCCGTCCTCGCGGCTTCGACCATGATGTGTAGGGGGATACGGGAATACTCGCCCTCAACGACCCGGTTGATCAGCACGGTTACACTGACTTCCAACGGTTTTTTCCAGCCAAACTCAGGACGGTTTAACGTGCGAACTCGCAAATTGAGTTTCCCTTTCATCGGGTCACTAGCTGGAGAAGGCAACACAGTCACCCCATTTCCCCAGCCCTGACGCAATTTAGCTTGGGCATAGTCCATTGCTTGCTGATAGGCGGAACTTTGCTCCGGTCGGGTTCCTGCGGGTTCCATACTTTGAAACAGCTTAATCGCCTTTTGCTCCGTCAGAGCCGGATTGCTATTGGGGTTTCGTAAACTCCAACGACTGTAATAACCGCCGCCAATGTCCGAGTGGCAACCTGGCAGCGCCAGTTCGGTGAAGTTGGACGCAATCTGTTTACCCTCCACGTCATTGGTGATCCGGGTCAGGGCAAAGAAGTAGCGCCACTCATCCTTGGCTGTCAGGTGCACGACCCGCTCCGCACAATCCGAGGCTAGCGTGATGTTACGTGCTTCCAGTAGCGACGAACAGACAGTATCGAACAGCCCGACAAACTTGATCCTGCAATCCTCCCGGCTTGCCCAGTCAAAACCTGCTTTCAAGCGGATACTAGATTCTTTGGATACCGCCTCAACCAGTGGGTGATCAGCCTGCAGGTCGATCGTGTTCACGAACTGCCGTGCCGCCGAAGCCCCCCGACTAAACCCAAACACGTCAAATTCGATCTTGTGGATACATTCCAGAGTTGTTAGTTCATTTCCTAATTGCTGTTTGATTTGTTCAACAATTTTCTCACGGCAGGCTAGCTGGACCTTGCCATCACTAGATGTCGGACCTGCATCCATACCTTGGCCAACAAGGGTTGAGTCACCTTTACCAGATTCTGTCCCAATGCCATCGAGATAAACACGCACGACCAGCCTTCTTGGTTCATTGGGGATATATAAGTCATAAGCCTTCCCAATATTAGTGATGTCGTTCCCTTGGCTGTTATCACTCACTGACACCGTCCCCGCCATGCACTGCTGGCGTACCCTCTCCTGTTCTAGCGGATCGCTGCATTGAGCCAGAAAGGCTTCTATCTCTGCTTTACCTTCCTCATGTTTAAAGGAGTTGTTGGCCGTGCCATCAAAGAACACACCGATACGCAGGATATTCAGCCGATATCCCTTCACCTCAATCACGTAGGAGTGCTTGGTGAAAAAGCGAGTAGGCTGGGCCTGTCCTGACTGATGTCCTTTCGGTAGCGGCTGTTCTGGGTCAGTGAGGCAGAGGTCGCCTGTGGTCACCTTGACATGCTCTCGTTTGACGTCGCAGTGCCCGAATAACTTGTCTGTATAGGCGGGTACCTGTGTGGTCTCACCCTCCTTGAGGGCTTCACGGGACTGCGCCGCCTTGAGCCAGGCTGGCGTCTCGATTTTTACTGTCACCGGGCCAACTGCAAACCCTCGCACCAGGGTGGGTCCATCCTGCAGGGTGACCGTCTCTGACTTGCCGGTTTCGTCAGTCAAAGTGGCCTTGAGCCCCTTGAACGAACGGTTGTGCTCATCGCGAATGTCTACCTCTATCCAGTTATCATAACGTTCGCAAGGGATACAGTGGGGATCTGCCGCCATCAGGATACTCCTGTCAATTCGTGATGTTTGTTCAGCCAGTTGGCTACCTGAACCAGCTCATCGTCAGTCAGCATCAATGGCCCCCGTATCTCTTCAAGAGCCAGATTGGCCTGCAAGGCCAAGGCGCCAGCCACCACACCATCGCGCACATCCTCTTGCAGCCCATCCTGATTGGCCAGTTTGAGTGTGGGTAAAATGGTCCCGGCCGGGTCAGGATGGCGCTCCATCATAACCGTCATGGTCTGCCATAACCGCCGCCGCAAGATGTAGGCATGACGGTTCTCGTCGTAGAGTCCAACCAGATGATGAGACCGGATATGAAACCAGGGGGTTTGCAATGCGGGTTGGAACCGGGCATGAGGCGTGCGAGAGAAAACCTTGCCCTGGATCCAGAGCCCGGAACAGGGCCCCAGCACACTATCGCGTTCATCAGGGGTCATGGCGCTGAGCATGGGCAAGAAAATGCGTGGGTCAGAGAAACGAAACCAGACTGCTTCTCCCTCGCGTATCGCTTCTATCAGGCTCTGCCAATGGTGGCGGATCAGCTCCACTGATTGGTCGCTGATCAGATAGAAGCCGCTCAGGGCGGGATTGGCCATCATGAACTCAGTAGAAGGCGCTGGCAGCAACCAAGGTCCCAACGCAGACTGCTCATCGAAAGCGGTACCGGCAAAAAGTGGATTGGCATTCTCTCCATCATAGGTATAGAAATCCGCCACGGCTGACACCGCTTGTGCTCCATCGATGACGGCATACCTCTCACCCGCTTGCTCGCCAGCGAGCCAATCAAATAACGTCATAATACGGAAACCTCAATCAGTCGCTTGATCCTGCTGCGGTTGTCCGATGCATTGTCAGAGGTTGGGATCGTATTGAGCAAGGTATCGAAATCATCGCTCGTGGTGGAAACTACTCGATCGACCCTTAGCTTGGTCTGCGTCGGAAACAGCATTTCAGCTTCGCCCTTGAAGTGCGCAGCGTCTCCCAGCAGACGGCCACCGTGTCCGGCAGGCAAGCGGATCTTCAACAAGGTATCGTTGACCCAGGCCTTGTCCGGTGAGGTACTCATGAATCCTGGCTCAACAACGATATTGCCCACCCCTGTGAACTGCTCTTTCAGGGCTGCAAGCTCCGGCTTGTCCAGCGCCAGCCCCCGGTAGACGAAAGACAACTCAGGTGAAGCCGGCAATTTGGCCAGACCCGCCTCCACATCAGCAACATAGGCCTTCATTGCCTTATCAAATTCACCCGCAGATGTCGGCTCATCATTCAAATAGCTGCGACTAAGCAGGGTATCGATGGCCTCTCGCTGCTTGTAGGGGCGATCACGCAAATAGTTATTGAGCAATGTGTACCCCTGCGCCGAATAGTATCTGAGTGCTTCATCCGCTTTGGATATCTCTACCGTCGCCCACTTCTTTGCCGGCTTTTTGCCTTCCCCTTTGACCGCAACAGGTGGCGGCGGCGGTGGCATCCCTGCTCCTCCGGCAAGCTGGGGTGGAGCCGGTGGTGGAGCCGGTGGCCCCCCGGCAGGTGGAGGGGGCACTGGTAACGGGGCTGCTGGACAAGGCTTGGCCAGCGGCGCCATGGACTCCATGCTCTTGTGGATGGCCGGGGCTGGCAACGTTGCTGGTGGTGGTGTTGGCACCTCGACATTACCTGGTAGAACGGGAGCCTTGCCACCCCAGCCGGAACCTGAACCCGGACTGCCGCCTGAATTCATCTTGATGGAGCCGCCACTGAGAGTAACGCCGCCGGCATCGAGCTTCACAAAGCTGCCACCCACCTTGAGGGTCAACTCCGCACCGGCCTCCATCACGATCTTCATGCCCGCCTTGTGATGTACCTCGCTCCCCGCTTCCACCAGCAGGGACTGCCCCAGCTTCTGATGCAGACTGGCATCCACCGTCAGCGAGTAGTCGGCTTTTATCTGGTCGCGCTTCTCACCCTCCACCGTCAGATGGTCGTTGGCCTTGATACGGGTCACCCGCTCATTGTCGATATCGGTGTGCTGGTCGTGCTTGATATGCCAGGCCGCATCGTTCTCTATCAACACGTTCAGATCTTTCTGACCGTGGATATAGATCTCTTCCTTGCC
>NZ_JAAKVU010000035.1:0-13101 GCF_049175815.1 Aeromonas sp. 600276 | reverse complement strand
CTGCGGGAGTGGCATTCTACTCAACCGCTTTCTCGAGTCAAGCCTTATTTTCAAAGGCTTTTCGAGGCTATCGACTCAGGCTTTGCGTTGCCGCTTGCCGTGTCGATGGAGGCGCATTATAGAGAGATTGATCACGCTGGCAAGGGGTCGAATGCAATAAAATTGCAAAAAACTGCACTTTTTTAGTTATTCATATCCAAGCACAGCTTTTATACAAGCTTATCCACAGATAGCGAGTAAAACAGGGGATCCGAGTCCTCTTCTCCCCCTCTTTTCTGACCTTCAACCCGAGCCAGCGCTCGCTTTGGCTTCCTATATAGCCATAACATCAGCCAACCCTGCTTCTTTTACCCAAAGCGAGATCAGCTCGGCAGCCGGCCAGTCACGGCAACCGGAAACATTCTGGCCAGCCCAGAGCGGCGAGCACCCTGCATCCCCCCGCAGTTCGGCCGCACTGCGCAGTGGGGCCAGGGCGCCACTGGCATGAGGAAAGGCAGGCACGGCTTCGGACAGCGGGCCCAACTCTCGCATCAGGCGATTGACGATGCCGCGGGCCGGGCGACCACTGAACAGGTTGGTCAGCGCCGTGTGATGTCCCGCCGGCGAGCGCAGCGCCGCCCGGTGCAAGACTGAGGTGGTGGCTTCATGGCAACAGAGAAAAGAGGTGCCCATCTGCACGGCACTGGCCCCCAGCGCCAGTGCGGCGCGAATGCCGACACCATCGACAATGCCGCCGGCGGCGATGACCGGCAGCCTCACCGCCTCTACTATCTGTGGCAACAGGGTAAAGGTGCCCTGCTGCAGGCTGAGATCGTCCTCGAGGAAATGGCCGCGATGGCCGCCGGCCTCCAGCCCCTGGGCGATGATGGCATCGGCGCCATGGTCGGCAAGCCAGCAGGCTTCTGCGACCGTGGTGGCGCTGGCCAATATCTTGGCCCCGCTGGCTTTCACCCTAACCAGCAACTCGGGCTCGGGCAGCCCGAAGTGGAAACTGACCACGGCCGGTTTGAACTCGGCCACCATGGCGGCATGCTCGACATTGAACGGAGCCCGGCTGGGAGCTACCGTGCCGGCAGCATCACGCACGCCGTATTCGTCATAGTAGGGCGCCAGCCGCTGCAGCCAGCGCGCCTGGGCGGCGGGATCCGGCGCTTCCTGCCGATGGCAGAAGAAGTTGATGTTGAACGGCCCACCGCTCGCCGCCAGCCGGCTCAGCTCTTCGCGTAAGGTAGCGAGGCTCTGCATGGCCGCGGGCAATGAGCCCAGAGCGCCGGCCCGAGTCACGGCCAGGGCCAGCGCGCTGTCCTGCACACCGGCCATGGGGGCCTGAATGATGGGATAGCGCATCCCCAGTTCGGCAAACAGCGTCATGATGTCGCCTCTTGCCGCTCGGGAGTGACGCCGCCGACCTGGCTGCGCGCCAGGGCGATGGCCCCATCGATGGCCGCGCGGGCCTGCGGACTGTTCTGCCAGCAGGTCGAGCCCAACATGCTGGCCACCAGTTGCACGATATGGCTAGTGTCGGCCGCGGCCAATTGCACCAGATTGTGGTAACCAAGCTGTTCAAGTCGCCCGATGACGGTGGGCCCCACCCCTTTCACGCCGAGCAGCAGCGCCCGCTCTTCACCCGAAAATCCTTGCTTGCTCTTCATTGATCAGACTCCTTTCCCATACCCTCATTGCACATCAGGCCCGCGAGGGGCCTGATGAAGATAAGTGGTCAACGTACGCTGCGCAGCAGGAAGTCCGGCTGACCGCAGGAGCGCAACTCGCGCTTTTGCATCTCGTCGGAACAGGTGACGGCATCGGTCCCCTCCTTGTTGAGGCAGATATAGACCTCCCGCAGGAAGCGGCCACCGTCGGCGCAGGCCACCGTGATGTTGTCCGGGGCCAGCCAGTCGTTGGCACTGGCCAGATCCGCCTTGAGCTGGAAGCGGCTTTTGCGCAGCGGCTCGGCGGGAGACTGATAGGCGGCCGGGATCTTCACTTTCTGGCGCAGGTCGCTGGCCAGCTGATGAAAATCGTGCTGGCTCAGGCGGGAGCAGGTGCCGTGCTTCTCCCACTCATGGCGATAGAGAAAGCGGCTGGGATAGAGGCCGGCAAACTCCTGCTCCATCGCCGGATCCAGCCGCTCGCGGCTACAGCTGCTCGGGTAGCCGCGCTGGTACTGGGGCCAGAGCCCGTGCAGCACGAATCCCAGCTGGCGGGAACATTGGTCCCGGTCGGCCGGCTTGATGGCGCAGTGCTCCGGTGACCAGGAGAGCGCCATGGCGTAATAGTCAAACTCGCCGGCCTCCCCTTTGGCCTGAACGGCAGAGGAGAACCAGGGGGCCAGTAGCATGCCGAGCAGCACAACAATCTTCTTCATCTTGGATATCCAGGGTTATGCAAATAGTGTCGAGCGGGCCGTTTCGCCCTCGGGAACGGCCATGCTCCCATATTTTGCCCAAAGGGAACACCCTGCCGGGGCGCCAACCAATGTCGGGGTCAGACCAGTAAAGGGTTTCCCCTCCCGGCACCGAGGCGTAAGCTGACTCTCCGGCGGGCCCGCACGTCCGGCCTGTTTCCCGTCCGCTTTCCTCTTCAACAGGATGTAACATGATCCGCAAGAATCCCTCCGGCCATCTGCCGGTCATCGACGAGTCAGCCTATATCGACAAGACAGCCATCATCTGTGGCAAGGTGATCATCAAGGAGAACGTGTTTGTCGGCCCCTATGCGGTGATCCGCGCCGACGAGGTGGATGCCAGCGGCGACATGGAGCCCATCGTCATCGGCGCCAACTCCAACATTCAGGACGGGGTCGTCATCCACTCCAAGTCCGGCGCGGCGGTCACCATCGGCGAGTACACCTCCATCGCCCACCGCAGCATAGTCCACGGCCCGTGCGAAGTGGGTAACCGGGTGTTCATCGGCTTCAACAGCGTGCTGTTCAACTGCCACATAGGTGACGGCGCCGTGGTGCGCCACAACTCGGTGGTGGACGGCTGCGATCTGCCGCCGGAGTTCTATGTCCCCTCCACCACCCGCATCAACCAGCAGAGCGATCTGGACCATATCCCGCGGGTGTCAGTGGATGCCGCCGAGTTCTCCGAGGACGTGGCCCACACCAACATCGATCTGGTCAAGGGGTACAAGGCGCTCTCCAACGAGTTCTGAGTCCCGCGGTTGCCAGGATCCACAACGGGCGCCCAGGCGCCCGTTGTCATGACTGTAAAGAGGGTGAAAAGGGAGCGTAAAAGCCGTTGAGCTAGCGGCCCGCCTGGCGTTTGATGGGCCATCTTCCCTGAATGGAGTCATCCCCATGTCACGTTACCCCCTCGCGCTCACTCTGCTGCTTGCCAGCCTGTCGGCCCAGGCCTGCGAGCCACCAACCCCACCAGCCGGTCGTCCCGACGCCCGCACGCCGGTGTTGTCCGCCCCCCTCTATCACGCCAGCAAACTGGGCCAGGATCCTCAGGCCACGGCCCAGGCGCTGTTCAAGAACATTCCGCCGGCCGAAGCCGACAAACGCTATGAGGTGGTGGTCAGCGTCCGCGAGCTGCCACCCCAGCCCATCCGGCTTCAGCCTGCCGTCGCCCCGCTCAAGGGGCAGTAAAACCCACAGCTGGACCAGCAATGAAAAGGGCGCCGCAGCGCCCTTGTCATTGTTGGTACAGGCCAGTGCTTATGAGCACTTCTTCAGGCTGATATGCCAGTTGGCGCCGGATTGCACCTGATGTTGGGCGGCGAAGCTGTCCATGTTCAGCGCCACCGACACCTGCAGCAGGCTGTTGAGGTAGACCAGCGGCTGACCTTCCGGCACATCGCCAAAGCTGCTGACATAGGGGGCCTTGCCCTCGTATTTCAGCGCATCCCCTTCGCTGATCTTGATGCAGGCGTTGTCGCCCTTGTTGATCCCCGCCTTGGTCAGCAGGCTGTCGCCGATGTTGGTCCAGACATTGCCGTACTGCACGTCCAGGATCGGAATGGTGCCCTTGAGGGTACCATCCTGCTCGGCCACTGCCGGCTGATAGGGGATCTTCACCACCTCGGCCGGCAGCTTGGGCCCTACCTGCTCATAGCTGATGGCACCGGAGGCGAGGCGGGCGCCGGTGTAGGCGTAGACGTCGCGGCCGTGGAAGGTGTAGGACTTCTCGGAGCCCTTGAGGCGGTTGGTCTTCTCGTCGATCTGCCGCACGGTATCGATGCCGAAGTGCTCCGCCACCAGAGTCAGGGTGCCGTTGTCCGGGCTGACGATGTAGTGGCCGCTCTTGGTCTTGAGCACCACCGACTTGCGATCGGTGCCGACCCCCGGATCCACCACGCTGACGAACACTGTCCCCTTGGGCCAGTACTGCAGGGTCTGATAGAGGCGGTAGGAGGCTTCCCAAATGTTGTAGGCCGGGATCTCGTGGGTCAGGTCATAGAGTGGCAGGGTGCGATCCACCCCGAAGGCGACCCCCTTCATGGCCGAGACGGCGCCATCCTTGAGACCGAAGTCGGTCTGGATCACCAGTGCCTCGTTGGCGGTGGCAAGGCCGCTGGCCAGCAACAGGGCGAGCGCAAGCGCACGGGGGGCGGTACGAATATCCATATCTGAACTCCTGAAGGTAACGACAAAATAACCATCTAGACATCCAGAATGCCATCACTGCCACATATTGCAAGCCGTATTCCCCGGATGGGGGCGCCGAAAGCCCTCGCCAGCAGGTCGCGGCGGGTGTATGGATAGGGCTGAGTCGCGACCGCCACTAAGGAGACCCCATGACCCGCAACCAGACCACCATCCTGCTCAGCCTGGGGGAGCACAGCAGCCAGCTGCAACTGACCCGGACCGACGGCACCCGCTTCACCCGCGACTTGGGCTTCGGCCTCGAGGCCATGACGCCGGGCCCGTTTCGCCGGGATCCGCCGAGCGCGCTGGAGCTGGAACAGGCCATCATGGTGGTGGAGGACGTGCTGATGCCGCTGGCCGCCGAGGTACCGCCCCATGAGGTGGTGACCCTGCAGGCGCCGCTGCCGCTGGCCGAGGTGCTCGGCAGTCGTGAACTGAGCCGGGAGAGTCTGGAGCAGCTGTTCGGCCAGTTTGCCGCCATGGTGGAGGGTGACCCGCTGACCGCCGCCAATCTGCCCAAGACCCGACACTTTGCCGCAGCCCTGTTGATCCTGCGCGAATGGATGCACCATCTGTCGGCCGAGCGGGTAGTGCTGGCCGACTGAGTCACACGAACCAGCCCAAGACCCGGCGCTTTGCCGCAGCCCTGTTGATCCTGCGCGAATGGATGCACCATCTGTCGGCCAAGCGGGTGGTGCTGGCCGACTGAGTCACACTAGCTGGCCGCCGGCTCGAAGCGGGTGCGCCAGGCCGCCCAGGCCAGTCCCAAGCTGATCAGCACGCTGCCGACGGTGAGCAGATCCACCGCCGCCTGCACGCCGGCCCCGTCGCTGACCCAGCCCAGCAGCACAGGCACCCAGTTCGCCACATAGGCGATCACGTAGAAGAGCGACACCAGCCGGGCGTGGCTGGCGGCCGGTGCGATGCGGTTGACCAGGGTCGCACTGCCGACGAACACCGCGCCCTGGGCATAACCGGCCACCAGCAAACCGAGCACCGCCAGCCACCACGACTGGGCATGCACGGCGCCGGCAAACAGCAGCATGCAGAGCGCCAGCGCCAGGGCACCGCTTTGCAGGGTGTGACGGGCATCGAGCCGACGGGCCCAAAGCTGACAAAGGCCAGAGAGCACCATGTAAGCCGCGATGAGATAGCCGAACAGGCCGAGATCCCGCAGCCCCAGCAGCTGGCTCGCCACCTTGGGGCCGATGGCCAGCAGGCTGGCCGCCACCGCCCAGGCGGTAAACAGCGCCAGTGCACAGATGAAGAAAGCCGCCCCGGTGGCCTTGAGCCCCTCCCCCAGCGATCCCCTGCCCTGCTGCGTTGCCGCAGCCGGCGCCTCTTGCGCGCGGGCGGGCCAGCTCAACGCCACCCCCGCCATGGCGCAGGCCGCCAGCCCCATGATGAGCAGGAAGGGCAGCCGGGTCGGATAGCACTCCAGCTGCAACGCCAACCCGCTGAACACCGGACCGAGCGCCAACCCGGCGGTGAAGGAGAGGGTCGCGCTGAGGGCGGCCCGCTTGCCGCCATCGCGTGGGCCGAAGCGCAGCAGGGCCACGTTGGCGGCGCCGGTCAGGGCGCCGGTGCCGATCCCGGCCAGCACCCGCGCCAGCAACAGCGACCAGAAGGAGTCCGCGAGGGAGAACAGCAAGGCGCCCCCCAGTACCGCCAGCAGGGCCGGCAGGATCATGGCGCGCAGATCGCTCACCCTGCCCGCCAGATTGCCCACCCCGAATAGGGAGATCAGCACCCCGCCCGCATAGCCGCCATAGATGAGGGTGAGGCTGACATCGCTCAGGGCCAGCGCCTGCTGATAGTGGGGATAGAGGGGGGTGGGCACGCTGCTGTTGAGCAGCGCCGACATCAGCGCCAGCGGCAGAAACAGCAGGATGGCGCGATGGGAGGTAGCCGCCGCAGAGGGGGCGGCGGTGCAAAGAGATGATGACATGCAAGGCTCCGATGAGGGCGGGCAAGGCCGCTGACGAGAGGCGTCATGATAGCGCCCGTCGTGGCCCCTCGACAGCGACACAAATGCATCAGCCTGCTTCAATAATGCATGTCAGTGGCATCTATCTGCATACTGGCGAGGGCACTCTTGCCTTGTGCTCCCGCCGGCGCTGGCTTCTAATGAGCAAGCTCCAACAGGGGCTGACAAACGGGAGGCTCGATGATCAACTGGGACGACGCGCGGTTTTTTCTGGCACTGGCACGGCAGGGTACCCTGCGCGGCGCTGCCGGCGTACTGGGGGTCGATCAGGCCACCGTGGGGCGCCGCATCACGGCTCTGGAGCAGAACCTCGGCTCCAAGCTCTTTATCCGCACCCCCAAGCTCTATGATCTCAGTCCCCTCGGCGAGGCCATGCTGGCAGATGCCAGCGCCATGGAGCAAGCCATCAAGGCCATCGAACGCAAGGCGAGCGCCGGCGATCAGAGCCTGTGCGGCGAGGTGCGCATCGCCACCACCGACACCCTGGCCCAGGCCTTCGTGCTGCCCGCCCTCACCCTGCTGCGCGAGCGCCACCCCGGCATCCGGCTCAGCCTGCAGACCGCGGTCAGCGTCAGCGACATCGCCTACCGGGAGGCCGATCTCGCCATCCGAGGGCTGCGCCCGGACAACGACGAGCTGGTGATCAAGCGCCTAACCGCCATAGAGATGGGGCTCTACGCCTCTCGCAACTATCTGGCCCGCCACGGCACGCCCAAGAGCGGCCACGCTCTCAGCCAGCACGCCCTGCTGCTGTTTGCCAGGGAGCTGGTCTCCCGCCACTGGCACAGCCTGTGCGGGGAGCCGCTGCACGAGCCCAACGTGGTGCTGCAGTGCAACGCCCAGTTGCTGTTGCTGGCGGCGGCTCGTCAGGGGCTCGGCATCGCCTTGCTCTCCACCTTTCTGGCGGACAAGGAGCCGGAACTGGTACGCGTGCTGCCCACCCTGTGCGATCCGGTCGACATCTGGCTGGTGCTCCACCCCGACCTGCAAAAAGCCAGCCGGGTGCGCGCCGTGGTCGATGCACTGGAAGAGGTGTTTCACTGCCGCTGAGCCGGCGGCGCCTTCTGCCCGCGGCCCCGCATCTGTTACCATGCCGGCCATCAAGACTGTTTCCAGCGCGGCGTGGCCGCGCCCATCCCGACGGGTACCCTTATGTCCATTGCCTCCTTCGCCGATCTGGCGCTCTCCCCCCGCCTGCAGCAGACCCTGACCGAGCTTGGCTACGCCGCGCCGACCCCGGTGCAGGCCGGCGCCATCCCGGTCATCCTTGCAGGGCGCGATCTGATGGCGGGTGCCCAGACCGGCACCGGCAAGACCGCCGCCTTCGTACTGCCGCTGCTGGAGCTGTTGCTGCAACACCCGACGAGCGATGCCCCCCGCTCCATCCGCGCCCTGGTGCTGATGCCGACCCGCGAGCTGGCGGTGCAGGTGCATGAGAGCGTTACGCGCTACGCCAAGGGTACCGACCTCACCAGCACGCTGGTCTACGGCGGGGTGAGTATCGCGGCTCAGGTGGAGGCGCTGAGAGCCGGGGTGGACATCCTGATCGCCACCCCGGGCCGGCTGCTCGACCATCTGCGGCAAGGGGCCTTAAGTCTGGCGGCGCTGCGCCATCTGGTGTTTGACGAGGCAGACCGCATGCTCGACATGGGCTTTATGGACGAGATCAAGGCGCTGCTCAAACAGATCCCGGCGGATCGTCAGACCCTGCTCTTTTCGGCCACCTGCGACGACAACCTGTTTGCCTTGAGCAAAGTACTGCTGCGCGACCCGGCGCTGATTGAAGTGGCCCCACGCAACACCACGGCGGCCGAGGTGGAGCAGCGGGTCTATACGGTGGATGGCGATCGCAAGCTGGCGCTGGTCGAACACATGCTCAAGGTGAAGGGCTGGGCACCGGCGCTGATCTTCAGCCGCACCCGCCAGGGGGCCGACAAGCTGGCCCAGCAGCTCGGCAAGGCGGGCATCAACGCGCTGGCCTTCCACGGTGATCTGTCACAAGGCGCGCGGGAGAAGGTGCTGCTGGAGTTTCGCGCCGGCACCCTGCAGGCACTGGTAGCCACCGACGTGGCGGCCCGCGGCCTCGATATCACGGATCTCAACTACGTGATCAATATGGAATTTCCGTTTGTGGCGGAGGATTACGTGCACCGCATCGGCCGCACCGGCCGCGCCGGCAACAAGGGGCTCGCCATCACACTGTTCAGCCCGGAAGATGCGCCGCTGCTGGAGAAGGTGGAGGCGGTGCTCGACACCCGCCTTCCCCAGCAGTGGTTCCCGGGCTTTGAGCCGGATCTCACCCGCTTCGACCCCGAGCCACGCCGCAGCAGCAAGGCGGCCCAGAAGCAGCGCGCCCGAAAGCAGGCGCTCGCTGGCAACAAGAGCAAGGCCCGCCGCTGATCCAGTGAGGGAGCCCAGGCTCCCTCCGCATGGCCACATGGCCTACTCATTTACACCGTTTTTGGCCCTGTGACCGGGTCCATGACGGGCATACAGTGCCTCATCACCCCAGCATGGACACCAGATGTGGCACACACCCTCCACCCCCTCGACGACGAAGCGGCCTTTGCCGCCAGCTTCGCCCTGATGCAGCAGCTGCGCCCCCACCTCAGCTGCCCGGAGCGCTATGTGGCGCAGCTCACCAGGCAGACGCAACAAGGCTATCGCCTGCTGGGTGCACGGGACGCCGAACGCATCGTCGGCCTGGCTGGCTATCGCCTGCAGGAAAATCTCATCTACGGGCGCTTTGTCTATATCGATGACCTCGTCGTCAGTCCCGACCTGCAGCGCAGCGGCCTGGGGGCGCAGCTTCTGGACGCCGTGCGCGCCGAAGCCCTGCGGCTGGGGTGCGATCACCTGGTGCTCGATACCGGCCTGCACAATGCGCTGGCCCAGCGCTTCTACTTTCGCTGCGGGTTGCTCTCCCGCGGGATGCACTTTTGCGAGGATCTGCGCCCATGAACCAGGTACTGCTGATCAATGCCAGCGCCCAGGGAGCTGCCTCTCACGCCAACCGGTTGGCGCTGGATCTGGTGGCCTGTCTGCGGCAAGCGCACCCGGCCCTCGCGCTGGTCGAACGCCCTGTTGGCACTGACCCCCTGCCGGCCCTGAGCCAGGCCTATGTGCAGGCGCTGACCACGGCCACCCCCTTTGACGCCCCCGAGCTGGCCCGCTCCGAGACGCTGATCCGGGAGCTGGAGCAGAGCGATGCCCTGTTCATCGCCACCCCGCTGCACAACTTCACCCTGCCGGCCGCCCTCAAGCTGTGGATTGACTATGTGCTGCGCATCCATCGCACCTTCCAGTCGAGTGCCGAGGGCAAGCTGGGGCTGCTGGCCGACCGTCCCGTCTACGTCCTGGTGGGATCGGGCGGCTTTCATCAGGGCCCGCGAGCCGGGCAACCCGATTTCCTGACCCCCTACCTGCGCCATGCGCTCAACACCCTGGGGCTGTTCAACATCCATTTCTTCTATCTGCAGGGACTGGTGTTCGGTGACGAGGCAGTGCGCCAGACCATCGACACCAACCGCGCGCTGCTGGCGCAGCAGCCCCTGTTTAGCCGGCTTGCCGATCCACACCACCTTGGAGTACTGCCATGACTCAGCCAAGACTTCCCTTTTCCACCCTGTCAGCCGAGGCCTATCAAGGGCTGCGCGCCACCAGCGACGCCCTGGCCGCAGGCCCCCTCGGCGCCCCCTTGCTGGAGCTGGTCTATCTGCGCATCTCGCAGATCAACGGCTGCGCCTTCTGCCTAGGGATGCACGCCAAGGTGCTGCGCGAGTGCGAGGTGTCGCAGCAGAAACTCGATTGTCTGGCGGGATGGCGGGTCAGCGACCTGTTCAGCGAACGCGAACGCGCCGCCCTGGCCTGGGCCGAGACGCTCACTTATGTCCATGAGGCAGGCGCACCGGACGAGCGCTACGCACCGCTCAAGTCCCACTTTTCCGATCGCGAGATCTCGGACCTGACTCTGGCGGCCGCCCTGATGAATGCCTTCAACCGGCTGGCCGTTGGCATGCTGCTGTAACCAGCAGGCGGCGCTTAGCCTGTATTCGCGACCCAATAAAAAACGCCCAAGCGGGCGTTTTTTATTGGCTGGCCGGCGGCTACCCATGGCTGGCTAGCACGGGCGGCAAGGCCCGCAGGATGCGCTGCTCGGCCAGGGTGGAGAGCACAAACATCACCAGATAACCGAGGCCCAGCGCCACGATAATGGCCACCACGTTGGTGGTGAAGCGGGCCACCAGGTAGTAGGCCGCCACCAACGCCACTATGCCCACCGAGCGGATCAGCAGGCTCTGGGTAAAGTGGCCGTGGGCCTTGATGTAGGCAAGCTGGTAGCCATTGAGCATCATGAAGATGAAGAAGAGGGAGAAGTGCAGCAGCACCGGCACGGCCCCCAGATAGTCGGCCGGGAACAGCAGCGACACCAGCGGCTTGCCCGCCAGCAGCATCACCAGAAAGAACACCAGGCTGACGATGGCGCTGAGGCGGAAGATCCAGCGCCGGATCAGGCGGATCTGGCGGTGATCGCCGCTGCGCAGATTGACCGCCAGCTCAGGCAGCACGAAGCGGTAGATGGGGAAGACGAACAGGGTGGTCATGTAGGTGAAGATGGGGCGCACCACCACCTGAAAATCCCCCAGCTCGTCCAAGCTGAAGTTGCGAATGGTGAGCAGTACCGTGATGTAGATCATCAGGATGCTGGCCCCCGCCTCGAGGGACGCGGTAAAGCTCTTCTTCACATAGCTGCGCATCTCGGGGCCAAGCTCGACCCTGGCCAGCGGCCGGGTGGCGATGGCCCGGCGCCGGTGCAGATACATGTAGCCGGCGATACCGAGCGAGGAGAAGGTCAGCCCGTAGAAGAGCGAAGGGAGCGTATCAAGGCCAAGTGCGAAATAACAGGCCATAAACAGCAGACCATTGGCCAGCGGCTCCAGCCAGGTGACCCGGTTGGAGATCCCGTACATCCGATACATGGCCACCAGATTGGTGAAGTAGACCTTGAGCCCCAGCCCGAAGATGACCCCCACCAGTTGCAGATATTCGGCCCGGATATGGAGCCCGTGCTTGATGTAGGGGATCACCAGCCCCCAGGTGAGCAGTACCATGCCGATGAGGAAGTAGCGGAAGATATTGATGATGTCCCGATCGTTTTTGGTCTGGGAGTAGCTCACCACCATGGAGGAGCGAAAGCCGGTCATCAGGATGAGGGACAGCGAGATCAAATCCACCACGCTGTTGAACAGCGCCAGATCCCCCTTGGCCACCCACTGCGCCAGCCACACCTTGAAGGCGAAGCCGATGATGATGCTGGCAAAGGACGCCCACATGCCGGTGATGAAAGCCTGCTTGAGGCGGCCAAGTGAATCGGGTTGTTCGTCTTGAATTGCGTGCATCACGAAAGGCCCGCTAACTGCATGAAGAGAGGCCCATCTTATGAAAGGGGGCCGCCCTTGAACAGCCCGAAACAGGAGGCAAGGGCGTCCCCCTGCCAGCAACGCCCGACCTGGCACCTCTTTTACCGTGCGTCCAGCGCGTCATCCGGCTGCCGCCGCGCCGGCTTATGACTGGGGCGCAGCCTTGATCAGCGCCTCGTAGTGATCGATAAGCTCAGGCCCATGCAGCGGCGAGTCGTGACCGCCCACCACCGTCTTGATCGGCAGCTTCATCGCTTTCAGCCGCTCAAGGGTCTGCGGATAGGCCTTCACATCGGCAAAGCTCAGGTTGCCCAGCTTCTCCTTGAGGATGCAGTTGCCATAGAGCACCTGCTGGTCGGGGAAGTAGACAAAGATACCGTCCGGCGTGTGGGCCGGGCCCGCGTAGAAGGCGCGCAGCTTGCCCTCTTGCAGCATGAAGTCGCCCTCGTGCACCACGTTGGGCAGCACCAGCGGCAGATCCGGGTACTCCGGCAACCCCTTGCGGGTAAAGGCGACAATCTCGGCCCAGTCGCTCTTCATCAGATCCCGGGTCTGACGGGTCGATACCACCTTGGCACCGATGGACTTCCAGTAGGCGTTACCACCCGCCCGGTCGGTGTGGTAGTTGGTGTTGATCACCTCCAGCACCGGCTGGCGGCTGACCCGTTTGATCAGCTTGTGCAGCTCACGGGCGGTATCTGGCGTCCAGGTCGCCCCCACCACAGTCACTCCCTTGGCCCCGAAATAGACCATGGAGTTTTCCTGTATGTAGTAGTTGTCCTCCACTACATAGACAGGACCGCTTACCTGCGTCAGCGATATCCCCGCCGCTCGCACGCTGCCACCCCAGAAACTCGCCATCAGCACCAGGGCCCCGGCCAGCCCGCACTTTATCCAACCTTTCATCATCTTGCTCCCTCGCACCAATCGGCCCCTCGCCACCCCTGTGGCAAGCCGGGCCCATTTATCAGTGGGCAAAAAATACGGGGGATGTGTGAAGGGAAAATGAGGTTGTGTGAAGGTGTACAGATCTAGTTATCACCTGACACCGGCCTCAAACCGGTGTCTTGTTTACGCTACTTTAGTGCGCACTTCCT
>NZ_JAAKVU010000034.1:0-20956 GCF_049175815.1 Aeromonas sp. 600276 | reverse complement strand
GGAAGTGCGCACTAAAGTAGCGTAAACAAGACACCGGTTTGAGGCCGGTGTCAGGTGATAACTAGATCTGTACATCCCGTTCATTGCTCCTCATAGACCTCCGGGTGTTGTTAGCAGCCCTCGGGGTTGCGGGTTGGGTGTTGCCCCCCTCTTGTTCGCCGAGGTGAGCCCGTTTGTCCAGGCCGCGAGGCAGGATGCCGAGCGAGCGGCGCTGGGCCAGGGGCCAAACCGGAATTGGACGAGCAAGGCTCGGCCCGGTTTGGCGCAAGGACAAGGATGTCCGTAGCGGACTTTGACCGACGCCAGGGATGGCGAAGGTCAAAGCCCATCGGCGCGTGCCGTGGGACAAACGGGTGAACCGAGGGAACCCGACGCAGGAGGGCGAACAAGTGGGGGATAAGACCTTTGGTGTTATTTGCCTAAGAGAGCGGGTCTTTCCAAAGTCACTCGCCCAGCCCCGCAGCGGCGGCGAAACCTCGTCGAGGACGGAGTCCTCGTGTCCTGCGCGGCGAAGCCGTGCTATTCAGACGGCGATATTTAGCCAAGCAAAGACGTTACCGAACCCCTCACCCTAGCCCTCTCCCGCAAGGGGAGAGGGGATGATTACCGCGGACGATTACGCTCCGCTAATCGACCCTACTCGACCCCATTCATTGATCCCAAGCCCTATCCCCCAAGGGGCGAGGGGACGGTTACCGCGGACGATTACGCTTCGCTAATCGACCCTACATGGTGACACCGTGCCAATAGGGCTAGTGACCCCTCACTCTAACCCTCTCCCGCAAGGGGAGAGGGATGGAGCCCCGAAGCTGACGGGGCACCCGTCGAGGGTGCACCCTCGCACCTTGCCGCAGGCGCGGGAGACCGGCTGGTCTGCGCCAAAGACGCTGCCGCCCCTGACTGTCGCCGCCACCTTGCGCCCTTGACCATCCATGAATACTCGGGGCCAACAGAGGCCAATGATCATCTTACGGAACCCGCCTCGGCGGGGCCATCCAAATCCATGAAATTAGTGATGCAACCATCAGAATTAAATGGTTTTTCTCCTTTGCTGCAGAGTGGCAACCGGCGGTTGACCCGTGGCCGGGGTGTGATGGGAGATGAGCCCCGAGCCCCGAGCCCCGAGCCCCGAGCCCCGAGCCCCGAGCTGCGCTGACCGCCGAGTAGATACAGGGGAGAGTGGCAGGCCGAGAGCTGAACCGAGTGGCGAGCCAAGTGAGGGGAATGGCAGCGGAGCGCCACGAATAAAGGTGGTCAGCGACAGGGGCCATCACGATACCGAGCTCGCCCGCTTGAGCGCCACCGTCAAGCTGCCGCAGCCAATGGCTCCGCACGACAGGCTCTGCTTGCTTCGGCAGTGGGCGCTGGTTACCCCTCCGATCGGGTTATCTCTCGTTGGCTGCAAACGGAGCACGTTGCTGGACAATCGAGGGTCGTTCGGCGACAAAGGGCGGCAAAAGCGCAGAGATAGCGCCGCGATGGGGGCGGGCGACGGGTGAAGGGGCTATGGTTTCAGGAATAGACATGCAAGCAGGGAGGTGTGCATGGACAGAATATTGCAGGCGTTGTCGCTGCAAGTGACCGGGGCGCGGGATCTGGAGAGCCTGACCCGCCCGCTGCTGGAGATGCTCGAGGCGGTCACCGGGCTCGAATCCACTTATCTGACCGAAATCGACCTTGGTCACGACACCCAACATATCCGCTATGCCCGCAACGCCGCCGACCTGCAGATCCCCGAGGGGGCTTCGGTGGCCTGGGGCGATACCCTCTGCCGGCGGGCCCTCGACGAAGGGCGTTTCTACACCGACGATGTGGCGCTCTGCTGGGGAGATTCCCAGGCGGCGCAGGCCCTTGGCATTCGCACCTATCTGAGTTGCCCGGTGCGCACCCCCTCCGGCTCCCTCTATGGCACCCTGTGCGCCGCCAGCGCCGAGCACAAGCCGCTGCTGGCGGGCTCGGATCACCTGATCGCCTTCTTCGCCCGGCTCATCGCCGAGCAGGTGGAGCGTGAACAGCTGCTGCAGCAACTGCAGCAGGTCAACAACGAGCTGTCGCGCCAGGCGCTGAGCGACCCGCTGACCGGGCTGCCCAACCGGCGGGCGCTGATGCACGAGCTCAACCGCCTCTTTTCGCTGGCGGAGCGGGTCGAACATCCGCTGTTGATAGGCTTTATCGATCTCGATGGCTTCAAGGCCATCAACGACACCCACGGTCACGATGTGGGAGACCTGCTGTTGCAACGGGTGGCGGCGGCGCTCTCCTGCGTGCTGCGCGGCGGCGATCTGCTGGCGCGGGTGGGGGGCGACGAGTTCGTGGCGGTGGGGATGGGGCCGCAGTGCGGCGACGAGACGCGGGAGGCGGCGGTGCAGGGCTTCCAGCGCCGGCTGTTCGAGGCGAGCCTGGTGTCGCTCGAGCTGCCCACCGGAGTGCTCCATTATGCCGGCGCCAGCGTGGGGGTGGTGGCCACCGATCCGGCCAGCAGCACGGTGGACGAGGCGCTGAGGCTGGCCGATGCCTGCATGTACGAGGTCAAGCGCCAGCGCCGCCGGCCGAGCTGATGCGCAGGTGAGACAGGCAAACAAAAGGGGCCCCGTTGGGCCCCTTCTTCATGCCGCCCCTCAGCGGGCGGGGAAGTACTTGCTCTGGATCTGCTGGAATTCGCTGCTGGCCAGCACCTGGGTCAGGCCGCTCTGGAACTCCTTGACCAGTTCGTCGCTCACCGGGTGGCTGAAGGCGAAGCAGAACTGCTCCGAGCTCAACATCCAGAACACCTTGAACTGGGCGGGATCCAACTGCTGGGAGGCGATCAGATCCAGCATGGTGGTCTTGTTGGTGGAGATGAGATCGACCCGGCCCGAGGTGAGCATCTTGAGCGCCTGGGGCAGGCGGTTGGCCGGCAGGATCTTCTGCTCGTCGAAGCCGTTGTTGAGCAGCAGCTGCTCCCCCACGTCGGCCCGCACCGCCCCTATGTTGTACTGCTGGGCATCTTCCAGCCTGGCTATCTTGACCGGGTTCTTGGCCAGCCCCATCAGCACGATCTCGGCGTAACCGATGGGGCAGGCCCACTTGAACAGAGGATCCCGCGCCTCGGTGCGGGCGGTGGAGAAGAGCACCACGTTGGGTTTCTGGGTCAGCAGGTAGTAGCCCCGCGCCCAGGGCATGATGGTGACGGTCTGCGGCGGGGTGTTGGTCTTCTTCCACACCTGTTGCAGCAGCTCGACGGCGAGCCCGGTGGGGGCGCCCGCCTCGTTGGAGAAGTTGTAGGGTTTGTACTCTTCGCTGAGGTAGTGCAGCTTGCCAAGCTCGGGACTGGCCTGGGCCAGGGTGGCAAACACGAGTGCGGCGAATCCGGTCCATTTTTTCATTTTGGCCATCCTGGTGGGGAGTTGCATCACTCTCAAGTGTTATCAAAGCCGGCCAAATCGCCAGCCGTGGCACGGCTCACGGCATGTATTGGCGCCGCAGGGCCTGATAGTCCGGCGAGGCGAGCGCCTGGTTGAGGGCGCGCTGAAACTGCTTGATCACCCCGTCATCCACCTGGCGGCTGAAGGCGTAGCAGAGCTCTTCGGCATCCAGTACGAAGGCCACCGTGAACTCTTTGGCATCGAGCTGCAGCTCCTTGATGGCGTCGTAGCCCGCCAGCTTGCCGGTAGCCAGCAGATCGGCGCGGCCCGACACCAGCATCTTCAGCCCCTGGCTCAGCCGGTTGGCGGGGATGATGCGGTTCTCGTCCATGCCGCGGTTGAGCAGCAACTGCTCGGAGGCATCGGAGCGCACGGCACTGATGCGGTAGTCGTTGATCTGCTCGACCGTGCTGAGGGTAATGGGGCGACGCTTGTAGGCCAGCAGCACGTACTCGGCGTGGCCGATGGGGCAGGCCCACTTGAACAGGGGATCGCGGGTGTCGGTGCGGGCGGTGGAGAAGAGCACCACGTTGGGTTTCTGGGTGAGCAGGTAGTAACCCCGTGCCCAGGGCAGGATGCGAATGGGCTGGGGGGGCGTCTGGGTGTTTTGCCAGATGCGCTGCAGCAGCTCCACCGCGAGGCCACCGGGCTGGCCGGCGGCATCGGTGAAGTTGTAGGGCGGATACTCCTCGGTCAGGTACTCCAGCTTGCCGAGCTCGGCCTGCGCCGTGCCAAGGCATGACAACAGCAGCAGACAACCGAAAAAAACTCTCCTCATGGGCAATCCTTGGCGTAGCGCGGGCGTTCATCTTGCCCAAGTGTGGGCAAAAAAGCCTGATATTGCCAGCAGTTACCAGCGCGCTCTGGGGTTGCCCAGCGGTTTTAGCTGCTCATCGCGCAGCCCCACCAGCAGGGCCTTGCCGCTCTCCTGCAGGCGAAATTCGCCGTAGCGCGCCGCCTCGTACTGCTCGCCGGTACCCTCCTCGAAGAAGTAGGCGTCGGGGCCGATGCGCCACTGGCCATCGCTTTGGCGCACCTGCAACCGCCGCTCATCCCGGGCCAGCTGATCCGGCTTGCCCCCTTCCACCCAGCTGGCGATCTGCTGCTCGTCGAGGCGGATCACCAGGGTGTCGGCGGGGGCCTCGTCGTGGCGCCGGTTGCCGAGCTGGCGGGCGAGTTCGTAGTTGAGGCGCATGTAATCCCCCTGCATCAGGGAGCGCGGGTCGACCGGGGCGAGGCGCAGCAGCACCACCTCGCCACTGCTCATGGCGTGCTCGTAGCGCCAGACGGTGACATTGATGGCCGCCAGGATGGCGAGACCGGTCAGCAACAGGGCGAGTCGTCTCATGAGGGGCTCCGCGGGCTCAGCCGTTTGAGCAGCTGGCGGGCGCCGAGCAGCAGGGCGCCCGAGCCCAGCAGCAGCCAGGATTTGGTCATCAGGGTCAGCCCCAGATCGTAGTAATAGAGGGAGCCAAAGCCGACCAGCAGCAGGCCGGCCAGGGTCATCAGGCCGACGCTGCCGGCATAGAAGCCGAGTACCAGCACCAGGGCGCCGGCCCCCATGCCGGGGATGAGGGCGCTGAGCAGCACCAGCGGCAGCCCGTACAGCAGCGGCAGTTTCAGCCGGGCCATTAGCCCCAGCAACAGGGCGGCACAGAGCAGCGGGTTGAGCCAGAGCGGCAGGCGGGAGTGGCCGAGCTCGTCGAGCATGCTGGCGCCGCCCTCCCACAGCGGGTGGTGCAGGCGCCCCAGCACCAGCAGGGAGAGTGCCAGCCCCAGGGTGAGGGATTCATAGAGCTGATGGCGCACTGGATCGCGCTCTGCCTGCAGCCAGCAGAGGGCCACCGCCGTCATCACCAGCGGCAGGGCCAGCAGTTGCAGGCCGAGGCAGGCGAGGCCCAGGGTGAGCAGGATGGCGGCGGCGAAGCTGTGGAACAGCCGGATCAGCCAGTGCTCGAACAGGGCGGCGATGGCCAGCGACAGCAGGGCTAGACCGAACCAGAGCGGAGCCGAGTGCAGATCCAGCCGATCGAGCAGGCCGTAGAGCAGCCAGGCGTCGCCGGCCAGCGCCAGCGCCAGCACGAACTGATCCCACAGATCGCTGCGGGTAGCGAAGCGGTTGAGGCAAAAGGCGATGGCCATCAGCACGGCGCCCATCAGCAGGGCGCTGTCGGCATCCCGGGTGAGCTGGGAGAATGACATGAACAGGAAGAACAGCAGGAACAGGGCGGCAATCCAGCCCACCATGCCGAGCAGAAAGCGGCTCGACCAGTGGGGCTGGTCGTCACGGGGGGCATCCCCTTCCACCAGCCGGGCCTGTTGCAGTCGCTGCCAGGGGGTCAGATCACTCATGGGACCTCCGTTGTTGTTGCAGCCAGCGGCTGGCGGCCACCGATAGGCCGATGGCGATGAGGCAGAGCAGCAGGAAGCCGTCGACGTCCGGCTCCATCCATTTGCCGAGCGCGGTCAGCAGCACCACGATGAGGCTCAGGCAGCCCATGGCGAGCCCGGCGATGAACCTGTGGTGCCAGCGCAGGTAGGCGGCCGCCAGCCAGCCGAGCCAGGCCGGCCAGACCCAGGGGGAGGCAGCGTCGAACAGCGCCAGCAGGGTCAGCAGGGTGACGCCGAGCCCGGCAGCCAGCCCCGCCAGCCAGGAGGGCATCAGCCGGTAGTGAGCGGGTACCAGCAGCAGTATGCCCCAGAGGGCGGCGTTGAACAGGGTCAGGCTCCAGCCGAGGGCCTCCTCGTTGAAGGCGAAGAAGAAGTTGAACAGGCCGAGCCGCCAGTAGAGCACCAGCGCCAGCTGACCGAGCAGCCAGCTCAAGGTCCACAGCAGCGGGCTCTGGCCGAGCGCCGCCAGTGGCAGCAGCATCAGCGCCCAGGTGGCGAACAGCTGCCAGGGATCGGCGCCGGTCTGGTAGGTCTGGCCCACCAGTGCCAGCAGGGCGCCGATGTTGAGGGCGATGGCGAGCAGCAGCGCCTGGCGCTGGCTGTCGGCGAGGGGCTTGCGCCACAGCAACAGCAGCATGGCGAGCAGTGGCAGCTCCAGCAGCGCGAGGCGCGAGAGGCGGCCGAGCTCCTGCCAGTTGAAGGCGACGAAGAACACCAGGCCGGCGCCGAGGCACAGGCTGCCAAGCCAGAGCAGCAGCCGATCGAACAGCCACTGCCAGCGGGCGGGGCCGGGGGGCAGCTCGCACCGGGCGAGGGCGGCGGGCAACTGGGCCCGGTCGAGACGCCCGCGTCTGACCCAGTCGAGCAGCGTCTGTCTTGAGGTGAAGTGCATGGGATGCTCCATCAGGTTTGCCGCATTATGCCACGGCCATGGCGCCGGTTGGCAGCCCCCGTCTGCGGGCATGCCGGCCCGATATGCGGGCAGCAAAAAGCCCCGCCAGAGGACGGGGCTTGCGTGCAAAGACACGACACGGGCGCGGGAGTGGCGTAGGCAAGTGCTCACCCTTGCCTCGCCACCTTCTGATCCGGCCGGGTCAGGCGAACAGCAGGGTGCTCACCCCGAGGCCCACGAACAGGATGGCGCAGGCGATGCGGATCCCCTTGAGGGGCAGGCGATCGGCCCCCAGCTTGCCAAGCAGTACCACCGGCACGTTGGCCAGCATCATGCCGAGGGTGGTGCCGGTGATGACCTGAGTCAGGGAGTCATACTTGGCTGCCAGCAGCACGGTGGCGATCTGGGTCTTGTCGCCGATCTCGGCGATGAAGAAGAGCACGAAGGTGGCCATGAAGGGGCCGTATTTGTCGAGCGGGCTCTCCTCGTCGTCCATCTTGTCCGGCACCAGGATCCAGGCGGCCATGGCGATGAAGGCACCGGCCACCAGGTAGGTCATCACCTTGGGGTCGAGCCAGCGGCTGATGAACTCGCCAAGCCAGGCGGCGCCGGCGTGGTTGAGCAGGGTGGCCGCCAGCATGCCGGCGATGATAGGCCAGGGCTTGCGAAAACGACAGATGAGCAACAGCGCCAGCAGCTGGGTCTTGTCGCCGATTTCGGCGATGGCCACGCTGAGGGTTGAGGTTAACAAGGCTTCCATAAAAATGACCGGGGGACGGAATTGTTATACCTGAGACAAGCCTGCGCCATCCGTCCCCGGTATTGGCACTGGCCCGTCAAAGGTCTTGTCAAATCCGCGGCTGGCGTGGATCACCCTGACCATGGTGAGTTGGCACCAAGTATGTTGATCAGGGTCGCGAACCGGTTTGGGGCCGGCTGGCGAGACTACTCCCCCTCGATGGGAGCGGGCATTCTAGGGAAAAAGCGAAAGTGACGCAAGCCGGGCGGCGTCGGGATCAGCCGCCCACCAGCTTGACGCTGAAACCGGCCTTCTCGAGCTCGGCCTTGATCAGATCCCGTTTGTCCCCCTGGATCTCGATCACTCCCTCTTTCAGGCCGCCGCCGGTGCCGCACTTTTTCTTGAGCAGGGTGGCGATGCTCTTTTGCTGTTCGGCCGGCACACCGTGGATGGTGATGACCCCGGCGCCCTTGCGCCCCTTGGTTTCGCGGCGGATGCGCACCACCCCATCGGTGGGGAAGGGGGAGGCGGATTGCGGCTGGCTCTGTTCTTTGATGATGCCGCCGTCCGTGCTGTAAACCAGACGGCTGTTGTTGTCGTGACTCATGGCAGTTATTTGTGGGTTAGCTAAGCGGAGTTTGATTTTACTCAAATAAGCGTTGAAAACACGGATTATAATGCCCCAAGTAAAAGAGAATTATTATTGTTTAACTTCAGGAGTCAGTCATGGTACTCGCGCAGTTGTCACCGGGACAGAGTGCTCGCATCAAGAACATGAATCAATTGACCCGTCCCCTGCGGCGCAAGCTGATGGTGATGGGCTTGCTGCCCCAGACTGAAGTCATCTATTTGCGCGCGGCCCCGCTCGGGGATCCGCTGCAGATCCAGTGTCAGGGGATCTGCCTCTCCATGCAAAAAAGCCTTGCCCAGCAAATCGAGGTCGAGCCGGTATGAACTACTCCCTGGTAACCGTCGGCAACCCCAATAGCGGCAAGACCTCCCTGTTCAACGCCCTGACCGGGGCCCGCCAGCAGGTGGGCAACTGGAGCGGCGTCACCGTCGACAAGAAGATGGGCGAATTCAGTGCCCAGGGCCACGACTACAAACTGATGGACCTGCCCGGCATCTACAGCCTGGCCAACCAGGAGGGGAGCCTGGACGAGCAGATCGCCAGCCGCTTCGTGGAGGGCCAGCAGCCGGATCTGCTGCTCAACGTCATCGACGCCGCCAACCTGGAGCGCTCCCTCTACCTCACGCTGCAACTGCGCGAGCTGGGGCTGCCCATGGTGGTGGTGCTCAACAAGATGGACATCCTGCAAAAGCGGCGCATCACCATCGACGAGCGCAAGCTCGCCAACACCCTCGGCTGCCCGGTGGTGGCCCTCTCGGCCCACAACCGCCAGCAGGTCGCCGCCTTCAAGAACCAGATCCAGCAGTTCATCGGCCAGCCGCAGCCGGCGTTGTTGCTGGACTACGGCAGCGAGCTTGAAAAAGATCTGGTGGAGCTTGAGACCCTGCTCGCCCCGCACCACCTCACCGCCCGCGGCCGCGCCCTGCGCCTACTGGAAGAGGATGCGGTGATGCAGGAGACCCTGCTGCCCGGCCAGCAGGCCGCCGCCGCCAACGTGGTGGCCCGCGCCCACCACGGGCAGGATGTGGACCTGCAACTGGCGGATATCCGCTACGGCCACATCCACCAGTGGGCCGCCCAGGCGTGCCAGCAGAAGGGCAAGCTCACCGCGGCCCAGAGCGAGCGGCTCGATCGGGTGCTGCTCAACCGCTGGTTCGGCATCCCCTTCTTCCTGCTGGTGATGTACCTGATGTTCATGTTCGCCATCAAGGTGGGCAGCGCTTTCATCGACTTCTTCGACATCATGGGCGGCGCCCTGTTTGTCGATGGGGTGCACCACCTGCTGGGGCTGATCCATGCGCCGGACTGGCTGGGGGCCATCCTGGCGGACGGCTTCGGGGTGGGCTTGCAGACCGTCGCCACCTTCATCCCGGTGATCGGCTGCCTCTACCTGTTCCTGGCGGTGCTGGAGAGCTCCGGCTACCTGGCCCGCGCCGCCTTTGTGGTGGATGCCCTGATGCGCCGCCTCGGCCTGCCGGGCAAGGCGTTCGTCCCCATGCTGATGGGCTTTGGCTGCACCGTGCCCTCGGTGATGGCGACCCGCACCCTCAACTCCGAGCGCGAGCGGCTGATGACCTCGGCCATGGCTCCCTTCATGTCGTGCGGTGCCCGTCTGCCGGTCTACGCCCTGTTCGCGGTGGCCTTCTTCCCCGAGTCTGGCCAGAACCTGGTGTTCGGTCTCTACCTCATCGGCATCCTGGTGGCGGTGCTCACCGGCCTGTTGCTGCGCAGCACCCTGCTGCCGGGCAAGAGCGACTCCATGCTGATGGAGATGCCGGACTACGAGTGGCCGCGCCCGGTCAACGTCGGCATCAAGACCTGGCAGAAGCTCAAATCCTTCGTGTTCGGCGCCGGTAAAACCATAGTGCTGGTGGTCGCCGTGCTGAGCGTGCTCAACTCGCTCGGCACCGATGGCAGCTTCGGCCACCAAGACCAAGAAAGCTCGGTGCTGAGCAAAATCAGCCAGGCGGTGACCCCGGTGCTGCACCCCATTGGCGTGCGCGATGACAACTGGCAGGCCACGGTCGGCATCGTCACCGGCATCTTCGCCAAAGAGGCGGTGGTCGGTACCCTCAACAGCCTCTACGCCGGCAGCGGCGATGGGGAAGAGGAGGCGAGCGAGTTCTCCCTGGTAAGCAGCTTCCAGGAGGCGATCGCCGCGGTCGCCACCAATCTGGCCGACATCGACCCGACCGACCCCATGGGGCTGGCGGTGGGCAACCTGGATGACCAGAAAGCCGCCGCCGAGGCGCAGGAGGTGGACGTCTCCACCTACGGCAACATGCAGAGCCACTTCGACGGGGCGGCCGGTGCCTTCGCCTACCTCTTGTTCGTGCTGCTCTACATGCCCTGCGCCGCCGCCATGGGTGCCCTGGTGCGGGAGACCGGCCGCCAGTGGGCCCTGCTGACCGCCGCCTGGTGCAACTACATGGCCTTCATGTGCGCCACCGTCTTCTATCAGCTGGCCACCTTCGCCGCCCACCCCGAGCAGAGCCTGTTCTGGGTGGCGAGCTACGGCCTCTCCCTGCTGCTGCTCTGGTGGCTGGGCCGTCGCCACGGCGACATAGTGGCCCGCAAGGTGGTGGCCCTATGATCCTGCGCGAGCTGGGGGAGTACCTCGCCGTGCAGCAGAAGGCGAGCCGGCGCGAGCTGGCCCGCCACTTCCACACCTCGGAAGATGCGGTGGAGGCCATGCTCGGTGTCTGGATGCGCAAGGGGCGGGTCGCCAAGCGGGAGACTCAGGTGTGCGGCGGCTCCTGCTGCGGCAAGAGTCAGGAGGTGATGTTCGAGTGGTGCGAGCCGGGTCAGATTGGTCTGGTACAGAAGGGCTGAGCCACCGCACCTGCTTGTGTTCGATACCCCACACTCAGATATAAAAAGACCCGCCGCTGGCGGGTCTTTTTATTGGCGCGTGTTCGCCCTGTTCGCTGTGTTCACGTTGGGGGGGCAGATCAGCGCCCCGGCCAGCGCTGACCCACCTCGGCATGGCGATACCAGGCCATCAGCGCCTGCTGGCCCTGGATGTCGTCCACCGCCGGTGACCAGGGGGCGAAGTCCTCTTCCCGGAAAGGAGCATAGGGACCGTGTTTCACCTCGAAGATGACGGCGCCGGGATCCAGAGATAGCACCGCATGCCAGCTGGCGACCGGGGTCTCCAGCACCGAGGTCTCTTCCCCCAGCACGGCGCGAGCAATGACAGTCCCTTCATCATCGAAGTTGAGCACCACGAAGCGGCCCTGCAGCGAGGTGAGCAGCTCCCAGGTCTGCAGGTGGCGATGGGGGCGGATATAGGTACCCGGTTCCATGGCGATGGCCAGGCGCTGGATGGGGTCGGCCAGCTCCTGGTGCAGGTTGTGGTTCATGCGCAGGCGCGGGGAGTGGGCGGCCTCGTCGGCGAGGCTGGCAAGGCGGGCAACATCCAGTTTTTTCATATGCGATTCCATGGTGAGACGAAGGCAGGGCCGAGGGCAGAGTAGCACGCACCAGGGGCGGCCGGACAAGGCGCGAGCGGTAAGCAAATGTAAAAAGGGAGCCGACAGGGCTCCCGCTTGCCGGCGCGGCGGCATCACAATCTGGCCAGCATCTCCTTGGTGACCAGCACTATGCCCTGTTCTGAGCGGTAGAAGCGGCGGGCATCCTCGCTGGCGTTTTCCCCCACCACCAGCCCTTCCGGCAGCTTGCAGCCCTTGTCGATCACCACCCGGCGCAGCCGGCAGCCCGGGCCTATCTCGACCCCGGGGAAGATCACCGCCTGATCCAGGGTGCAGAAGGAGTCGACCCGCACGTTGGTAAACAGCACCGAGCTCACGATGAAGGAGCCGCTGACGATGGTGCCGCCGGCAAACATGGAGTTGATGGTCATGCCGTGCTGGCCGTTTCTGTCCTGCACGAACTTGGCGGGCGGGGTCATGTTCTGGCTGGTCCAGATGGGCCAGTCCTGATCGTAGATGTCGAGCTCGGGGGTGACGGAGGCGAGATCCATGTTGGCCTCCCAGAACGAATCCACCGTGCCCACGTCGCGCCAGTAGGGGCGCTTTTGCGGGCAGCAGCCGACGCAGGACATGCCGAACGGGTGGGCGTAGGCGGTGCCCTCTTGCACCACCCGCGGGATCACGTCCATGCCGAAATCGTGGTGGGAGGCCGGGTTGGCGAGATCCTCTTCCAGCAGCTGGTAGAGGTAGTCCGCCTCGAAGATGTAGATCCCCATGGAGGCGAGCGCGGTATCGGGCTTGCCCGGCATGGCGGGTGGGTTGGCGGGTTTTTCGACGAAGGCGTTGATCTTGCGATCCCCGTCCACCGCCATCACCCCGAAGGCGCTCGCATCCTGGCGCGGCACCTCGATGCAGGCCACCGTGACCCTGGCCCCCATGTTGACGTGATCGAGCAGCATGGCGGCGTAATCCATCTTGTAGATGTGATCCCCCGCCAGCACCACCACATACCTGGGGCCGTGATCGCGAATGATGTCCAGATTCTGGTAGACCGCATCGGCGGTGCCGCGATACCAGGTGACCTCGTCCACCCGTTGCTGGGCGGGCAGCATGTCGATGAACTCGTTCATCTGGTAGCGCAAAAAGGACCAGCCGGACTGCAGGTGGCGCAGCAGGCTGTGGGATTTGTACTGGGTCACCACTCCGACCCGGCGAATGCCGGAGTTGATGCAGTTGGAGAGTACGAAGTCGATGATGCGGAACTTGCCGCCGAAGTGTACTGCCGGTTTCGCCCTGTTGTCCGTCAACTGTTTGAGGCGACTGCCCCGCCCTCCTGCGAGAACCAAGGCCATGGTCTCGTTCAGCAACTGTCTTGACTGTGCTGTATTGGCAGGTTGTAACGACATTTAATACCCCTTTATTGATAGAACTCTTTGATAGTGCCTCCTTTGAAGCCGGTATGAAAGAGCTTTCACTCACACTTCTCGCATGGTTTTTCGGTCAAGTGATGGTTTTGTCATTTTTGGTGACAGATTTTGTCGCAGATGGACCGTTCGTTCACCAGATGTCACTGTCTGCTACGGGCGAGCGAGGAGGGGGGAGGCAGCCGGGATATGCAAACACCCGCCGGGGCGGGTGTTTTCAGGTTCAAGGGGGCAGGTGGGTCAGAACAGATCGTCCTTCTCGTCCTTGGTGGGTTCCAGGCTCCAGCCGGTGGCATCGCTGCTGCTGGCGATCTGGCCCTTCTCCTTCCACAGCTTGATCTTGAGGCGCAGGTTGTTGGCCGAATCGGCGTTCTTCACTGCCTCTTCCTCCTCGATCACTCCTTCCACCACCAGATCGAATAGGGCGCTGTCGAAGGTGACCATGCCGAGGGCCTTGGACTTCTCCATCACCTCCTTGAGGCCGCCAAACTCGCCGCGTTTGACCATGTCGCGGATGGTGTGGGTGCCCAGCATGATCTCCACCGCGGCCCGGCGGCCGCCATCAGTGGTTTTCACCAGCCGCTGGGAGACAAACGCCTTGAGGTTGTTGCCAAGGTCGTTGAGCAGCTGGGGCCGGCGCTCTTCCGGGAAGAAGTTGATGATGCGGTCCAGCGCCTGGTTGGCGTTGTTGGCGTGCAGGGTGGAGATGGCGAGGTGGCCGGTTTCCGAGAAGGCCAGCGCGTGCTCCATGGTTTCGCGATCGCGAATTTCGCCGATAAGGATCACGTCCGGCGCCTGGCGCAGGGTGTTTTTCAGGGCGGCGTGGAAGCTGCGGGTATCCACCCCCACCTCCCGCTGGTTGATGATGCTCTTGCGGTGGCGATGAACGAACTCCACCGGATCCTCGATGGTGATGATGTGGCCGCCGCTGTTGCGGTTGCGATGATCGATGAGGGCGGCTAGGGAGGTCGATTTACCCGAGCCGGTGCCGCCGACGAACAGCACCAGGCCGCGCTTCTCCATGATGGTGTCGAGCAGCACGGTGGGCAGTTTCAAGTCCTCGAAGCGGGGGATCTCGGTCTTGATGTTGCGCGCCACCAGGGAGACTTCGTTGCGCTGCTTGAAGATGTTGATCCGAAAGCGCCCTATCTGGGGCAGGGAGATGGCGAGGTTCATCTCCAGCTCCTTCTCAAACTGCTGCTTCTGCTCACCGTCCATGATGGCGTCGGCTATGCTGGCCACCTCGCCGGGCTCGAGCGGCGTCTCGCTCAAGGGGCGCAGGCCGCCGTTGAACTTGGCACAGGGGGGCGCGCCGGTCGACAGATAGAGGTCTGAGCCGTCCTGCTTGGCCAGGATCTGTAGCATGTCTCGCAATTCCATGTTTTTTGCCTCGTCTATCAAGGAGATGCCTTGCTGGGGATGTTATTGAGTGTACAGCGTCAGGCGCCGGTGAGTTTCTCGCGAAAGACAAAAAAGACTGCGCCCAGGATGCACAGGCCAGCCCACAGGTAATCCCATTTCAGATCCTCTTTCAGATAGAAGATGGAGAAGGGGACGAACACGGTGAGGGTGATCACCTCCTGCAGGATCTTGAGCTGGCCGACGGAGAGCACGGTGTGGCCGATGCGGTTGGCGGGTACCTGCAGCAGGTATTCGAACAGCGCTATTCCCCAGCTCACCAGGGCGGCGATGATCCAGGGTTTGTGATTCATACTCTTGAGGTGGGCGTACCAGGCGAAGGTCATAAAAACGTTGCTGCACAGCAGCAGGCCGATGCTGGTAAAGATAGGGTTCATTAGGTTCTCCTTTAAAATCAATCGCATTTTATCGCCTAACCATGGGTTCTCATAAGTGGGGCGGCAGGGTATTTTTAATCCATCAAGGATGAAGAGACAGAGGGTTGTACGAGATGGGCAAGACAAGCTGGGGTGTGCTTGGTCTGCTGTTTGCCTGCCAGGTGCACGGTGCGCCGACCCTGACGGTAGCCACCGATGTCTGGCCACCGTTTCGAATTGAAATGCCGGACGGTCGGCTGGGCGGACTGGACATGGATATCTTGCAGCAGTTGCAGCGGCGCAGCGGCATCCGCTTCGAAGTGAAGCAGGTCCCCTGGGGGCGGGCGCTCAAACAGATGCAGACCGGTCAGGTGGACCTGATGATCGGGCTGGCCATGACGGCGGAGCGGGCGACTTTCATCGACTATCTGCAGCCGGCCTATTACCAGTGCCGGCCCGCCTTCTATGGCAAGGGGACTGAGGTCTCGACCCTGCGCAGCTATGCCGATCTGCAGGGGCACAGGGTGGGTTACGTGCTCAATTCGGCCTATTTCGAACCGTTCGATTCCGACAGCCGGCTCGACAAGCACGGGGTGCCCACCGAGGAGCAACTGCTGCGCATGGTGCAGCGCGGCCATCTGCCGTTGATGATCGGCACCGACTGCCAGGTGGACTATGCCCTGAGCCGGGGCAAGGAGGCGGGGTTGCGCAAGGCAGCCTACCAGCCATCCCAGCCCGTGGTGCTCTATCTGGGCATGAGCAAGCGCTCCCCCCACCAGGCGCTGCAGCAACCGCTGGCGCTGGCCCTGCAGGAGCTGGTGGCAAGCGGTGACATCGCCACCCTCGCCAAGCCTTACCAGCCTTGACCTTGGGTGGTAACACGCTGTTATCATGACCTTTTCATGCTGATGCCCGGTGGCTGACGCCGCCCGGGCACGGGTCACTCTCACCTTCGGGGAGCCTCTGTGTATCTCTCTTTGCTCGCCCGCCAGCAGCGCTGGCAGCGGCGCTGGTTGCTCGGCCTGCTGCTGCTGACCCTGGCGCTGTTTCTCTTCTCCCTGATCTGGGGCGAATTCCTGCTGTTGCCCTGGCACCCCTTGGGGGAGCTCGAGCAGCGCATTCTGCTGGAGCTGCGTCTGCCGCGCGCCCTGCTGGCCCTGTTGGCGGGGGCGGCGCTCGCCTGCGGCGGCGCCGTGCTGCAGGTGATGCTGCACAACCCGGTGGCCGAACCCGGCCTGCTCGGCGTCTCGAGCGGGGCAGGACTGGCCGCCATGGTGGCGATGGCGGTGGCCAAGGCCCTCGGCGTCTATCTGCCGGGTTGGGGGTTGTCGCTGGCGGCCTTCGGCGGTGCCCTGCTGGTGACCATGCTGCTGATACGGCTGGCGCGCCGGGCCCGGCTCGGCCATGCCAGGCTGCTGCTGTTCGGGGTCGCCATCGGCATCCTCAGCAACGCCGCCATGACCTGGCTGATGTACTTTGCCGATGACGGCTCCTTGCGTGAATTCATGTTCTGGATGATGGGGAGCCTCGCCTATGGCAGCCAGCAATTCGCCTGGTGGTGGCTGCTGTTCCCGCTTGCTCTCGGCTGGCTCGGCTGGCAGGGCAAGGCGCTGCAGCAACTGCTGCTGGGAGAGACCCAGGCCCGTCTGATGGGGCTCGATGTGGACAAGATGCGGGTGCGGCTGGTGCTGGCGGTCTGCCTGCTCACCGGGATGGCGGTGGCACTGTGCGGCGTCATCGGCTTCGTCGGGCTGGTGGTGCCCCATCTGCTGCGCCTGTGTGGCGGCAGCGATCAGCGCTTCCTGCTGCCCGCCTCGGCGCTGGGGGGCGGCGCCCTGCTGCTGGCGGCCGATCTCATCGCCCGCTCCGCCCTGCGAGCGGGGGAGCTGCCCATCGGGGTGATCACCGCCTCGGTCGGTGCCCCGCTCTTCATCTATCTGTTGTTGAGGCAAGATGCCCATGCCAGCACCTGATCACCTCGGGGGCCAGCCTCCCTTGCTGGCTGCCCGCGCCCTCGCCGTCGCCAACCGGCTCGCCCCCCTCGACCTTGCCTGGCAGGGGGGCCAGCTGGTGGCACTGCTCGGCCCCAACGGCAGCGGCAAGTCGACCCTGCTCGGCGCCCTGGCCGGCCTCTTGTCGGGGCAGGGGGAGGTGCGCATCGGTGGCGAGTCGCTGGCGGACTTGAGCTGGCCGGAACTGGCGCAGCGGCGCGCCATGCTGCCTCAGCGCCAACCCCAGCTGTTTCATATCCCGGTGTTTCAGGTGCTGAGCCTGGGGCTCGATGAGGCGCAGCCAGCGGCCAGGCAGAATGAGGCAATCCAGGCGCTGTGTCAGGCGCTGGAGCTGGAAGGCTTGCTGGCGCGGGATTTCAGCCGGCTGTCCGGTGGGGAGCAGCAGCGGGTGCTGATCGCCCGCACCCTGCTGCAGGTGTGGCCGAGCCTCAACCCGGGCGAACGGATACTGCTGCTGGATGAGCCGCTGGCCGGGCTCGATCTGCACCATCAACTGGCGCTGCTGCGGCTGCTCAAGCAGCTGGCCGGGCAGGGGCTGCTGGTGGTGCTCGCCATCCACGACATCAACCTGGCCATCGACTGGGCCGATCGCCTGCTCTGTCTGCAACAGGGCCGGGTGGTACGGGAGGGGGGCGTCGAGCTGGTGGACGAGGCGCTGCTGGCACAGGTATTCCAGATCAAGACCGATCGCATCGAGGCGGGCGGCCGGGTCTGGTTTATGCCCAGTTTGTAGGAGCGGGGCGCGGCCTAGTCGGCCGCCCAAGAAAAAGGGGCCAGTATCGAACATACTGGCCCCTTTGCTTGTTGGCTGTTCAGCCCAGCTTGTGCAGGCGCACCTGGGCGGCCTCGGCCAGCATGGCCAGCAGGGTTTCGGTGTCGCTCCAGGAGAGACAGGCATCGGTGATGCTCTGGCCGAAGGTGACGGCGCAGCCGTTCTCCACATCCTGCCGCCCTTCCACCAGGAAGCTCTCGGCCATGATGCCGGCGATGCCGGTGCGGCCGCGGCGCAGTTGATCGCAGATGTCCTGCGCCACCAGCAGCTGGCGACGGTGATCCTTCATGCTGTTGCCGTGGCTGAAATCCACCACCAGCCGCTCCGGCAGGCCCACATCGGCCAGCGCTTCGCACGCTTCATCGATGCTGGCGGTGTCGTAGTTGGGGCGGTGGCCGCCGCGCAGGATCACGTGGCCATAGGGGTTGCCGGCGGTACGGTAGATGGTCATCTTGCCGTCCTTGTCCGGGGAATAGAAGATGTGGCTGTGACGGGCGGCGCGCACCGCATCGATGGCGATGCGGGTGTTGCCGTCGGTGCCGTTCTTGAAGCCGACCGGGCAGGAGAGGGCGGAGGCCATCTCGCGGTGCACCTGAGATTCGGTGGTGCGCGCGCCGATGGCGCCCCAGGTGATGAGGTCGCTGATGTACTGGCCGGTCACCATGTCGAGGAACTCGGTGGCGGTGGGCATGCCGAGGGCGTTGATGTCCACCAGCAGCTTGCGGGCCAGTTTCAGCCCTTCGTTGACGTCGAAGCTGCCATCGAGGCGCGGATCATTGATGAGGCCTTTCCAGCCGACGATGGTGCGCGGCTTCTCGAAATAGGTGCGCATCACGATGCACAGGCTCTCTTTATACTGCTTGCGCAGGGCATTGAGGCGCAGGGCGTACTCGTGGGCGGCGGCCGGATCGTGAATGGAGCAGGGACCGACGATGACCAGCAGGCGCTGATCCTCACCGGCCAGGATCGCTTCCACTTCGCGGCGGGCATCCAGCAGATTCTGGGCAACGGTGTCGCTTAACGGGAAGGCGTGCGCCAGTTCGCTGGGAGTGATCAGGGACTCCAGGCGACGGGTGCGCAATTCATCGGTGTGAATGGACATACGACTCGATTCTCGAAATGGGTGGCGTGGGCAGTAGCAATGACTGAGTGCCGAAGAGGCAAAGGGATAAAATAAAGCAAAAAACCCCTGATGGAAACCTCGAGGGGCTCTGATAGGATGTGAGCCCCAAAACGATTCCAAATGAGGTAGATAGCGTGGCAAAGCCAGGGGCAACCGGGGTCACCCGCATCATCAATGCAACCGGTTACAGCATGAAGGGGCTCAAGTCAGCCTGGATCAACGAGGCGGCCTTCCGGCAGGAGCTGATGCTGATCCTGCTGCTGATGCCGCTGGCGTTCTGGATCGGCGATACCCTCGATCAAATCTTGCTGCTCATCTGTATCAGCTGGCTGGTGGTGATCGTCGAGGTGCTCAACTCCGCGGTCGAGGCGGTGGTGGATCGCATCGGCTCCGAACATCACGAGCTCTCCGGTCGCGCCAAGGATCTGGGCTCCGCCGCCGTCTTTATCGCGCTGGCCCTGAACGCCCTGGTGTGGGGCGCCCTGGTGGGTCGCAACCTGCTGGGGTGGTGGTAAGCCGGGCCTCATTGTCTGTCGCGTATTTTCCCGTTCTCTTGGCAAGAGGGCAGGATGAGGGCGGTTTCATCTCCCCCCTCGTTCCCAACCCTGCTCCCGCGAGGGGAGAAGGGGACAAAGGCGCCGCGACGCGGATCTGTGCTGAGCATCGCAGCATAAAAAAGCCCGTCATTGCGACGGGCTTTTTGCTGTTCTGAAAAACGGGTCTATCAGTGGAGGATGCGGGCACGGATGGTGCCGCCGATCTCCTTGAGCTTGGCCAGCGCCTTCTCGCTGTGCTCGGTCTCCACGTCGATCACCACGTAGCCGATGTGGCTGCTGGTCTGCAGGTATTGACCGGCGATGTTGATCCCCTCGTCGGCGAAGATCTGGTTGATCTGGTTCATCACGCCGGGCTGGTTGCGGTGAATGTGCAGCAGGCGGCTGGAGCCCTTGTGACCCGGCAGAGAGACTTCAGGGAAGTTGACGGCGGAGAGGGTGGAGCCGTTGTCGGAGTATTTGACCAGCTTGTTGGCCACTTCCAGGCCGATGTTCTCCTGGGCCTCCTGGGTGGAGCCGCCGATGTGCGGGGTCAGGATCACGTTGTCCAGGCCGCGCAGCGGGGTGAGGAACTCCTCGTCGTTGGACTTGGGCTCGACCGGGAAGACGTCGATGGCGGCGCCGGCGAGGTGGCCGCTCTTGATGACGTCGGCCAGAGCATCGATATCCACCACTGTGCCACGGGAGGCGTTGATGAAGATGGCGCCCGGTTTCATCATGCGCAGCTGCTCGGCACCGATGAGATCCTTGGTGGAGGCGGTCTCAGGCACGTGCAGGCTGATGACGTCAGACATGTTGAGCAGCTCGACCATGCTCGGCACCTGGATGGCGTTGCCGAGCGAGAGCTTGTTCTCGATGTCGTAGTAGTAGACCTTCATACCGATGCTCTCGGCGATGATGCCAAGCTGGGTGCCGATGTGGCCGTAGCCGATGATGCCGAGCTTCTTGCCGCGGGCTTCCACCGAACGGTTGGCCAGTTTTTCCCACACTCCGCGATGGCACTTGGCGTTCTTCTCCGGGATGCCGCGCAGCAGCAGCAGGATCTCCCCCAGCACCAGTTCGGCCACCGAGCGGGTGTTGGAGAAGGGGGCGTTGAACACCGGGATGCCGCGCAGGTGGGCGGCATCCAGGGAGACCTGGTTGGTGCCGATGCAGAAACAGCCGATGGCCACCAGCTTGTTGGCGGCATCCAGCACCTTCTCGGTGATCTGGGTGCGCGAGCGCAGCCCTACGAAATGCACGTCACGAATACGCTCGATCAGCTCTTCTTCGGAGAGAGAGGTCTTCAGATACTCCACACTGGTGTAACCTGCGGCACGAAAGGTTTCCACCGTGTTGGGGTGAACCCCCTCCAGCAGCAGCACCTTGATTTTATCCTTGTCCAGTGAAAACTTGGCGGTCATGACGATCCCTCTATGTTTGCAAAAGTGAGTGCAGATATGGTGTGTGAAGAAAACCGTAAAGTAGCAAAAACGTTGGGGAGAGGGAATATTTGTGACGAAAGTCAAATTCTTTGAAGTTTTCAACGATAGTTGTAAACGAGGGTTTGCAACTCATTGAGCAACAAATAAAAACGGCGCCATGGGGCGCCGTCTTTCATTGCGAAGGGATCATGGGTGACCAGATCCTGTCTATCGGAAGTCAGCTGATGATCACGCCGTCCGGGGTGCCGATCACCACCACGTCTGCACCGCGGTGGGCAAACAGACCGTTGGTAACGGTGCCAACCGACTACCATGATGCCGTTGAGCTGCGTTTTGGCAGACAACCTTATTGAGTGATGACCCCGTCGGGAGTACCAATCACCA
>NZ_JAAKVU010000033.1:0-21855 GCF_049175815.1 Aeromonas sp. 600276 | reverse complement strand
AGGAAGTGCGCACTAAAGTAGCGTAAACAAGACACCGGTTTGAGGCCGGTGTCAGGTGATAACTAGATCTGTACACGTCGAATAACACCGAATTATCCGACTATTGCTTTTGAAATATTCCGTGGTAAACGTTGGGCTTCACTTCGTTCAGCACCAACCTACGATTTAGCGCAACATACTAAATTGAACCATATATAAAAAATATTAATATCGCATACTTTCAACTTTCTCCAATTCCTTTGATATACGCTCATTTTTAAAGTTCTCATATCTAAGTGCAAGAAAGGCTTCTGGATTAAGCTTGCAATGATAGTGATGATG
Source organism: Aeromonas sp. 600276 (assembly GCF_049175815.1). Lineage (NCBI taxonomy): Bacteria > Pseudomonadati > Pseudomonadota > Gammaproteobacteria > Aeromonadales > Aeromonadaceae > Aeromonas > Aeromonas sp. 600276. The sequence continues at coordinate 21,534 of NZ_JAAKVU010000033.1, read as the reverse complement.
CTCTTTTTCCAATTCCTCCTTTCTTTTATCAATTTCTGCTTGAGACTGCGTCTGCCTTCCCCAAATTTGAAGTCCTTTTTTCGTTGCAAGATACCAACTGTATATCAGCGCGAGCAGAGAGAAAAATGGACTTGACCATCCCAGATAAGCAATAGATGCAGGAATGATACAGAACCAAAGCGTCATGGCTAACAATAATAGCTTTCTACCTCTCGCTTCATTTGCTTGCTTTTTTATGACGTCTTCTTGCGTTCTAACCGCTAGACCAACATAGATGATTGCCAGTTTTTCTTTCGATAAGTCAAAATTTGGTTTTTCATGCTCAGGGTATTCATCCCAATACGATATAACTTTCTCGCCTTGCGGATATCCAAGCAAAAAACTATGTCCAACAATATCTTTTGTGCGCCAATCTGACTGAGTGTAGTTATTAATAATTACCATGAGTGGTGTAGCATAGCGTTGAACCCAAATTTTTAACTCTGCCTCTGCTATTCCTTTTATTTCCTTAACAAGATTTAGTTCATACATGTATATTTTTAACGTAGCAGAATCTTGCCCAGTAAAAACTGGACTATAGACAACGAAATAGCCATTTCTCTTTTCTTCAATGTCTTCATATCTCACCCAGCTATCTCTCATTAGACGTCTACCCATGTTATTTAAAGATGAATGATACCTTTTTAGTCAGGAAAAATGACTATGTTTAACACCATAAGCATCTCTCAAATATTACCTTCAACAGCCGAATACATAATTCACATTACCTCAGCTATTTCTCGAGTTCAAAATAATCTGGAACAAAACTTGCTGTATCCCTCCCCTTAGATCCCGGCAACCGGTCGCGAGGGGCCCATGACACCGACCTTTATCAAAAGCAATGCCGCAGCCCAGCTCACCATGGCCGTCGAGGTGATGGATGAGCAGGGCACGCTGCAAACCCGCCAAATCGCCTGTGAGCGGCCACTGACGGTCTACCTCAACTGGAAGGAGATAGTAACCCTGATGACGCTGGGGGCCCGCCCCGAGGCGCTGGTGCTGGGTTATCTGAAAAATCAGGGCTTTATCGAGGATATTGCAGCCATCGAGTCGGTGATCGTCGACTGGGAGAGCGAGGCCGCCGCCGTGGTGAGCAGTCAGCAGGCCGCCGATCTCGACCAGTCGCTGGAGAAGAAGACGGTCACCTCCGGCTGCGGTCAGGGCACCATGTATGGCAGCGTGATGAAGAAGCTCGAAGGGGTGGTCTTGGCGGCGCCCGAGCTTAAACAGAGCACCCTCTACGCCCTGCTCAAGGCGCTGTCGGCCCATAACGAAACCTACAAGATGGCGGGAGCCGTCCATGGCTGCGCCATCTGTCGCGGCAGCGAAATCCTCTCCTTTGTCGAGGATGTGGGGCGCCACAATGCGGTGGATACCCTGGCGGGCGAGCTCTGGATGCGCGGTGAGGCTGGCCACGACAAGATCTTCTACACCACCGGGCGGCTCACCTCTGAGATGGTGATCAAGGTGGCGCAGATGGGCATTCCGGTGCTGCTGTCGCGCTCCGGCGTCACCCAGATGGGGCTGGATCTGGCGCGCCAGCTCGGCATCACCATGATTGCCCGCGCCAAGGGGCGCCATTTTGAGGTATTCAGCGGTCACGACCATATCGCGCTGGACGAGAAGCCGCCGGTGCTGGCGCCCGGTTCAGCCGGTCGCGGGATGCGGGATTAAGTCATGAACGAATTTATGAATGTGAAGCAGGTGGCCGAGTACCTCGATCTCAACGAGAAGAAGGTCTACCAGCTCGCCAACGAGGCGCGTATCCCCGCCACCAAGGCGACCGGCAAGTGGCTGTTTCCGCGATCCCTGCTCGATCGCTGGCTGCTTGGCAGTTGCCATGAGGGGGTGATGAACGACCGGCTGCTGCTGGCGGGATCGGACGACGTACTGCTCCACTACGCCAGCAGCCGCTTGGCCCGGCAGCTCGGCACTCAGGCTCTGGTGGGTTACACCCCGTGCGGCACCCGTCAGGGGCTGGCGATGCTGGCACGCGGCCATGTGGATCTGTGCGCCATCCACTGGGGCCGGGCCGAGGAGGCCCACCTGCGCCACCCGGCGCTGGTGCAGCAGTATCAGGGCCACCGGCAATGGGTGATCGTTCATGGATTTAGGCGGGTGCAGGGGCTGGTGCTGCGGCAAGGGCTGCAACCCAAGGAGGCGAAAGAGGCGCTCGACTGGCGCTGGGCCATGCGTCAGGAGGGGGCCGGCAGCCAGCGCGCCCTGCAGGAGTGGCTGCAAACCCAAGGGGAGTCGCTGACCCGGCTGGAGCGCACCCTCGAGGTCAACAGCGAGCGGGAGCTGGCCGCCGCCATCAGCCGCGGCGATGCGGATGTGGGGCCCGGCGCCCAGAGTACAGCCACCGAGTTTGGCCTCGGCTTTATGCCGCTCTCCCAGGAGTGCTTCGATCTGGTGATGCCGCAGGGGGTCTTCTTTCGCACCCTGCTGCAGCAGCTGATCGGCTGGCTGCAATCCCCCGAGGGGCGCGAGCTGGCGGCCCGCCTCGGCGGCTATGATCTGACCCAGAGCGGCAAGCTGGTGTGGAGCCCGCAGTAAGTATCCCCTCACTCGCCTGTAAAAAAGCCCGCCACTATTGGCGGGCTTTTTTGTGTCTCACTCTCAATTGCGACAGTCCCCCCTCCCCCTTGAGGGCAATGCGCGTCCTGCAAGTTCGGCGGGCTTTTTATGCTGTCGTCATGACTGGGGCTCGACGCTTGCCTCACGCCCCTCGGCATTGAGGGCGATGCGCCACCCTTCAAGCTGGGCTGGCTCGCCACCGCTGGCCAGCCGGGCGTGGCTGCGCAATCGGATGGTAAAGCAGCTGCCCTGCCCCGGGGTGGAGTCCACCAACAGCTCCCCGCCCCAGCGGCTGATGATGCGGTGGCTCAGGGCCAGCCCCAGCCCGGTGCCGGTGGCGCGGGTGGTGAAGAAGGGGTCAAAGATCTTGTCGATGATGGCCGCCTCGATGCCGCTGCCGTTATCGATGACCCGCACCTCGGCCCCTTGCAGGGCCCCGGCGTCATCCAGCCAGTCGCGGCTCTCGACCCGGATCTGGCCCTGCTCCCCCAGCGCATGGCTGGCGTTGACCAAAAGGTTTATCAGCACCTGCAGCAGCTGCTGGCGATCCGCCTCGATGGGCTGCTGCGCCCTGAGATCGGCCACCAGGTTCACCTGCTGCTGGCGCAGGGCAGAGCGCACCAGGGTCAGACTCTCCTCGATGATGGGGGTGAGGTGCTGCCACACCGGCGCCGTCTCGTAGTCGCCGGGGCGGGAATATTGCAGCAGGCTGCGGGTGATGGCGCGAATGCGCTCGATCTGGGCCAGCACCAGTGCCAGCTCTTCGCTCACCGGTGCGGCCGCCTCCCCCAGCTCCAGCTTCATCAGCTCCACGTTGCCGAGGATCACCGCCAGCGGGTTGTTGATCTCGTGGGCCACCCCGGCGCAGAGCTCGCCGAGGGCCGCCAGCTTCTCGCTGATGAGCAGCTGCTGGCGGGCCTGGGTCAGCATGTGGATGTGGTGCTCGAGCTCGGCGGTCTTCTGCTCGAGGCTCTGGGTACGCTCGGCCACCTTCTGCTCCAGTTCGTCGGCGCTGCGGGCCAGCTGCTGGCGGTGCGCCGCCTGCCTGTCCAGCATGGCGTCGAACTGGCGGCCGAGCTGGGCCAGCTCGTGATCGGGGTCGAGGTAGAGCTCGCCGATGCGGGCTGGCCGACCCGCCTGCACCTGGCGCACCACCTTGTGCATCCGCTCGATGGGAGTGAACAAGTCCCGCGCGCCGCGATAGACCAGCAGACCCGAGAGCAGCAACAGCAACACCACGCCGGAGCCCAGCTCCAGCAGATTGGTGAGGTAGGTGCGAACAATGGGCCACTCGAGAAAGCCGACGTAGAGCATGCCGATGCGCTCACCATTGGCGCCCAGCAGCGGCTCATAGCCCGACACATACCAGGCGTCGTGCACGAAGGCGCGGTCAATCCAGGGCTCGCCGCGCCCCAGCACCTGTTCGCGCACCGGCGCCGAGGCCCGGGTGCCCACCGCCCGCCCCAGCTGCTGGCTGCTGCTGGCGGGCACGTTGGTGCTCACCCGCAGATCGCCGAGAAACAGGGTGACGCTGCCGATGCTGCCGGCCGGCAGGGTGTTCTTGGCGAACACCTGACCCTTGAGCTCGTCCACCAGCCGGGTGCTGCCGTTGATAAGCTCCCCCCCCTCCAGCACGCCCCAGAGGCTGCCATCCCGCCCCATCACCGGGGTCAGCGAGAGGCTGATCAGACCGCGGGTCTCCTGCCCAGCGCCCGGCTCCAGCTCTTTGTCCAGCACGGCGCGGCTGGCCAACGCCGGCGAGAGCGCCAGCAGCTGCTCCCGCGACCAGACCACGAAGTGGCTGACTCTGCGCCCGGCGGCGAGGGCCGCGCGATCCTGCGCTGGCAGCAGATCCAGCTCGCTGCCGCTGCGCAGGCGCAAAAAGTCGAGACCGTAGTTGGCGGCGAGCGGCATCACCCACTGGCGCAAGCGAGCGGGGGATTCGCGCAGCTGCAGCTGGAAGGCCCAGGCATCGCGCAGGTGCTCGAGGTGTTCAGCCTGGCGCTGCTGCTGCACGCTCACCGCGTGGTGGGCGACGCCAAGGTCGCTGCGCACCGTGGTGAGCAGGTTCTGCCAGCTGTAGGTGAGGGTCCAGTAGAGGGTGAGCCCTATCATGCCGGCCAGGGTCAGCATGATGGGCACCGAGGTGAGCAGCAGCAGCCGCCAGCGCACCTTGGTTCTGAGCAGCCCCGGGAGCTGCGCCAGCCTCATGACTCACTCCGGCGGCAAGGGACGAGCCGGCTCATTCGATGGCCCACTCCTTGAACTTGCGCTCCAGGGTTTTGCGCGCCACCCCGAGCACCCGGGAGGCGGCCGACTTGTTGCCGTCAAAGCTCGCCACCACCTGCAGGATGTGAGCCTTCTCCACCTCGGCCAGCGCCCACTCCAGCGGATAGCCCTCCTCCCCCCGCGCCGACTCGGCCGGCTTGGCGCTCTGCCAGTATTCGGCGGGCGGTTTGCCCAGCAGCAGGCAGCGCTCGATGAGGTTGCGCAGCTCGCGCACGTTGCCGGGCCAGGGGTAGGCCTGCATGGCTACTACATCTTCATGGGTCCAGTGCAGGGCGCCCATGCCCATCTCGGCGGTGAGCTGGCGGGTGAAGTGGTGCACCAGGGCGGGGATGTCGTCGATCCGCTCGCGCAGGGGAGCCACCGGCAGCGCCACCACGTTGAGGCGATAGAAGAGGTCTTCCCGAAACCGGCCCGCCTCCACCTCTGTTTTCAGGTTGCGGTTGGTGGCGGCGACGATGCGCACGTCCACCGAAAGCTCCCGCTCGGCCCCCACCGGGCGGATGGCTTTCTGCTCCAGCGCCCGCAGCAGGGAGGCCTGCATGGCGAGCGGCATCTCGCCGATCTCGTCCAGAAACAGGGTGCCCTGATGAGCGACCCGGAACAGGCCGTCACGCCCCTTGCGGGCGCCGGTAAAGGCCCCCTGCACGTGGCCGAACAGCTCGCTTTCAAGCAGTTCGGGGGCGATGGAGGCGCAGTTGAGCGGCACGAAGGCCCCCATCCGGCCGGAGAGCTGGTGCAGGGCGCGGGCCACCAGCTCCTTGCCCGTGCCGGACTCCCCTTCCACCAACACGGCGGCGTTGGAGGGGGCGACCCGGGCGATCAGCGTCTTGAGCTCGCGGGTCTTGGCGCTGTCGCCGATCAGGGTGGGTGGGAACAGCTTGCTCACCTCCCGGCGCAGCAGCAGGTTTTCCCGCTCCATCTGGCGGCGCTCAATGACCCGGTCCACCGCCTGCACCATCTGATCCAGGTTGAAGGGCTTGAGAATGAAGTCGCTGGCGCCGAGCCGCAGCGCCTTGAGGGCGGTTTCCATGTCGCCGAAACCGGTCATGAAGATGATGTCGCTGCGCCGGGTAGCGGGGTCGATGGCCTCGTGCCACTCGATGCCGGAGCGCCCCGGCAGGCGGATGTCGGCAATGATGAGATCAAAATGCAGGCGGCAGCGCAGGGCTTCGGCCTCCTCCACGCTGGCGGCCGTCTCTATCTGGGCGAAGCGGCGGGCCAGCGCCTTGGCGAGAAAGCTGCGCATGCCGGGTTCGTCGTCGACGATGAGCAAGGAGAGGGCGGACCAGCGGCTGGCGGGTGCAGTCATGAAAAAAGTACCTCAGATTCGACAAGGTTCCGGGATTGTCCCACCGACCTTATAAACTGTGGGACATTTTGTCGCTAACCGGCCCCAAGTGCCAACTCCGTTTATTAAAAGCGACGGTGCCATCACGCAATTAGGGTGCTTAACCGACTGTTTTCACATTAAAAACCGGGCCGAACAGGGCATGCGGTCAGCTTGGCACCCTGCTTGCTTAGTCCTGCCCTCTCTCCATCACCGGGTACCCTGACATCATGATCACAGCCACAGTGCGCAAACGCCTCGCTCTTGCCCTCTCCTCCGCCCTGCTGCTCAGCCTGCCGCTCTGGAGCGCCGCCAGCCATGCCGAGACCAGGGCGCCCATCCGCCTCGCCACCACCACCAGCACCGAACAGTCCGGCCTGCTGGGCTGGCTGCTGCCCCAGTTCACCAAGGAGACCGGTTATCCGGTGCAGGTGATGGCGGCCGGTACCGGCCAGAGCCTGAAGATGGGCGAGAACGGCGACGCGGATCTGGTGATGACCCATGCCCCCTCTGCCGAGAAGGCCTTCGTCGAGGCGGGCTTTGGCATCGAGCCGGAGCACCTGATGTACAACGACTTCGTCATCGTCGGCCCGGCGAAAGATCCGGCCGGTCTTGGCAAACTGCACGATGCCGCCAAGGCGCTGGAGGCCATCAAGGAGAAGGGGCAGACCTTTATCTCCCGCGGGGACGAGTCCGGCACCCACATCAAGGAGAAGACCCTGTGGCAGGCAGCCGACGTCAAGCCCGAGTTCGCCGGTTACAAGTCCATCGGCCAGGGCATGGGGCCGACCCTGACCATGGCCTCGGAGCTGGGTGCCTACACCCTGACCGACCGCGGCACCTGGCTTGCCTACCAGAGCAAGCTGGATCTCGCCGTGCTGCTGGAGGGGGACAAGCGCCTGTTCAACCCCTACCAGGTGATCCTGGTCAATCCCAAGCGCTACCCGGATCTCAACACCGAAGGGGCCCGCACCCTGAAGAACTGGCTGGTCTCCCAGCATGGCCAGCAGCTTATCGGTGACTTCAAGGTGGCCGGTCAGCCGCTGTTCGTGGCCGACGCCAAGCCGCAGTGATGCCACGGCCGAGACTGCTCGAGATGCCTCTCGCCACCTTGATTGACGGAGGCGCCCGGTGCCGACCCTGATCGAGACCACTCTGGCGGCCCTTTCGCTGCTGTTCAGTGGCGACGCCGAACTGTGGCAGGTGGTGGGGGTCTCCTTCTCGGTATCGGGCCTCGCGCTCGGGCTGGTGCTGCTGCCGGCCCTGCTGCTCGGCTTCGTGCTGGCCTATCTGCCGATCCCGGCGCGCTGGCTCTGGCTCTCCTGCATCAATACCCTGCAGTCGGTGCCGACCGTGGTGATTGGCCTCTTGCTCTACATGCTGCTGTCGCGGGCCGGCCCCTTCGGCGACTGGAAGATGCTGTTCACCCAACAGGCCATGGTGGTGGGGCAGATGCTGATCGCCTTTCCGGTGATCGCCACCATGGCCCACGCCGCGTTCGTGCAGAGCGATCGACGCGCCTGGGAGACCGCCCGCACCCTGGGGCTCTCCTGGCCGAGGGCGCTGCTCGGACTGATGCGCGAGTGCCGCTTCGGCCTGTTGGCGGCGGTGATCGGCGCCTTCAGCCGCATCGTCACCGAGGTGGGCTGCTCCATGATGGTGGGGGGCAACATTTTGCACTTCACCCGCAACATCCCCACCGCCATCGCGCTGGAGACCCAGAAAGGGGCCTTCACCCAGGGGGTGGCGCTCGGCATAGTGCTGCTGGCCCTGGCGCTGCTGCTCAACCTGTTGCTGACCGCGTGCCGTGGTCACAGCTATCTGAAGAACTGACCATGCCCCCACCGTCCATCCACCGGAGTACGCCATGGCCCTGACCGCCCACCAGCTGATGATGCGCTTTGGCGAGCGCGACCTGTTCCAGATTGAGCAGCTCTCCATCGCGGCCGGCGACGCCGTCTGGCTGCGCGGCGCCAACGGGGTGGGCAAGACCACCTTGCTCAAGATCCTGGCCGGCCTGCTCACCCCCACCCGGGGCCACACCAACCTCCCCTCTGGCTGGCGCGGCAAGCTCGGCCAGTGGCTCAAGCGCGATCCGGGGCCGGGCCGGGTCACCTACCTGCACCAGACCCCCTACCTGTTTGATCGCAGCGTGCACGACAACGTGGCCTGGGCCCTCGGCCATCGCGCCGCCGACGAGGTGCGGGTGTTCGAGGCGCTGCGCCGGGTCGAACTGGAGAGCCTGGCGCGCGAGCACATCAGCATTTTGTCTGGCGGCGAGCGCCAGCGGCTGGCCATGGCCCGCGCCTGGGCGCTGCAGCCCGCCTTTCTGCTGATGGACGAGCCCACCGCCAATCTGGATACACATTCGGTTGCCCTGATGGCCGCCATGGCGCAAGATCTGCGGGAACAGGGCAGCGGCCTGGTCATCATCAGCCACCAGAGCAACGATCTGACCGACCTGTGCGAGCGGCAATGGACCCTCGCCCGGGGCCGGCTGCACGAACCCACTCCTTTGAAAATCATCGAGCGACATGACCTCACACAGCGAACCTCGTACTGACCGCTTTCCCGTCTCCGCCGTGGTGCTGGCCGGCGGCCGCGCCACCCGCATGGGGGGGGCCGACAAGGGCTGGGTCGAGTTGGCGGGCCGCCCGCTCATCGACCACGTGCTTGACCGACTGAGGCCCCAGGTGGACGAGATCCTGATCAACGCCAACCGCAGCCAGGCCCGCTACCAGGCACTGGCCCCGGTCATCGGCGACGACAACCCCGACTATCTCGGCCCGCTGGCGGGCATGCAGGCCGGCCTTGGTGCCGCCCGCCACGACTGGGTGCTGTTCGTGCCCTGCGACGGCCCAGCCCTGCCCCGCGATCTGATGGCGCGCTTTCGCGCCGCACTCACCCCGCAGACCGAGCTGGTGGTGGCCCATGACGGCGACTGGCTGCAACCCGTGGTGGCCCTGCTGCACAAATCCCTGCTCCCCTCCCTCTCCGCCGCGCTGGCCGAGGGAGAGCGCAAAATCGATATCTGGTTTGCCCGCCACCAGATGGCGGTGGTGAGCTTTGCCGACCAGCCGGATGCCTTCATCAATCTCAACAGCCCGGACGAGCTGGCCGCCTACGAGGCGCGCCTGCCAGACTCCGCGACCGGACAAGGAGCCACCTCATGACCCCGGCCCCCACCCTGCCTCTGCTCGGCTTTGCCGCCTGGAGCGGCACCGGCAAGACCACCCTGCTCGAGCAGCTCATCCCCCTGCTGGTGAGCCGCGGCCTGCGCCTTGGGGTACTCAAGCACGCCCATCACGACTTTGACATCGACCAGCCGGGCAAAGACAGCCACCGCCTGCGCCAGGCCGGCGCCAGCCAGATGATGGTGGCCTCCCGCCGCCGTCACGCCCGCATCGTTGAAACTGATCTGGGTGAGGCCGATTTTCGCGAGCTGCTGGCCAGTTTCGATCAGCGCAGCCTCGACCTGCTGCTGGTGGAGGGGTTCAAGCATGAGCACTTCCCGAAAATCGAGCTGCACCGCGCCGCCATCGGCAAGCCGCTGCTGTTCCCTGACGATGGTGACATCATCGCCTTGGCCAGCGATCAGCCCGTAGAGACCACCCTGCCCCGGCTCGACATCAATGATCTGGAGGCCATCGCCGACTTCGTCTGCCGCTGGCTCAAGGAGAGTCAGACGCGGGAGCAGGAGGCTGGCAACGGCTTTCTGTCGGTCGAGGGGGCGCGCAACGCCATTCTCGATGCCCTCACCCCAGTCACCGCCTGCCGCGACCTGCCGCTCGCCCGCTGCCACGGCGCCGTGCTGGCGGGGGATCTCGTCAGCCCCATCAATGTGCCGCCCCACGCCAACTCGGCAATGGACGGAATTGGCCTGCGCAGCGACGATCTCGCCGCCGGCCGCTGGCAGCTGGTAGGGGAGGTGCTGGCGGGTCAGCCGCGCAGCGAGCCGGTGCTGGCCGGGCAGGCGGTGCAGATCATGACCGGCGCCCCGCTGCCCCCCGGCGTCGACACCGTGGTGATGCGCGAAGAGACCCGGCTTGACGGTGAATGGGTCAGCGTCAGCGCCCCCGTCAAGGCGGGGCAGAACGTGCGTCAGGCCGGCGAAGATCTGGCGCTAGGCGCAGTCGCCATCCCGGCCGGCACCCGCCTCGGTGCCCCTCAGCTCGGGTTGGCGGCTTCTCTGGGGCAGGCAACCCTGACGGTACGCGCGCCGCTCAAGGTGGCGCTGTTCAGCACCGGCGACGAGGTGCAGGCACCGGGCGAGACGCTCGCCCCCGGCCACATCTTCGACAGCAACCGCTTCACCCTGATGGCGCTCATCGCCGGGGCCGGCTGCGAGGTGATGGACCTTGGCATCATCCCCGATGATCCCGCCATCCTGCGCTGGCAACTGGCACAGGCCGCGGCCGATGCCGACCTGGTGCTGAGCTCGGGTGGGGTGTCGGTGGGCAATGCCGACTTCATCAAGCAGGTGCTGGCCGAGCTTGGCCAGATCGCCTTCTGGCGCATCCAGATGCGGCCGGGTCGCCCGCTCGCCTTCGGCCAGCTGGGGCAGACTCCCTTCTTCGGCCTGCCCGGCAACCCGGTGGCCGCCATGATCTGCTTCCTGCAGTTCGTCGAGCCCGCCATCGCCCGCCTGCAGGGCCGGGTGTGGCAGCCGCTGCGCCTCTCAGCCCTGGCCGAGCAGCAGATGAAGAGCCGACCCGGGCGCACCGAGTTCCTGCGCGGCATCTTCCATCAGGACGCCAGCGGCGTGCTGCGGGTACGCACCACAGGGCCGCAGGGCTCCGGCATCCTCAGCTCCATGAGTGATGCCAACTGCCTGATTGAAATCGTCCCCGCCCAGCCGGCCATCGCGGTCGGCGAGCGGGTCTGGATCCACCCACTCCAGGGACGAGTGGCCTGATACCGGTCTCCACCCCGCCGGGCGTGGCGGGGTGGCTGCCCCCATGAATCCGAGGCTTGTCCCTTGCGCCTGAATGCCCCCCTCTCCCGACTCGATCTGCTGATCTACGGTCACTACCGCATCGTCCACGGCCTGCGCATCGCGCTCGCCTTCATGCTCACCTTTCTGCTGACCCGCGAGCTGAAACTGCCGGAAAGCACCTGGCCCCTCATCACCCTGGTGGTGGTGATGGGCCCCATCTCGTTCTGGGGCAATGTGCTGTCGCGTGCCCTGCAGCGGGTGGTCGGCACCATCTTCGGCGCCAGCTGCGGGGTGGTGGCGCTCTATCTCGAGCTCTACTCCCTGCCGCTGATGCTGCTGTGGTGCGGCTGCATCATGTTCCTGTGCGGCTATCTGGCGCTCGGCAAGCGCCCCTATGTGGGGCTGCTCATCGGCATCACCCTCGGCGTCACCATGGGGGCCATGCCCGGCGACATCGAGACCGCCCTGTGGCGCAGCGCCGACGTGATCCTGGGCTCATTGCTGGCGCTGCTGTTTTGCAGCATCTATCCCCAGCGCGCCTACAGCCACTGGCGGCTGCAGATGCACGATACCCTGCAGCAGGCCCAGCGGCTCTATCACACCCACCTCTCCCCCAACGTGCTGGAGCGACCTCGGCTCGCCCACAGCCACGCCAGACTGCTCTCCAAGATGGTGAGTCTGCGCCCCCTGCTGACCCCGGCGGTCAAGGAGACCCGCCTTGGCAGCGCCCTGTTCGAGGCGATCCAGACCACCATGCGCAACACCCTCTGCACCCTGGAGATGCTGGCCAACACCTACTGGCGCGATCGCCAGAGCCACTTTCTGATGCAGAGCACCCCGGAACTGCGCGCCTGCCAGCAGGCGACCGAGGCGCTGATGAGCGAGCTGGCGCTGATGCTCAAAAGCGGCGAGCTGCAGGGCTCGGAGCTGGCCATCAGCCGCCTGCAGGAGGCGGCCGGCCGGGTGCGGATCGACGCCGGCGGCGAGGCCGCCATCAGCGGCTATCTGTGGCTCAATCTGCAGCTCACCGAACAGCTCACCCACCTGCGCCGGCTGCTGGGCCTGGTGATGCACCCGCCCCGCAGCCAGAGCCACCCATAGCAAAACGCCCCGCAAAGCGGGGCGTTGTCGTCTCAAGCCAATGACAAATGACTGATGCCCGATATGGCGCCAATATTAACTGGCGTTTGCCAGCGGTTGCTCGAGCGGGAGGTAGAGGGAAAAATCCTGGATCCCTGCCTGCAGAGCGGCAAAGCAATCCGGATCAATGGCCGTCCCCAGATTCTCGGCCATCATCTCCAGCGCCTGGGGCACCGGGATGGCTCCACGATAGGGCCGTTTGGCAGTGATGGCATCAAAAATGTCGGCCGTGGTGATGATGCGGGTTTCCAAGGCTATCTCGTCCCCTTTCAATCCTTTAGGGTAACCCTTGCCATCGAGGCGCTCATGGTGGGCACCTGCCACTTGCGCCAGCTCCTCAAACGCACCGATGCGACTCAGGATCTCCTCGGTATAGGCGGCGTGCATCTGCACGGCGGCCCACTCCTGCGCATCAAGTTTGCCCGGTTTGTCGAGAATGGCATTGCTCACCCCCAGCTTGCCCACGTCATGGAGCAGAGCACCGCGCTTGAGCCAGCGTCGTCTCTGCTCGGACAACCCCATCTGAGTGGCAAGAATGTCGGTATAGAGTGCCACTCGGCCGCTATGACCGGCGGTGTAGGGACTTTTGGAGTCCACCACCTGGCCGAATGCCGCGGCGATCTCGTCCAGATAATCTTCATCAAGAGCGACCTCACTCTGCCCGGCCGGGTGGACGAACACCCACTCAGTCAGCTTGGGATCCGCCAGTCCTTGCCAAAAATCACCATCCGCCAAGGCTTCAAACTCGCTAACCAATTGAGGGTCAAACCAGCTGCCGCTGCGCTCGCGCAGCTCTTTTAGCACCGCATCAGGGCCTGCGGCGGCGTGAAACACATCCACCACCTGGCAGAGCAGCGCTATGCGAGAGAAGAGCGGAATCGCGTCACCGACCAGTTGCAACGGCCGACCTTTGCCGTTCCAGTGTTCGTCCAGAGAGAGGATACCGGTGGCGACCTCTTCACTGAAACGCAGTTGACGAGCGATGTCCGCCCCCCGATGGCAACGGGTCTGGATCAGTTCGTTGGCTATCTGATCGCCGTTGCGAAAGATGTGAAACAGGCTGCGAAAACGCCCAAGCAGATCCGCCTGCAGGCCGGTGTGGCCCAGCACGAAGTTCACCACCTCGGAGAGAGAGCCATCCACCAGCTTGAAGTCGCGTTTGAAGTGAAGATCGTCGGTGAGATAGAGTTCGCAGATACGGGCCGCATTGCTGCTGCACCCCAGATCCTTGAGCAGCAGCATGTAATAGAGATCATGACGCTGTCGAGCATCCAGCGCCAACCGTTCTGCCAGACGGGAACCTATCCAGCAACAGCGAATACAGTGCCCTCTTGGTTGACCCTCAGTCATGTCAAGCGCATGACTGAGGGAACCAATCAACTCTGCCAACCGCAATCCATTCACCGTCATAGCCTGTATCCCTGGTCATCTTGGCGATCTTGCCTGCTGACTAGGTATACCTTATCCAGAGAGGAATAGATCTGGATTCAGATGAATTTATACCTCGGCGCTACCGGTCCGTGCTTTCTCCTCCAGCTGGGCCGGCGTCAGGGTCGACACCAGTCGGCCGTCAAAGTAGATGTCCAGCAGCTCGCCGCGCTTCTCGCCGCGCATCAGGCTGCTGCGCCCGTCCAGGTAGTGCACCTCCATCTGGGCGGTGCGCTCGTCCGGGTAGCTCACCTCCACCTCGCGTACCCCTTGCGGCAGCAGGGCCAGCGGCACCTTGTTGAGGGAGGGGTCAAGGTGCTGGTTGACCTTGATCAGGGCGTCGAGCTTCTGATCCACCAGCGCCGGCGACTTGCCAGTGATGGGGTTCTTGCCCGACCAGAATTCGATAGTGTTGAACACGAAGAGATCCGCGGTGGCCGCCAGACCGTAGACCGGCGAGAGCAGGATGAAGACCCCGGCCCGGCCGTAACGGTTGTCCACCACGCTGAGGTTGCCCTTGGTCACCATGGAGGAGAGCCCCATCTGCCCCATGCAGCCGCTCAGTCCCACACTTGCCACCACACCTGCCAGCAGCGCCAGCGCCCTGCCCTCTCTTCTCGTTGCCATCGTCTTTATCTGCTCCAGAAATAATGAGGCGGCAAGCCTAAACAGGCCGCCGCCGGCGGGCAATTCACAAGCAGGGAGCGATACAGCAGGGGTTCAGATTGGGATTTCGACTGCTCACATTGCGCACAGGTCGTTGAAATAGTGGTCAAGGCGGCCCGCATCCTAAGAGGGGCCGCCAGCAGACTAGATGGAGAGGCTGGAGACGGTTGCCGAGACGTTGTTGGCCTCCTGCCGGATCTCCACCATCACCTCGTTGACCTTGTCGATCTGCTGCTTGCCGAGCTCGGCGCTGCCGGCCACCCTGGCCATGTCGTCGGTCACCCTGGCAGTCAGCTCGCGGTTCTTCTGCACCACCTTGGCTATCTCGTCGGTGGAGAGCGACGTGCGGGCCGCCAGCTGGCGCACCTCGTCGGCCACCACCGCAAAACCGCGCCCCTGATCGCCGGCGCGGGCCGCCTCGATGGCCGCATTGAGGGCCAGCAGATTGGTCTGATCGGCGATGCTGCTGATAGTGGAGACGATGGCCTCTATGCTTCTGGACTGCTCGTTGAGCTGGTTGATGAGCAGTATGGTCTTGTCCACCTGCTCGCTGATGAGCGACGAGGTCTCCACCACGGAGCGCAGCAACTCTGCCCCCTGTTCGGCACAGCGCAGGGTCTCCTGGGCCGTGGCGTGAGCCACCTGGGTGGCATCGCGCACCGCGTGGCTCTTGGTGACACGATCAGTAATGTCGCTGGCAAACTTGATGACCCGGCTCACCTTGCCGCTCTCGTCGCGAATGGGGTTGTAGGTGGCCTCCAGCCAGATCGCCTCGCCATGGCTGTTGCGCCGCAGGAAGAGCCCGGACTTGAACTGTCCCTGAGCCAGCTCTTCCCAGAAGCGGGGGTTCTCCTCATAGAAGGCGTCATCGCACAGGATGCGGTGATTGCGCCCCTTGAGCTCGTTCAGGGTGTAGCCGACGCAACTCAGGAAGTTGGCGTTGGCCGAGAGGATGTCGCCGCTCGGGGTGAACTCGATCATCGCCAGCGAGCGTTCGAGCGCCTTGGAGACCGCCTCCTGGTTAAGCAGCTGCTGATGCTCGGCGGTGACGTCGCTGGCAATCTTGATCACCTGGGTCACCCTGCCCTGCGACTTTACCGGGAAGTAGCTGGCCTCCAGCCAGACCACCTCGCCCCGCTTGTTGCGGCGCGAGAAGATGCCGGACTTGACCCTGCCCTGCTTGAGCTGGGCCCAGAACTGCTGGTACTCGGCGGAGCGGGCCAGCTCCTGGCTGCAAAACATCCGGTGGTGCTGACCCTGCAGCTCGATGGCGCTGTAACCCATCAGGCTCAAAAATGGCTGATTGGCCTCCAGGATCTCGCCATCCGGGGTGAAGATGATGGTCGCGATCCCGGCCTTGACCGCCTCCACGAAGCCC
Source organism: Aeromonas sp. 600276 (assembly GCF_049175815.1). NCBI lineage: Bacteria > Pseudomonadati > Pseudomonadota > Gammaproteobacteria > Aeromonadales > Aeromonadaceae > Aeromonas > Aeromonas sp. 600276. The sequence goes on along the minus strand of NZ_JAAKVU010000033.1, from coordinate 5,754 downwards.
TGTGACTCGGCGAGCTGTGCCTGGCAGGCCTGCAGTTGCGCCTTCAGCTTGTTGTTGAACATGGGTGTCATACCTCTGTAATGACCTGACAAGGTGGGAACGGGCACAAGACTCGGCGTCAAGGTGAACCGGCACGTGCCTGTTGAGGCTGATCATAGTTGAGCATGGTGACTCGATCAGAATTTGGCCGAGATTTTGCCACAGCCAGGGAGAGGTTCGCAGCGCCCGTCTCCCGTTGGCAGGCGTGATACGGGCAGGGCGGCAAGCGGGATCACCCGGGTTGCCACTCCAGATAGGCGGGGTTGCTCACAAACCCCATCCGCTCGTAGAGGGGACGCCCCTCTTCGCTGGCATGGAGCCAGACTCGGCCCAGCTGCTGCACCCTCGCATAGTCCGCCATCTGGTCCAGCAGGGCACCGGCCAGTCCCTGCCGGCGATGGGCAGGCAGGGTATACATGTTGAGCAGATAGCCCTCCCTCCCCGTCAGATTGCCGGGATAGGGCGGGCGCACAAAGAGGGCCAGGGTTGCGCTCGCCACCACCTCGCCATCCACCTCCGCCACCCAGGAGCGGGCACTCTCCTCGGCCTGCGCCGTGCTGAAATAGGCGGTGGTGGCCTGCCACAGCGGCAGATCGGCCAACGGCTCGTTCAGCTCCCCCACCTCGCAAAACAGCGCCATGCGCAGGGTCACCAGCGCGGGAATGTCTGCCTGTGTTGCCTGCCGGATGATCATCGCCTCTCCTCCTTGTGATGAAATGAACAGGCACCCCGCAGGGTGCCTGATGAGAGCGCCAGTGTGGCGGCTTCATGCCCGCCTGGCAAGGCGCCACTGATCCAGGGCCAGCGGCCCCGCCCCCCACACCGCCAGGGTCAGCAGCATCCAGCCCCACAACTGGTGATCGTAAAAGCCGCCGGCCCAGAGGGCGGGATAGGAGAGCACCGCCATGATGTTGAAGGCAAACAACAGGGCGGCGACCGGCCGGGTGAAGAGCCCAAGCAGCAGCAGCACCGGCAGCAGCAACTCGGTGGCCGTCCCCAGCCAGGCTGCCCACTGCCAGGGCAGCAGCGGCACCCGATACTCGAACTCGAACAGGTAGAGGGTGCTGTCCCAGGCGCTCAGCTTGAGCCAGCCGGAGCGCAAGAAGACCGCCGCCACCCAGCATCTGGCCAGCAGCAACAGGGCGCCGCTCAGCCACCAGGGGGCGGCCGGCCCCAGTTGCTGCATCAGGGGGAACTTGTGGTTTGTCATCGAATTTACTCCAGCGTTGAGGTCACATCGACCAGCAGGCCCAGGGTGACGAGGCGGGTCAGATACTCTGCAGCCTGCGGATCTTGCGCCAGCAGGGTCGACAGGGCGATGCCCTGGCGGCAGCCATCCAGCAGGCGCCACTCCCCCTCGCTCAGGCGCAGCGGCAATACCCGACAATCGGGCTGCTTCTTGAGGGCAAGCCAGGCAGGGGCCGCCAGATCGTGCACCGCCTCCCCCTGGTGCAGAGCCATCTGCCAGAGGGCCTCCACCGGGCGAAGGCTGTCGAACAGAAGCAGATCACAGGCCGGGATCAGCACCAGCGTCTGCCAGGCCGCTGGCGGCAGGGCCGCCACCCGCTCGGCCGGCCAGTGGCGTGCCTCGGGGGCCAGCAGACTGGTGCGCTCCAGTGCCCACTCGAAACGGGCAAGCTCCCCCAGCCAGGGCAGTTCGGCGGTGGTGGGCAGCCCTGCAAGCCAGTCGCCAAAGCCGGCGCCGTAGTGCATCACGCACCCTTCGCAGAGGGGCTCCGCCAGCACGAAGCCGCGCGCCGCGGCGTCGAAAAACGCCTCCCCCACCATGGCCTTAACCGCCGGGTAGCTGCCTGCCAGCACCTCGCCAAGGCTCAGGATGAAGTGGTTGCGATAGACCTGCAGCACGGCATCGGCCGGGAAGAGGCGGGAGTGGACGTGGGGCAGAATGGCCTCGCTCTGGCCAAGCAGCCCCTCGGCAAACTGCTGCTGCCGGTGGGCCAGCTCAGACATGGGCGGCCTCCGACGCAAGATGGGCGGCCATGGCGGCATCCAGCAGGGTGCTCGCACGCTCAGCCTCAGCCAACAGCACGGGGAGAGGCGGTATCTCGAGATCCCACTCGATCAGGGTGGGGATGGCGCGCTGGCGGCAGATCTCGGCATAGAGGGCCCAGACCGGCTCGCTCACCGGCGCGCTGTGAGTATCGATATAGAGGTGCCCCTGCGGCAGTGACTTGTCAGTAAAACCGGCCAGGTGGATTTCACCCACGGTGGCGATGTCGATGGCAGCCAGATAGTCACGGCACGCAAAGCCGTGGTTGAAGGCACTGACGTAGAGGTTGTTGAGATCGAGCAGGATGCCGCACTCGCTGCGCCGTTGCAGCTCGGCCAGAAACTCCCACTCCGGCATCTCTCCCGCCAGTTGCAGGTAAGAAGAGGGGTTCTCGATCAGCAGCCGGCAGCCGAGTGCATCCTGCACCTGCATGATTTTGTCGCTCATGGTGAGCAGGGCCTCCCGGGTATAGGGGACCGGCAGCAGATCGTTGAAGTGACGCCCCCCGATGCTGCCCCAGCTGAGGTGCTCCGAGATGCGCACCGGCTTGATGGCGCCGGCCAGGACCGAGAGGCTGGCAAGGTGAGCAAGGTCGAGCCCATCGGCCGACCCCAGGGACATGCCGACCCCGTGCAGACTGACCGGATAGTGCCGGGCCAGCTCGCTCAATACCTGAAAACCCCGGCTGTGCCGTTCGAAGTAATTCTCGCTGTGCACCTCCAGCCAGCCGACGGCCGGCAGGGTACGCAGCATCTCGTCGTAATGGGGGGTTCGCAATCCAATACCAATCAAGGGGTTCATCGCAAAGACTCGCGGTTGGCCATCAAAAGAGAGCCACGGTGCACAACACCGTGGCACCCAGCCTTACTTGGGTTGCAGCGAACCGCCGGCCAGCTTCTCGCACAGCCCCTTGGGCACCACCACGAAGGCGTCGCCCTGGGCATCCATCTTGGCGGTGCCGGCGCAGGAGTTGGTCTTGGTCGCACAGTCGTTCTTGCTCGCCTTCACCACGCCGTAGCACTTCTCCTTCTCGTCGGCAGCCATGGCCGGGGCGGCAATGAACTGGGCGCCGAGGGCCAGCAGACCGGTCATGGCGGAGGCGATGGCAGTGCTCTTTTTAACGTTCATTCTCTGTTCCTTCTGATTGTGTGTGGTGTGCCCGATCATTCGCGACCGGATGCCTTCCATAGAACCGGCGCTGCGACGAAATGATTTCAAAAAAAATGCGAAATCGGCACATCTACAAAAAACACAATTAGTAGAGTGTTGTTTTAAAAGGAGTTTTCAGGATGTTCTCGGCCCCTTGGCATTGACATCAAGTCGGCGACAGAGACGATGGCATGGCGGTGACGGGGTAACCGGTTCGCCTCCCCGACCATCCCGACGCGGGTTTGCCGGCACATTTTCACCAGCGCGCGGCGGCGAGAGGCGAGCTGGTCGCAAGACAAGATGAATGGAAAGCGCCGAGCGGGCTGGGTCGTCAAAGCGATCCGGCCAGCCGGTTTATCTGCGGGCTGTAGTGGTTGAGGCGCTGGTGCTCAGGGGTAAGCAGTTGCCCGGGCGAGCGCCCGGTAAAGAAGTGGCAGCTCTTGATGAAGTGGGGCTGATCGCAATAGCCCTGTTCCAGCAGGGCATCGAGCGACGGGGCGCCCGACAGCAGCTGGCGCAGCGCCCTTTGAAAGCGGGCGGTACGCAGAAAATAGCGGGCATCCACCCCGAGATGGCTGCGCAATCGCCGCTGAAAGGTGCGTGCGCTCATCCCCAGTTGCAGCTGCAACTCAATCGCCGGCGTGCCGTAATAGAGCCGCTCTATCGCCCGTACCAGCGCAAGATCCCGCGGCGGACGACTCGCTACCTGCCGGCGCAACCAGGCCCCCAGCGCCCCTGCCCCCTCCAGCATCAACCACTGCGGGTCGGGGCAGACAATCCCCAGCTCATCGAGGGACAGCACCCGATCGCTCAACTGCTCGAGCGGCACGCCAAACAGATCGAAACAGGCCGAAGAGCGCAGCCGCAGCCCCAGCAGATGAGTCTGGCCATGGGCGGCAAAGCGCAGGTGGGCATGGCGCGGGCAGAGCAACACGGCCGCCCCCGTGGCCACGGTGACGGTGCGGGGCGAGTCTGCTGACGAGAGGATCGTGATGGTGAGGGGAGCCCCCAGATTGAACAGGATCTCGGCCCCGGTGCCGGGGAAGATCTCAGGCATCGGCTGGGGGTGGCCAAGGCGCCACTCCCAACCTTGCGCCAGCCAGGGCGCCAGATCGGGAGCGGGCTGAAATTTACGGCACTGCATCATGGCGGGCTGCGATATTGCTCACTGGCTCGGTTCGGAGGCGGACAGGAAGAGGGTATCACCGCTGACATGGTCGAGACAGGGATGGCGATCGAAGCGCACCACGCCTATCTCCATGCGCCCTGCAGCCGCCTCCACCATGGCAGCGACCCCCAGGTGACCAAATCCGGCACACAGCTCCACCGCCCTGATCCCCTCCCGATATAGCTCGTCAAGCAGTTCACGGCCTCCCTGGTAGTCGGGCACGGCGATCGTCTTCACATGGACTTTCTCCGTCTTGACCCAGCTGGCGTGGCTGGCGGGATCCGCCCCCGGTGCGACGAAGATGAAGGCGGCCTTGAAAATATCGGACATGTAAAAAGCTCCTCGGATCAATGAGTCGCCACTCTACCCGGGATCCCGCGGGCCGGATTGTACCGCGGCGCCACCCGCCTTCACCGTGCACGACAAAGTCTGGCGCAGAGGGCGCCATACAGATCTCATTTCTCCCTATTGAATGCAATTTGCACGGCCAAGGGACATAAATGCAAAAGAGACAGCCGAAGCTGTCTCCTTTGTCATCAAGCCGGGACCTCAGTAGAAGATCCGCTCGCCGCGCTCGCTCATCTTGAGCCATACCGGTTTGGTGCTGGTTTTGCTCCAGATCCGGTGCAGATAGCTGTAGAAACGGGCCCGGTCACTGCGAAACAGCATCACGGGGAAAGCCAGCATACCCACCAGCAGCACATAGAGGCGACGAAGAATTATCTGAGTAAGGGAATAGGGATGAAACATGATAGCACTCCTCACTGGTAAGACCACTGAGCAAAGATTACTCCACAATTTGTAGGATTACTACACCAGGAATCCCATTTTTTTGCAAAAAACGCCCTGAAAAGCCACAAAGTGAAATTGGGTTACATCCATTAACTTACAGGCAACAAAAGCTGGCAAAGCGGCCGTGTTTGACCAGATTTAATGAGTTGGTAGTCAACATGGAGTCAAGGCGATGAAACCCGCAGAAATGGCGATCATAGGGATCCTGGGCCTGCTGATCTGGTCAGAATGGCAGGACTGGCAGCTCAACCGGGACGACAGCATCACCCTGGCCTACAAGGGAGCCCCCACCGTCAGCCTGTGGCAGTGCGGTCAGTTGAAACAGAAGATGATGGATGTGACCGAACACTCGGCCGAAGTGCAGTTTCAGTACCGGGGACAGGACCTGACACAGGTAAACCGCTATCTGGAGCGGGAGTGGCAACAGCAGGGTTGCGAACAGCTGTTGCTGCAGCAGGGATACTGATACGACAAAGCGCCGCACGAAACGGTCGATATCGGAAAATTCAGACAGGGAGAATATGGAGGCACGTTCCGGAGTCGAACCGGACTAAACGGATTTGCAATCCGCTGCATAACCGCTTTGCTAACGCGC
>NZ_JAAKVU010000032.1:0-22408 GCF_049175815.1 Aeromonas sp. 600276 | reverse complement strand
ACCAGCGGCGCATCGGTCTCGGTCAGGGTCACGTCGGCGCTGCTCACCACCGCCGCGTCGTTGCTGCCGGTGATGGTGATGGTGACGGTATGGGTAGTGCCATCGACCGAGGCCACGGTGAAGGTCTCGACCTTGGTCTCGCCTTCGCCCAGGTACTGCACCTTGCTGTTGTCGACGTTGTAGGTCCAGGCACCGGTCTCGGTGATGGTCAGGCTGCCCAGCGCGCCAGTGCTGGCCACGCCGTTGCCGGCCAGGAACTTGGCCTCATCCGCCCCGTCCACGTCGGCCACGCTCAGGGTGCCGGTCTCGCTCAGGATCGGGTTGGTCTCGTCTTCCACCACGTTGCCGGAGTCAGTGCCGGTGATCACCGCAGCATCGTTGACCGGCGTAACAGTCCCGGTCACGCCGCCTGTGGCGCTGTTCAGGCCATCGGTAACTGTGTATTCAAATGCGATGTTGCCGTTGAAATCCGGAGCCGGTGTAAAGATCAGCTGGCCATTGTTCAGGGTGACGGAGCCGTTGCTGATCGCAACCGTGCCGCCTTCGGCAATGGCCTGGCCGTTGATGGCGGTGATGGTGAGAGGATCACCATCCACATCCGTGTCGTTGCCAAGCACATTGATGGTGACGGTGCCATCTTCTGCCACGGTGAACTGGTCATCGCCCGGCTGGGGGGCGGCATTCACCACGCTGTTGTCGGTTCCCTTGGGCGAGGTGTTGCCCACCGGGTCGGTCAGGGTGGCATCCACCGTGATGGGGCCATTGACCGGCAGATCCGTGGTGGGGATGGTCAGGGTGACCTGGGTGCGGCCGATATCGTCGGTCGTCAGAATTCTGCTGGAGTCGGGTACGCCATCACCATTCCAGTCCACATCGAGGCGATCGCCGGCCTTGGCATCGCCCGGCAGCCGGATGATGACATCCACCCCGTTCTCGCGCTCATTGGCGGAGATGACATTGTCTGCCCCGCCCTGGATGTCCACTTGCGGTGCAGAGGGAGCGGTACTGTCCACACTGCCGTCATCGGTCGCGGTGCCGGTGTTGCCGGCCGGATCGGTGACGCTGCCCGTGACGGTGTAGGAACCATCCGGCAGCGGCGTGGTGACATCCACGCTGAAAGTGCCATCCGGATTGACGGTGGTGATCAGGGTTTGCTGGTTGCCATTGGCATCGGTCACCAGCAGGGTCACGGTACTGCCGGCGGCGGCATCCGTGGTACCCGTGATGGTCGGGGTAGTGTCGTTGGTATTGTCAGGCGCAGAGACGGTGATCACCGGCGGCACCAGATCGATCAGGCGGTTCTCTTCACCCGGCAGTGCATCAGCGGTCACGCCGGCATCGGTTTGATAGGTCGTATCAAAACCCGCCGCCGCTATGGTGGCATCGCCGGTACGGTCGATGGTGACGAAACCACCATTGCCGCTGGCGCCGGCTACGCCGCCAATACCACCACCGGCGGCAGGAGCCCCACCGGCAGCAGAGGCTTCAAACGCCTTGGTCGGGTCGGCGCCACCCAGAATGGCTTGCTGCAGGGCAGCAATGTCATTGGGATTGTCGCTCGGCACGTTCTGGGCAAGCAGCGGCTCTTGAGACGTTTCATCCTCAACCTGCTGCTCGTTGGTCGGGCTCAGGGTGAAAGTCTGGTTGCCACCTTTGAAGCTGGCGCCCTCAGGAGTGATCAACACGGCATTCTTGGGCAGGATATCGCCTTCGGCGAGCGGTTGCTGGCTGCCATCTGCGGCGACCAGGTAAACCTTGCCTTTCAACTGGGTAACGACAACGTCCTGATCCAATGCAATTTCGTGGTTGCTCATGTTCTCTCCTGAATCTCTATTGGCATGCAATATTCCACCGTCTAATGTGCCCGTGAACGGCACCAGAAACCAGTTAGAAAATTCGAATGGATAGACTGATTCGAGGCCGGAACGGTCGGTTAAACAGAAGGGTCAATAGCGGTGGGAATAAAAAATAAAATCAAGATGATCAATGTGTTGCAAAAATATGAAGGGAGCACGTCCAGTGCTCCCATTCGGGGTCATATTCAGCTGCCGGCCCACAGCAGGATGGCGAGCAACTGGGGCGAGATGATCCGCAGAAACATCACCAGCGGATAGACGGTCGCGTACGAGAGCGCGCTGGCACCACTGGTGGGATGCATGCCGTTGGCAAACGCCAGGGCGGGAGGATCCGTCATGGAGCCGGCCAGCAGACCGCACAGGGTGAGGTAGTTCATCTTGCCGTACAGACGGGCCAGCACCCCGACCACCAGCAGCGGGATCAGGGTGATCGCCACCCCGTACATCATCCAGGCCGGGCCGTCACCGTTGATCAGGGTATCGATGAAGCCGGCGCCGGACTTGAAGCCCACCACCGCCAGAAACAGCACTATGCCGATCTCCCGCAGCGCCAGGTTGGCACTGGGGGGCATGAACCAGTAGAGCTTGCCGATGCTGCCGATGCGCGACAGGATCAGCGCCACCACCAGCGGCCCGCCCGCCAGACCCAGCTTGAGCGCGGCCGGGAAGCCCGGCAGGTAGAAGGGGATGGAGCCGAGCAGCACGCCGAGACCGATGCCGATGAACACCGGCAGCATCTGCACCTGCTGCAGTTTCTGCTGCACGTTGCCCACCACATTGGTGACCGCTTCGATGGCGTCGAGTCGTCCTACCAGATTGAGGATGTCGCCGAACTGCAGGCTGGTCTGGCTGGTCGGCACCAGCTCGATGCCGGCCCGGTTGAGGCGCGAGATCACCACGTCGTACTTCTGCTTGATGTCGAGATCGCGGATCTTCTTGCCGAGCACCTGCTCGTTGGTCACCACCACCCGCTCCACCCGCAAGTCGGTGCCGCGGGTGGAGAGCGAGGTCTCCACCTCCTCCCCCAGCACCAGCAGCACCTTGCGCAGGGCGTGTCGCTCACCCACCAGGTGCAGCAGGTCGCCCAGCTCGATGCGTGACTCCGGTCGCGGCACCATCAGCTCCTCGCCGCGCTTGAGGCGCGAGCAGATGACGTCGGCCTCGTCGAGACTCGGGATCTCGCTCAGCATCAGACCGTGGATGTTGGGGTTGCGCACCGCGATGTTGATGGTCTGCAGACTCTCCTTGGTCTTGCCGGCCTGTTGTTCAAACTGGGCGGCTTCTTCGTCGATCTTGATGCGAAAGAACATACGGATCAGCCACATGGTCAACAAGATGCCACAGATGCCAAACGGATAGGCGACCGCATAGCCCATCCCCATCAGGCCGGTGGAGCCGGGGGCGGCCCCCAGCTCGGCCAGGATCTGCTGGCCAGCACCGAGGGAAGGGGTGTTGGTCACGGCGCCGGAGAAGACCCCCAGGATCACCGGCAGCGGCACATCGAACAGCTGATGCAGGGCTGCCGCCACGGCGCAGCCGAGCAGTACCAGCAGGGCGGCAAACCCGTTGAGCTTGAGGCCGGAGCTGCGCAGGGAGGAGAAGAAGCCGGGACCGACCTGAATGCCGATGGTGTAGACAAACAGGATCAGGCCGAACTCCTGAATGAAGTGCAAGGTCTGCTCATCCAGCGCCAGCCCCGAGAGGCCGGCGAAGTGGCCCACTATGATGCCGCCGAACAGCACCCCTCCGATCCCGAGACCGACGCCATAGACTCGCCAGTTCCCCAGCCAGAGCCCCAGCACTGCCACCAGCGACAACATGCTGATGGAAAGCGCGATATCACTCATTTCGTGCATCCTTTGCGAATTGAACTGTCCCTAGCTTGTCAGCAAACGCCGCGGTCAACTGTGTGATACCGCACGAATTTATCCTTTTGCGCGGCAAAAAATACCAATTAAGGGCTAGTTATGCGACGTAACCATAAATGGCCATAAAGTGACAAACACTGCCCCCCAGCACGAACAGATGCCAGATGGCATGGTTGTAGGGGATACGCTTGGCCACATAGAAGATCACCCCCAGGCTGTAGATGAGACCACCCAGCCCGAGCAGCAGCAAGCCTTCCCCCTCCAGATGGATATAAAGCTGATAGACCACCAGCAGCGACAGCCAGCCCAGCATCAGGTAGGTAAACAGCGACAGCTTCTTGAAGCGGTTGATGAACAGCAGCTTGAACACCACCCCCGCCAGCGCCAGCCCCCAGATCACCACCATCAGCCCCTGTGCCAGCGGCGTGTCGAGCGCTACCAGCAGAAAAGGGGTATAGGTGCCGGCGATCAGCAGATAGATGGCGCAGTGATCAAACACCTTGCACCAGCGCCTGGCCGGCCCCTCAGCCATGCTGTGATAGAGGGTCGAGGCCAGATAGAGCAGCACCAGGCTGCCACCATAGAGGCTGTAACTGATCAGTGCCTGGGTGCCCTGCGCCCAGCCCTTGTTCAACAACAACACCAACCCCAGGATCCCCAGCACCAGCCCCAGCCCGTGGCTGAGGCGGTTGGCCAGCTCCTCGCGAGGCGAATAATCCGTCACACTGCTCATTGCATACTCCTGCCCAAACTGCGCTCACTCTAGCTGCCGTCATTTCAGAGTACAAGTGTTAGCTTAAAGATGAGCCGTCCTCATTTGCGATGTTTCCCCACCGTGCACATGGCTGTCAGCCGTTGACCTTTGGTGTATGCTCTGCGGCCGATGCCCACTTAGCTGTTGCCGCCCCTTGTTCACCCCCGACTCCCCGGCAACCCGGTCTGGAGAACCTGATGAAGTTGACTGAGCTGTTTGCACAACCGGATCCGGCCTTTGGCCAGGCCATGACGGATCTGCTGGAGACCTTCCACCACTCGGATGACAGTCAGGCTCCCTATCAGCGCGACCAGTTCACCCACCAGCTTGAACAATCGGGCATGCCGGAAGCGGGGCTCGCCATGGCGGACTACCTGACCAGGCTGGCCACCCTGGTGCCCGGCGCCTCCCACCTGACCTCGCCACGCTACATGGGCCATATGACGGCACCATTGCCAGCCTTCACAGCCGAGCTCTCCCGTCTGGTGGTGATGCTCAACCAGAACCCGATGAAGATGGAGTCCTCCCGTCTGCTCAGCTTTCTGGAGCGGGAGGTGCTGGCCAAGCTGCACCGCCTCGTCTATCGCGCCGACGAGCCCTTCTACGGCACCCATATGCATGCCAAGGATGCGGCGCTCGGCGTCATGACCAGCGGCGGCACCATCGCCAACGTCACCGCCCTCTGGCTGGCCCGCAACCGTGCCTGTGGCGACAACCTGTTCGCCCTCTATGAGCAGGGGTATCGCGGTGCCGTCATCCTGGGCTCGCGGCTGATGCACTACTCCTTCGACAAGGGGATGGATCTGCTGGGGCTGGGGGCGCGCAGCGTCTGGCGCCTCGAGACCGACCAGCATAACCGGCTCAGTCTGGCCGCGCTGGAACAGGCGCTGACCCAGTGCAAGGAGCAGAAGCTCAAGGTGCTGGCTCTGGTCGGTGTGGCCGGCAGCACCGATTTCGGCTCCATCGATCCGCTGCCTGAGCTGGCAGCCATCGCCGCTCGCGAGCAGATCCACTTCCACGTGGATGCCGCCTGGGGTGGCCCGACCCTCTTCTCGCCCCGTTATCAGGGGCTTCTGACGGGGATCGAGCACGCCGACACCGTCACCTTGGATGGCCACAAGCAACTGCTGGTACCGCTCGGTACCGGCATGCTGCTCTGCCGCCAGCCGGACCTGATGATGGCAGTCAAGCGGGAGGCCCCCTACGCCATCCGCGCCAGCTCTTTTGATCAGGGGCGCTTCACCCTGGAGGGAACCCGCCCGGCCAACGCCCTCTATCTGGATGCCGCCTTCCAGCTGTTCGGCCAGCAGGGTTATGCCGAGCTCATCGAGGCCAACTACGACCGGGCCCGCCTGATGGCCAGCCTCATCGACCAGGATCCGGCCTTCGAGCTGATGTCGGCCCCGGTGATGAACCTGCTCTCCTATCGCTGCATCCCCTCTCATCTGCAGGGCAAGGTGCTGGACGAAGCCGCCAACGAACAGGTCAATGCCTTCAACGTCGCCCTGCAAAAGGCACAGCGCGCCGAGGGGCACAGTTTTGTCTCCCGCACCCAGCGGGCCGTGGGTCGCTACGGCGCCCAACCGCTCACCCTGTTGCGGGCCGTACTGCTCAATCCCCTCATCGAGGAGCGACATATTCGCGAGCTGCTGGCAGATCAGAAACGGTTGGGCGATGAGATCGCAGGGCAGCTATTTGGCTGAGGAACTGGCTGGCGAATGAGCGGTCTTATTCATTTGCCGTTGCCCATCGGGCAGGTACACTGGATGAAATTTTGCGTTCCACTCTTGAGGGCAACGAGCCAGACATGAAGCAATTTATTGAATTTATTCCCCTTATCGTTTTCTTTGCGGTCTACAAGTTCTACGACATCTACATGGCCACCGGCGCCCTAGTGGTGGTGACCGGTCTGCAGCTCGCCTACAGCTGGGTTCGCTATCGCAAGGTCGAGAAGATGCAGCTGTTCACCTTCCTGCTGGTCGGCTTCTTTGGCGGCCTGACCGTCATCTTCCACGACGACACCTTCATCAAATGGAAAGTGACCGTCATCAACGTACTGTTCGCGCTGGGCCTGCTCATCAGCCGCTACGGCTTTGGCAAGAACCTGATCAAGCAGATGCTGGGCAAGGAGCTGCAGGCGCCGGACCCCGTCTGGGATCGGGTCAATCTCGGCTGGGTCGGCTTCTTTACCCTCTGCGGCCTGCTCAACCTCTATGTGGCCTTCAACCTGCCGCAGGAGGTGTGGGTCAACTTCAAGGTGTTTGGCCTGCTCGGCATGACCCTGGTGTTCACCCTGCTGAGTGGTGTCTATCTCTATCGCCACCTGCCTGCCGAGCAGCTGACCAAGCAAGAAGACGAACTGAAAAAATAACCGCCATCAGAAAAGGATCCTCTCATGTGGTATCTCATCTACTCCGAAGATGTTCAGGGCAGCCTGCCGCTGCGCAAGCAGGCGCGCCCGGCCCATCTGGCCAGGCTACAGGCGCTGCAGGATGAGGGACGGCTGCTCACCGCCGGCCCCAACCCGGCCATCGATGCCGAGGATCCGGCCGATGCCGGCTTTACCGGCAGCACCGTCATCGCCGAGTTCGCCAGCCAGGCAGATGCCAAGGCTTGGGCCGATGCCGATCCCTATGTGGCGGCCGGGGTCTATGCCAAGGTGACCATCAAGCCGTTCAAGAAGGTCTTCTGAGCCAAGGGCAGTAGAGAAATAAAAAGGCCGGACTGGAGACTCACTCCAGTCCGGCCTTTTTGCATTCCACCGTCCCGTTTATGCCTTGGCCACGAACCAGGGGTTGAGGATGTCGGGCTTGTTGTAGCGCAGCGGCGAGCCATCCAGCTGGGTGACGCTGCCGCCAGCCCCCTCCAGCACCGCCTGCGCCGCCCCCGTATCCCACTCGCAGGTCGGGGCGAGGCGCGGATAGAGTTCGGCGCCCCCCTCGGCGATGATGCAGAACTTGAGCGAACTTCCCATGGAAACCAGCTCTATCTCGCCCCGCTCCATGTCACCAAAGCGCGCCAGGTAATCCAGGGTTTCCTGTGACAGGTGATTGCGGCTGCCCACCACGCGCCAGGGTGTGCCTTCCTGATGAGGTCGGGTCTGGATAGCCTCATGCTTGCCATCGGCAATGCGCGAGGCCCCCACCCCCTTGCCACCATACCAGAGCCTGTCCAGCACGGGAGCATAGACCAGACCCCACAGTGGCTGGCCATGCTCGATCAGCGCGATATTGACGGTGAACTCGCCGTTGCGGGAGACGAACTCCTTGGTGCCATCGAGCGGATCCACCAGCCAATAGCGGGACCAGCCGAGTCGCGCCGCCATCACCTCGGGGGAGGACTCTTCCGACAGCACGGGAATATCGGGGGTGAGCCTGGCCAGCGCCGCGACAATCAGCTCGTGTGCTCCCTTGTCGGCGGCAGTCAGCGGACTCTCGTCCCCCTTGTACTCCACCGCAAAGGGTTGACTGTAGATGGCCATGATGACCTCGCCGGCGGCGCGGGCGATGGGCTCCAGCTCGGAGATTGCGGGAAAAAACATGGAAAAAGACATCCTGGTCAAATGGTTGGAGCAGTGTACCCATTTTGGATAGAGGAGGCTTATAGCCGTTTGCTCTGACTTATACAGTGTCAGAAATGACAGACAAAAAGTGGCGCGGCTCGACTAATCCTCAATAGCGAATCCCACAACACAAGGACGTGACGCCATGAACTACAAGACCCTGACCGCCACCCTGCTGCTGAGCTGCCTGCCGCTGCTCAGCCAGCCCCTGCTGGCCGCCGACAAGCCCGCCGCCACACCGGCCACCACGGTTGCCACCGCCAAGGAGAGTGGCAAGGTGAACCTGAATACCGCCAGTATCAACGAGTTGACCGCGCTCAAGGGCATCGGCGAGAAGAAGGCACAGGCCATCGTCGATTATCGCGAGAAACAGGGCAAGTTCACCACTGTTGACCAGCTTGCCGATGTCAGCGGTATCGGCCCCGCCACGCTGGAAGCAAATCGGGACATGATCATCGTCAAGTAACCGGTTTCCGCCACTTCCATCCTGAGGGCAGCCTGTGGCTGCCCTAGTTTTCTTCGGGTATCATGGGCCCACTTTGTATCTCTGGACTCTCTCCATGAAAAAGACACCGCTCGTTGTACGCAAAGCCGTTCTTCCCGTCGCCGGTCTGGGTACCCGCATGCTGCCAGCCACCAAGGCCATCCCCAAGGAGATGCTGCCCGTCGTCGACAAGCCGCTGATCCAGTATGTGGTGCGCGAAGCCATCGCGGCCGGCATCAAGGAGATAGTGCTGGTCACCCACTCAAGCAAGAACTCCATCGAGAACCACTTCGACAAGAGTTTCGAGCTGGAAGCAACCCTCGAGAAGCGGGTCAAGCGTCAGCTGCTGGAAGAGGTGCAACACATCTGCCCGAAAGACGTCACCATCATGCACGTGCGTCAGGGTGAAGCCAAAGGGCTGGGTCACGCGGTGCTCTGCGCCCGCCCGCTGATCGGCGACAACCCCTTTGCGGTGCTGCTGCCGGACGTGCTGATCGACGAGGTGGCCAGCGATCTCAAGCAGGACAATCTGGCCGAGATGGTGCACATGTTCGAAGAGAACCACATCAGCCAGATCATGGTGGAAGCCGTCCCCGAGAGCGAAGTGGACAAATACGGTATCGCCGACATCAAAGGTGAGGCGCTGAGCGAGGGCATGTCCCTGCCGATGCAGGCCATCGTCGAGAAGCCGCCCCGCGATGAAGCCCCCTCCAATCTGGCGGTGGTCGGCCGTTACGTGCTCTCTTCCAACATCTGGCCGCTGCTGGAACGCACCCCCGCCGGTGCCGGTGACGAGATCCAGCTGACCGACGCCATCGCCATGCTGATGGAGCAGGAGCAGGTCAACGCCTACTTCATGAAAGGGCGCAGCCACGACTGCGGCAGCAAGCTGGGTTACATGAAAGCCAACGTGGAATATGCCGCGCGCCATCCGGAGCTGAACGGTGAATTTATCAATTGGCTGAAGCAGTTTGCCAAGCAGCTGTAATCGCTGAATATTTAACCAAACGAAAGAATATTATACTGGGCATCATTCGATGCCCTTTTTCATTTTATAAACAAATATTCAACCATTGATAGATAAAATATCGCTAAATCATAATATTGTAATTTAATCACGCTTGTTCTATAAGGATTAAGGCTTGTTCCTAGCCCTTGCATAAAATTTCTAAAAAAATATAAGACACAGGTGGAAGTTCCAATGAATAATCCGTCCAAAGGGACCTTTTTAGGTCACCCTAAAGGGCTTTTTTTGCTCTTTAGTACCGAACTGTGGGAGAGATTCTCCTACTACGGCATGCGTGCCGTGCTCGTGCTCTATCTGACTGACATGACTGCCAACGGCGGGATGGGCTGGACTCAGGCCGATGCCCTCAAGCTGTACGGCATCTATACCGGTCTGGTCTACATCACCCCGATCATCGGCGGCTGGTTGGCTGATACCTTCCTGGGTCAGCGTCGCGCCATCCTGTTCGGTGCTGTCTTGATGGCCGCCGGCCAGTTCACGCTGGCCCTGCCTCACGCCATGTTCCCGGACATGGTCAACACAGTGTTCTATTCAGGTCTTGGCTTGCTGATCGTGGGTAACGGTCTGTTCAAACCGAACATCTCCACCATGGTGGGTGATCTGTATCAGGAAGGTGACCACCGTCGCGACGGTGCCTTCACCATCTTCTACATGGGCATCAACCTGGGCTCCCTGCTGGCCGGCGTGATCTGTGGCGCAGCCGCCACCGCCTACGGCTGGCAAGCCGCCTTCGTCAGCGCCGGTATCGGCATGCTGCTCTCTCTGGTAGTACAGGCCACCATGGCCCAGCGTTTCCTCGGTGATATCGGCCGCGTGCCGGCCGCCCAGCGCGCCGCCGAGCAGCGCTCCAAAGAGCAGAAGGCTCCGCTGACCAAGCAGGAAGTGGATCGCATCAAGGTCATCCTGGTGCTGGGTCTGTTCACCATCATCTTCTGGGCCGGCTTCGAGCAGGCTGGCGGTCTGATGAACCTGTACGCACAGGAGTATACCGACCGCATGATCGGCAGCTTCGAAGTACCGACCGCCTGGTTCCAGTCCCTGAACCCCTTCTTCATCATCACCCTGGCGCCCATCGTGGCCGCCATCTGGATCAAGCTCGGCAAGAAAGAGCCGAACTCCCCGGTGAAGTTCGCCATGGGTCTGCTGTTCCTGGCCATCGGCTTCCTGTTCATGATCGGTGCCGTGCTGGAGCAAGGTGGTGATCAGGCCGTCAAGACCTCCATGTTCTGGCTGGTCGGCGCCTACCTGTTCCACACTCTGGGCGAGCTCTGCCTCTCCCCGATCGGCCTCTCCATGGTGACCAAGCTGGCTCCGCTGCGTCTGGCCTCCCTGATGATGGGTGCCTGGTTCGGCTTCGTGGCTCTCGCCAACTATGCTGCCGGCTTCATCGGCTCCTTCGTCGGCGAGTCCGGCGCCATGGCCATCTTCGGTGGCATCGCGCTGGCAGCCGTCATCAGCGCCCTGATCCTGCTGACCATGGCCAACCGCCTGGTCTACTGGATGCACGGTGCCGAAGGCCCGGCCAAAGAGCCGCAGGAACACGACAAGAAGCTGCAATCTGCCGCCGTCTAAGCGGTCAAGATTGTCAGCAACAAAGAGGGCGCCCACGGGCGCCCTCTTTGTTTGTGGCCGTCTGACAAGGCCTCAATGATGTCGAACCTGCACATGCAGGGCACTGCCGCTGTCGCTGCGAAACTGCAGGTCAAACGGCTCATGCCAGCTCCGCCTGTGCAAGGCGTAGTGACTGGTGCGCAACAGGCCGAGCGGCAGCCCACCGGAGCGTACCAGCCAGTGGGGCGAGGTCAGCCCGGCATTGGCAAAGACCAGCCCGTCCTCCTGATCAAACAGCAGTGCGGCCATGGCAAACGAGTGGCGCAGGCCGGATTCGATCAACTGCAGATTGAGGTAGTCGAGCAATCGATGGGGTTGAGTCAGCAACAGGCTCTCGCCGCGCTGAAACTGACGATAGGGCCCGTTCATCAGGGAGCGCACCAGGGCCCCGCAAAACGCCGCATCCACCCCGAGCACCGGCAGCTCCATCACCAGCACCAGCAGCTTGTCATCCACCTTGAAGGTATCGGGAATGAACAGGTTGCCCATCCCCTTGAAGGTCACCTGCCAGGGACCCCACTCCTGCAGACCGGGAGGCTTCAACCAGGCCAGCAACCGGGTGGCCGCCTTGTCGTGCTCGCGGAAAAAGTCCATGTGCTCCATCAACTCCAGCTGCTGCCCATAGCCGTGGTTGGCCGCCAGACACTGCTCTATGCTGCGGCGCACCTGACCGAAGTCCGAGATGGGCTTGAGCAGAAAGTCGCGGGCGCCGGCGCGCAGCGCCCGCTCGACCGCCTCCATCTTGCTCTGGGCCGAGATGACGATGACAGGGGTATGAGGATAGCGGGCAGAGAGACAGGCGATCACCTCATGGCCATCCATGTTGGGCATGTTCAGGTCACACAAGACAACATCGGGGTGGTAAAGCGCGGCGGCGGAGAGACCTTCGATACCGTCTTCAGCCTGGAAGACGCAGGCGCCATCGTGCTCGAGATAATTTACCAAGGAGTGGCGAAAAACGACCTCGTCTTCCACCACCAGGATCCGTAATCCGGCTTTTGACATCTTGATAAAGCTCTTATTAGTCAACCAGTTATTTAGCTTCAAGCCTAGACCATAACCGACTGCACTGACCAATCGGATGATAGAATAATCTCCATTAAAGCTATGCCAGATAGCTATTTAGGCCGTCAACTGTTTGAAATAAAGCAGGTAATGAGGTTGCCCGAAAACCTGCCTTGTCCTGCTGGCATCGCTTCGGCCCTGCAAGGGAGTCATACGGGAGACAATCACTCCCCTGACGCGCGCGGGCAGAGATCGGCTGCCCCCCGCCCTGCTGCATCTCCCCCTAGCCACCATCAATTGTATGCAGCCCCGCCATGGGGGATAATGCCCCTCAATTTCGTCGATGAAGCATGCCATGACCCCAGCCGAATACAGCGCCCTCGCCCACCCCAGATTGTCCCATCCTGCCCGCAGCCTCTATACCCTGCAGCTGCGTCGGCTGGTGCTGGAAAATCAGCTGGCCAGGCTCAACTACCCGGAGCTTGGGCGGGCGCTGGCGGTGGTCGACCCGAGCGATCCCAGCGGCTTCTCCTTTCAGGTCAATGCCCGCCAGCTGACCGAACTGTTTGATGAGCTGATGGAAGCCGGCCTGCTGCAGGTCGAGAGCCAGACCGAGAGTGAACACTACCATCAGTGTCCGTTCCAGCTGCCGCTGCTGACCCAGCGGGTGCGCAGCCCCCTGCCGGAGCGCCCCTTCCAGATGCACCTGCAGTGGCGCCCGGATGAAGAGTTGCCCGCCCTCGCCCGCCTGTGCGGTGTGATCGATGCCCGCTACAGCGAAGAGGATCTCGGCGAGTTCATCGCCTACTGGCTGGGACGGCCCGAGGTATTCGACTCCCAGCACCAGTGGATGCTCAAGTTCATTCGTGCCCTCAAGACCCGCCGTTACGCCCGCCGCCAACCGATGAGCGTGACCGGCTATCAGCAAGTCACCCCGGAGCCGGCGGAGGCGGGCCCGAGCAAGCGGGCCCAGGAGATGATCGAAGAGGCCAAGCGGCTGGCCGCGCAGCGCCAGGAGCCGGATAATGATTGAAGAAGGCCCCTGCCAGCAGGCAAAATCAGACCCTAGTCCCCACCCAGACCGAGCAGAAGGAGCACTCCATGACTGATCCGCACGATCCCCTGCGCCAGGAGCTGGAAGAGATCGAAGCCAAGCGCCAGAAGATCGCCAAGGCCAAGCAGGACCATCGCGTTCACGACCCGGAATTGAGTCGTCACGTAGGAGGCCTGCTGGAGCGCATTCGCCGCCTGCAGGCCCAGACCGGCGGCAGCCAGTACGACTATGAAACCCTGCGCAAGGAGTACGACGCCAAGGCCAACGCCGAGGTGCGCGAACTGCAGAAGGTGGCGCGCCAGGAGCGGATCCAGAAGCTGATCGCCCAGGCCGACCTCAACCCGGACTGGGTGTTCGAGCGCATGGATGCTGGCGACCCCGCGCTGCAATACCCCATCGAGACGGCCCGTTACTTCATCAGCGGTTTCGAACACTGGGAGAAGAGCGGCGGTGGCTGCATGCTGATCTATGGCGACTACGGCACCGGCAAGTCGACCCTGGCCGGCGCGGTGGCGCACGAACTGATCGAGCGCCACCAGAAGTCGGTGATCTTCCAGCAGTGGGCCTCCATCGTTGATCGGCTGTTCTTCAACGTCATCCAGGATCAAGAGGAGCGCAACCAGTACCGGCGCGCCCTGGAAGAGGTTGACCTGCTGATCATCGACGAGGTGGCGGCCAATCGTGCCAAGATGGCGGAGAGCCAGTCCAGCTTCCTCGGCCACCTGCTGCGCCGTCGCCGCAACCTCTCAAAAAGCGTCATCCTCATCACCAACCACAGCCCCCAGAGCCTGCATCAGGCCATCGGCGATTTCAGCTTCGAGGCGATCAAGGCGTTCAATCCGGTGGATATCCACCTGAGCGGCCCCAGCCGTCGTCCCAATATCGGCCACTACAACGGCTGATGCTGCGTGAGCCGGGTGTCTCCGGCTCACCGTTTTCTCTCCTGCCAGGCAAATAAAAACAACTATCATTTACAACATCTCTTCCGCCCTCTAGGCTAACCCTTTCACTCAAGGGAGCCGCACCATGCCAACCACACTCATCTTCGGAGCCAGCCGCGGGCTGGGCCGCGCCTTCACCGGGCAAGCGCTGCAACTTGGCCACAGGGTCGTCGCCCTGGTGCGCCATGCCGACATGGCCGCCGAGCTGCAATCACTGGGCGTTGACGTCGTCAGCGGGGATGCCCTGGACCCGCAGGCGGTAGCAGCCGCCTGCCGGCACGCCGGTCGCGATGCCCACGTGGTCTCCACCCTCGGCAGTTTTCGCCAGGTTGAGCCCGTCGACTATCTTGGCAACCGCCAGGTGATCGACGAGATGGAGCGGGCCGGACTCAAGCGTCTGCTGCTGGTCACCTCCCTCGGTTGCGGCGACAGCTGGCAATATCTGCCCGAGCGGGCGCGGGCCGCCTTCGGCCACGAGGTGCGGCTCAAGAGTCTGGCGGAGAGCTGGCTGCAGACCAGCACGCTGGCGTGGACCATACTGCGCCCGGCCGGTCTGCAGGATGGCATCGCTACCGGTGCGGCCGTGCTGAGTCAGGGCAAGGAGATGCACGGTCTGGTGCGCCGGGCCGACGTGGCCGCCTGCGGGCTGCGTCTGCTGACCGACGAGGCGGCAGCAGGCCAGATCTACGCCATCGGCGACCCAAGCCTCAGCCAGGCATGAGCCAGCGCCATAGCAAAACGGTCAGCCCTGGGGCTGACCGTTTTGCTATCGGGGAACACCTAACCGGCGGAGGGCTCGCTCACAGCATCCAGCGCCAGAGCGGCCGGGCGAACCTTTCGCCTCTGGGATTGACGCCAGCCCAGCAGCAGACACGCCAGGGCGCCATACAGGAGCGCCAGCCCCCACAACTGCCACCAGTAGTGGGAGACCTGAGCAAACTCGGCCCCCATCTGGTTGAGACGCAAAAAACCCTCGATGGCCGGAGTGCTCGGTACCCACTGGGCCAGCCAGTTGAGCGGCGCCGGAATGAGTTCCAGCGGCCAAATGAAGCCGGCCAGGAAGACCAGCGGCAAGGAGGAGACAAGCACCACCTGGGTCGGCAGATCGCGCCGGGTAAAGAGGGCCCCCAGCGCGACGCCAAACCAGGTCGTGGCCAGCAGGAACGGCAGGGTGAACAACCAGAGTGCGGCCGGCTCGGCGGTACGCGCGATGCCGTAGTGATCGAAGCAGAAGCCGAAGAAGTAGCTCACCGGCAGCACGAACAGCCCCCCCACCACCAGAGTTCGGGCCAGCAGCAGTGGCAGGACGGGCGCATCCTGCCAATAGCCTGACTCGCCGCGCTGGCTGCGCTGGTTCTGAGTCGCCCCCAGAATGCCGGTGCCCATCAGCAGCACCTGATGCAGGATCAGCACGAACACCGCCGGCACCACGTAGTTCACATAGCCCATGGTGGGGTTGAACACCGGCAGTACGTTGAGCGCCACCGCATTCCAGCCCATGGCCGCCTGCGGCAGCGCCTCGCCGTGACTCAGCAGCCTGGCCACCTTGACCTGGGCGGCCAGGGTGCCGCCCGCCTGGGCCAGCCCCTCGGCGATGGTGCCGTAAACCAGGAAGTAGGAAGCATCGCCGGCATAGCTCAGGGTCACGCTCTTGCCCAGCATCAGATCCCGATAGAAGTGATTGGGGATGTGCAGGATCCCGCTCGCCTCGCCAGCCATCATCCGCTGGCGAGCCTCATCCAGCGAGCTGGCCCGTGCCACCAGTTTTACCTGCGGCGTCGCATCGGCCATGAACTCCAGCTGACGGGAGAGCTGGCTGCCATCCTCGTTGACCACCACCACCGCCTCTTCCCGCGGTAACTGGTGCAGATAGGGCTGCGGATAGAGGAAGGAGTAGAAGAAGACGCCGCCAAACAGGGTCAGCATGATGGCCCTGTCCGCCAGCAGGGTACGCAGCTCGAGGCGCAGCAGATCCCGGAATCCCATCATGGCTTGAGCTCCTCTTGTGACTGGGTCGTGCTCGCCTGTGCCCGGTAGCGGCGCACGACCAGCAGCAGGGGCAACAGAAACAGCAGCAGGGCGCCGAACTGCGGCAGCGCTGCCGCCAGCGGTTGACCGTAGTTGGTCTGGCCGATCTGCAGCTCGACATAGTGAGAGATGGGCAGCAGGCTGCGCCAGAACTGGGCGAAATCCCCCATGGCGCTGACCGGAAAGGTGACGCCCATGAAGGCGAACCCCGGCGCCGTGTAGGCCCCCGCCAGTGACAGGGCCCGGGCCGGATCCCGAATGACGGCGTAGAAAAAGGCCCCCATGCTGACGCAAGCGGCCGAGGCCAGCCCCAACCCCACCGTCAGCACCAGCCAGCTGCCGTGCATGGGATAGGCAAAGCCCTTGAACAGCAACAACGTCCAGAGCAGCCCCCAGCCCCAGCCAATCAGCACGTGGGGAAGCAGGGTTCGCCAGAGCCCGAACCAGACCCCTTTGGTAGTCCAGTCCAGTCCCAGCCGGTCGGTGCGGGCCAGCGCATTGAGTCCGTAGAGCACCACCAGGATCTGCCACACCGCAGGCAGGATGGCGCTCAGCAGAAACTGGGCGTAACTGGCATTGAGGTTGTAAAGCGCCGTCACCTGACTGTTGATGGGCACCGCCTGGCCGAGCGCCCCGGGCAGCGCCTTGCCGTCAGCCATCGCCGTCAGCACGCCGACCTGGCCGTTGAGGGTTCCCACCACCTGAGCCAGCGCCGAGTTGACCAGCTTGGCGATCAGGATGAACTGGCCGTTGTTGAACACGGTGACCCGCGGCTGGGTGCCTTGCCTGGCATCCCGCTCGAGATGGTCAGGCAGCACGACCAGAGCGTAGATGTCGCCTCCCCGCAGGGCGTTGGCCCCTTCAGCGATGGAGTCGAACTGTCGCGCTACCTTGAGCCCGGCGGAGGCATCCAGCGAATAGGCCAGCTGGCGCGACAGCACGCTCTGATCCAGATCCACCAGACCTATCTTGAGATCCCGCGCCAACCCGGCAGAGAAGATCCAGCAGAGGATCCCCATCAGCAGCAGGGGCAACCAGCTGGCCAGCGCCCGGCCAAACGGATCCTGCCACAACAACCGCCATTCGCGTCCCATCAGAGCTCAACCAGCACGCTCATGCCTACTCGCAGCCCCTCGACCGGTTGCAGCGGGCGCGCCTCCACCTGGAAGCTCTTCATGTCAAAGCCCTGGCGGGTGTCGGTGGCACGCCAGGTGGCAAAGTCCCCCATCACGGCCACATGGGTCACCTTGAAGCGCACCGTCTGCTCGCCAAGACCGGGGATGCGAGCATCGAACTCGGTGCCCAGCGCGAAGCGGGGCAGCAGATCTTCGCGCACGTGGAACTGGGCCCAGGCATCGCTCATGTCGAGCAGGGTCACCACCGGGAAGCCCTGCGGGGCCAGCTCGCCGCTGCGCAGCAGCACCTGGGATACTTCACCCGCATGCGGGCTATTGATGCGGGTGTCGGCCAGGTAGGCCTCCACTTCAGCCACCGAACCTGCCGCCATCTTGGCTTGCTCACGGGCCGCGATCTTGGTCTCTTCCCGTGCCCCTTCCAGGGTCATCTGATACTGCTGCCAGGCCATGCCTTCGCTGTACCTGGCCGCCTGCCAGGCCGTCCAGGCCTCGTCGCGTTTTTGCAGCGGCATCACGCCATCCCGGTGCAGGCTCGCGATACGTTCGTAGGTCTTGCCGCGCAGCAAGGCGGCCGCCTTGGCCTTTTGCCACTGATCCTTGGCGGCGGCGATCTGCTGCGCGCGCGCCCCCTTCTCGGCCTCTTCGGCCATGGCGCCTGCCGCGGCCTGGCCCGCCTTGGCCTGGCTCAGTTTGGCTTCAATCTCGGGGCTCGCCAGGGTGAACACCAGCTGGTCCTTGGCCAGTTGATCCCCCTTCTTCACCAGCACCTCCTCGATGCGGCCCGCCACCTTGGAGGAGACGGAGTACTGCTGCGCCTCGATCTGCCCCTGCAGACGCACCGGCTCGGGTTGATAGGCCAGCCAGAAACGCCAGCCCAGCCAGATGACCAGCAACACCAGCGCCAATGGCAGCAGCAGCGGCTTGCCCTGGCTCATCTTCTTCTTGATGGGGGGATGACTCATGAATTCACCTCGGCAAACGGGCGACCCTTGGCGGTCGAAACAGACATGAAAATGGGAGCAAGGCAGGCTGCGATCATGAGTTCACCTCGATCGCCTGCCCGTGCTGATACTGGTTGAAGCTGTTCATCTGCCCGGAGAGGGCCAGCAGACGCGCCAGCGAAATGACGTATTGATAAGCGGCAGCGGCGCGCTGGGTCTTGACCCCGGCCAGCTGGTTGCGGGCATCCACCACATCGAGGGAAGTGGAAAGCCCCTGCCCGAATGCCTTGTCCCTAAGCAGCACGTTCTCCTCGGCCAGCGCCTGGGTGGAAGAGAGCGACTGGAACTCTTCCAGCCCCTGCGCCGCCTCGCGCCAGGTCTTCTCGACCAGCAACTCCAGATCCTGGCGGGTCTTGGCCTGCAGCAGATTGACCTGCAGCTCGGCGCTCTTGGCCGCCTGTACCGTCTCGGAGCGGCCGTCACGGCTCACCAGTGGCATGCTGACACCCACCCCGACCAGCCAGTCCGGGGTGGTCTTGGAGGCCAGCGAGTCATCCTCATAGAGGTTGTAGTTGCCATACAGGAACAGCTCGGGGGCGTACTTGCCCTTCTCCAGCTTGATCATCCCTTGCGCCTGCTCCTTCTTGGCCGTCAGCAACTTGAGGCCGGGGTGCACCGCCAGCGTCTCCTGCACGAAGGCTGCGAGTTCAGGCATCTGCGGATTGATGAAGAGCTGGGTATCGGGCTCCGCCTGCTTGAGCTTGAGCATGTGGCCAAGGGCCAGCTGGGCAATCTCCAGGCTGCGGCGCGCCTTCTGGGTATCGATACGGGCCCGGTCATAGGCCGATTGGGCGGAGAGACGCTCAACCCGGGCGATCTGGCCCTGGGCTTCCAGCTTCTTGGCATGCTCCAGGTGGTGAGCCAGCCCCTGCTCGATCTCCTGCTTGGTCTGCACCACCTGGGCCGCCAGCACCACCCCGAAATAGGTCTGGGAGAGGCTCTCGAAGGTGGACTGCTGCTTGAGCACCAGCAACTGCTGCGCCTCGCTCACCTGGGCCTGGCGAATGTCCTGCGCCGCATCGATGCGACCACCGGTGAACAGCGGCCAGAGCATCTTGACCGAGCTGGTCACCACGTTCTGTTTGGTGAGGGGGGTGACGAAGTCATTGGGCGTCAGCTTGAGCGCCTGCATGATGGGCGCCAGTACCTTGCCGAACTCAGGATGACTGGCGATGGGGTTGAGGTCCATCATGTCCAGCTCCACCGGCTGATCGAGATGGGTGTAGCTGGCCCCCACGTCCACCTTGGGCAGATACATGGCCTTGGCGGCTTCGCGCAGCTGTTGCGCCCGCTCCACCCCGGCCTGTTCCGCCGCCAGCCCGTCATCCTGTTGAATGACCCGGCTCCAGGCTTCGCTGAAACTGACCGTCTGAGCCTGGGCCGAGCCCAGCATGGCGCCAAGCAGACACGGGTAGAGAGATTTGATGAACCTTGCCGTCATACGTCCCCAATCTGTTTGTAATGAATTTGTTTGGAGTCTTTGCTCGATACAAGCTCGCTATCATAACGCAAACCCGTCCGGGATGGGGACAGGCAAATAATGGTCCCCCTCATCCAATTGGCCCCGCCGCTTCGCTTCGACAATCTGTCCGATTTTCAAGCACTCCTGATTTTGCAAGCCTTGGCGCGACGTTTTTTTCAGAAAAAAATGGCTGACGCTCAAATACTAACCTTTTCTCCTGACTAAAAAATGCGTAATATACGCCGCCCTAAGCCGATGGTAACCGTGGAATGCAGATAGGTCCCCACACGCTTGAAACTCCCCTGATCGTGGCTCCCATGGCCGGTGTAACAGACCGACCATTCCGTGAACTTTGTTTGCGGCTGGGTGCCGGCATGGCCGTTTCCGAGATGCTGCTGGCCAACCCGGATGTCTGGGATACCCAGAAAACCCGGATGAGAATGGATCACTCTGCTGAAGGGGGCTTGCGATCGGTCCAGATTGCCGGAGCCGACCCCGAGATGATGGCGTTTGCCGCCCGCTACAACGTGGAGCAGGGCGCTCAGATCGTCGACATCAACATGGGATGTCCGGCAAAAAAAGTGAATAAGAAGCTGGCAGGTTCTGCCCTGTTGCGCCAACCAGACCTGGTCAGATCCATCTGCCGGGCCGTGGTGAACGCAGTGGACGTGCCTGTCACCTTGAAGATCCGCACAGGATGGGATCCGGATAACCGCAATGGCGAGGAGATCGCCCGAATCGCCGAAGATTGCGGTATCGCGGCCCTCGCCGTGCATGGTCGTACCCGTGCCTGTCTCTACAAGGGCGAAGCGGAGTACGACACTATCAGGGCGATTAAGCAGGCCGTATCGATTCCTGTTGTCGCCAATGGCGACATAGACAGCCCGGAGAAGGCCCGGTATGTCCTCGACTATACCGGTGTTGATGCCGTGATGATCGGCCGTGCTGCGCAAGGACGACCCTGGATTTTCCGGGAAATCCGTCATTTTCTTGAGACAGGCACCAAGCTGCCACCTCCCGAGAGGGAAGAGGTTCGCACCCTGATGAACGAGCATGTAACCAACCTGCACCAGTTTTATGGTGCATATCTGGGAGCGCGCATTGCCCGTAAACACGTGGGCTGGTATCTGGATGAAGAAGAGACGTGCCGAGAATTCCGTAAGCACTTCAATGCCCTGGATTGTGCAGACGCACAACTCGAGGCACTCGAAGCGTATTTCGATGGATTAGGTTAACGCATAACTAAAGAGCCGACCGAATATGTTCGAACAAACCCTGACTTCTGATGCATTGGTAACAACTACTCACAATCACGCTGCCGAGCCGACCCAGCGCCCCCTGCGTGACTCTGTGCAACAGGCCCTGCGTAACTACCTGGCCCAGTTGAACGGTCAGGAAGTGATTGATCTGTACGATATGGTTCTCTCCGAAGTCGAAGCTCCCATGCTGGACGTGATCATGCAGTACACCCGTGGCAACCAGACTCGCGCTGCCGTGATGATGGGGATCAACCGCGGTACTCTGCGCAAGAAACTCAAGCGCTACGGCATGAACTGATTTCAGTCATCCTGCTGCAGTGCAGACGAAGGCGTATCCCAGCGATGGGATACGCCTTTTTCTATGGACGACGTTTATCTTCTCACTCCACCGCCAGCTTGATGCCAAGCCCCACGAACAAGCCTCCCATCACACGGTTGAGCCAGGTAATCAGTCTTGCAGGCAGCCTCACCTTGCGACTCGCATAGGCGGTCGAGAAAGCCAGCAGATGACACCAGATCATGCCGTTGAAATTGAAGATGCAGCCCAGCACGATGAATGCCAGCGCTTTTTGCGGTGCATCTGGCGCGATGAACTGGGGCACAAAGGCGAGGAAGAACAGGGCCACCTTGGGGTTGAGCACATTGGTCAGTAACCCTTGCCGGAAGATCCGGCCATAGGAGAGCACAGGCAGGGACAGAGCCTCTTCAGCCGATACCCGGCCTCCTCCCCCTTGCCTGAACATGGATAAACCGAGATAGACCAGATAAAGCGCGCCCATCAACTTGATGACGGCAAACAGCTCGGCCGAGGCGTTCAGCAGAGCGGACAACCCCAACGCAGCAGCCAGCACATGCACCATGGTGCCAGTTCCTATCCCCAGTGCCGCCATGGAGCCTGCCCGCCAGCCCTGGGAGCCGCTGCGCAGCATGATGAGCAGGGAGTCGGGCCCCGGCATCATGTTCAACAGCAGGCCTGACAGGATAAACAACGCCAGATCGTGGATCCCCAACATACACAGCTCCCTTGTCGATGAAGTTCACAGTCTAAGGATCCCGCAGCCCTTGTCATCCCCAGCCGGGGCAATAGTGATCATCAACAAAAAGAATGCCCATATTGTTGCACCATCAGGAAATTGGCTAGCAGCGGAGGGGGAGAAATGCTGACCGAGGGCTGGAGAGATGTCTCAAAAGGGCTCAAATGGAAGTAGGCAGAATCAACATGGCACTGCCGTTGCGGAGCAAGCAAAAGGGGAATAGCACGGGAAACTGTGCAGAAATCGCTGAATTTCAGGCAATAAAAAAGCCCGCTCAGATGAGCGGGCTTCTTCAATTGGGTGCCTGGCAGTGTCCTACTCTCGCA
>NZ_JAAKVU010000031.1:0-31580 GCF_049175815.1 Aeromonas sp. 600276 | reverse complement strand
GTTTTGTTATCCGGTTTGAAGCCGTATGACCACTCCCTTTTGTGGGCAACTGTCAGGTGAATACCATCTCCATACACCCTAATCTCTGCACTCGGGGTGACAAACTAACCGATGACCG
Organism: Aeromonas sp. 600276; assembly: GCF_049175815.1. Lineage (NCBI taxonomy): Bacteria > Pseudomonadati > Pseudomonadota > Gammaproteobacteria > Aeromonadales > Aeromonadaceae > Aeromonas > Aeromonas sp. 600276. The sequence continues at coordinate 31,462 of NZ_JAAKVU010000031.1, read as the reverse complement.
GCATTCGTTGCCATCCAGCGTTCTGCTGGTTCCCCTGATTAAGGCCTTGAGTGCGGCGCTGATAACGCCAGGCCAGCAGCAAGGGCATGCCAAGCAGCAGCTGGGCCGCCAGCGGGATCTCCTCGATGGGGGCCGCCAGTGCACCCTCCGGGATAATACCCCCCTCAATCTCGGCCGCGAGTTTCAGCTCCAGGGCGCTGCCAAAATCGGCGAAGGTGGTGGCGTTGATGACGAAGGCATCCTCGCCGCCGGCGATATTGTTCAGATACCAATCCTGCAGCACCCCATCGGGGTAGTCCTGGCCTATGGTGATGCCGTTGATGGTGTCGATGCCGGAGGCGAGCAGCTGATCCCGTACCGTCGAGGTATCCAGCCCGGCATTCTGGATCCCGTCACCTGAGACATCCATCACCTGGCGCGTGGCGGTAAAGTCGTTGGTATCGAACTGCAGGGCGCCAAATTGCATGGCCGAGCCCGGCGCCGTCATCCCCGAGTAGGGGCGTGTCAGGGCGTCCAGGGTGGCGGCAAACTCGTTGATGGAGGTCATGTCATAGAGGTAGAACCAGTCGGTCATCACCGCCTGCTGGGTCGAGCCGCTCCACATCACCATCTGCACGGCGATGGTGCCCAGCTTGCCGTCGCTGGTATCCAGGATGGCGTCTTGCACCGCCTGGCTGTAAAACGCATCCACATACCCCTGCAACTGCAGGTTGAACTCTGACGCGCTGACGCTACCCGACACATCCATCAGCAGTTGCAGCTCGGTATCCACTTCGGTCAAAGCGTAGGCGGGGGCGCTGACCAGCAGCATCCCCACCAGCCCTGCCAACGGTTTTAGTCTCATAACTCACTCCTTCTCCTTGGGGCCTGGCCCTGATCCTCAGTGCCGATGGGGAGGATGAATAAAGCGTGCCACTTTGCAGGGATCAGCAGCAGGCATGAAATTTGCGGTCTTCGCACAGGATGAAAACGAACAAGTGCGGGGTGAGGCGATGGAGATCCGTCCCTGGCAGTGGGCGCCCAACTGGTTGCTGTTGGGGCTGCTCAATCAGTGGGCCATGGTGTGGCTCAATACGGGCCACTTCAACCTGCTGGTGGTGTTGCTGATTGCCATCTGGTGGCAAATTGCATCGCGGGTTGCGCCAGCCTGGCAACCTGGCCGCGCCGCTCTGCTGCTCTTCTCGCTGCTGCTGTTGATCCCAAGCGCAAGTTGCAAGGCGCTGGCCTGCCTGCTGCTGGCCGCGAGCCTGTGGCGGCGCCAGCAGCCTTGGGACGAGCGCGCCGCGCTGCAGATAGTGGTGGCCTTCACCCTGGCCGTGCTGTGGGGGCAGCAGCTCTTTGCCCTCTGCTCCGGCCCCGTGCTGGCGCTCGATGCCTGGGGAGTGGGCCAGTGGCTGCAACTGCTGGGGTGGGAGACGGTGCAAAGCGGCAATCGCATCGAGCGGGTGGGGGGCCACGCCCTGATCGTGCTCAAGGGCTGCTCCTCGTTTTCCCAGCTCTATCTGGTGGCGCTGGCCTGGCTGGTCTCCTCCTGCTGGCTCGCCCCGGGGCGGGCGCTGCACCGGCAGCTGCCCCTGCTGGGGCTGGTCTTGCTGCTCTACATCGGCAGCAACCAGTTGCGGCTGGTGCTGATGAGCCTGGATCTGCGCTGGTACGGCTGGCTGCATACCGGCACGCTCGCCCAGCTCTACCAGTGGCTGGTGCTGTTGTTGCTGATGACACTGCTGTTTCGAAGGGGGCGCCATGTCACCACCGATTAGGGGTTATCTCTGGCTGGTGCTGCTGGCACTGGCCTCCGCCAGCGCCATGGGGTGGCGCTATCAGCACCGCCAGCCGGTGGAGGGCGCGCGCCAGATGCTGCAGGAACTCCGCCAGCTCGGCTGGCAGCGGCAGGGGGCCAGCCCCTTGCTGGGGAGCACTTATGTCGGCTACCGGCTGCGCCACCCAGATTGTGGCGGGGTCTTGCAGGCGATGGCGGTGGCCCCGGATCGGGAGGCCATGTCGGTACGGCTCGCAGGCAAAGGCCAACTGCAGGGGGTGATGTTTCGGGGGCAGTGGCACCCGGAGCCGCCACTGCTGGCCTATCGGCTCAATCAGGGCTGGCACAAGCTGTGGGGTGACGCGCCGGCCCCCCTCTATCGGGTCGCACTGCCTGCGGCCTGTCTTGCCCTTATTGCGCCTGGCGAGCCTCGCTGAGAGGGCTCGCCGCGTCGGCGGGCAACACCCGGATCAGCAGGCTGTTCGGGGCCAGCATGGGGTCGTAGCGTGGTTCGAGCTCGATGGCGCGGGCACTGAGCAGGCTGGCCAGCTTGCCAAGGCGGCTGCTGGCAAGGCGCGCACTCTCCAGCATGTCGGTCTGCGGCCCGGGGCCGCTGATAAGGGCTATCTTCGCCGGATCCCGCTGGCCGAGAAACTGGTGCAACTGCTGCTCCTGATCCGCCGCCAACATCACCGCTTCCTCCTGATAAGTCAGCGACAGCTGGGCCTGCTCGGCCAGCTGCTGCTGGCGCAGTTGCGCCAGCATGGGGAAGGGATCCTCAGTGGGCGTCTGGCGGGCACAGCCACTGAGTAGCAAAGAGGGCAGCAAGGAGAGCAGCAAGGCAGGCAACAAGCCTGCGGCAAGCTTGATGTGGCGGGGACGACGCCCGGCACTCTGGCGCCCAAAAGCCTTTATGTTGGTGACGTTCTGATGCGGCATAAGCTGGCCAGTCAGGGGGATGAATTGGCTCCAGTTTGCAATGTTTTCAAGCGCTTGGCCAGTTGTTCAATCTCGCCGCGAAAGCTGGCCCAGCGGCTGGCGGGGAGTGCTTCGGCCTGCTGCCAGCGGGTGGGCACCGCCTCGCGCAGCCGCTGCAGCAGCAGGGCTGCCTCCACCTGTTGGCGCGCCGCCTGCTCGAGCCAGGTGAGCCAGCGCAGATCCTCGATGCCCTGTTGCAGCAGCAATAGATCGTAGGAGAGGCGATGGGCCTCGCAGGCCTGCGGGCCCAGCAGCAGAAAGTCGCTCTCGCGCCCGTCGGTGGGGTCGTAGGGCAGGGCGGTGGGCATGCGCCCGTGCCACTGCAGATAGCCCTCGGCCCCGCTCTGCCAGAGGTAGAAGCCGGCGGCGCGCGGGGTGCCGAGGTTGTAAAACCAGGGGGCGGCCCCGGCGGCCCTCACCCGTTCCACATCGGCCTTGTCGGCGCCAAAGCCTGCGTTGATCAGGGCTATCTCCACCTCGCCAAGCAAGGGCGCCTGGGCGGGGTGGTTGAAGTGACCGGCCCGCACCACGGCCGGATCCCGCCGCTTCATCTCGCGGGCCATGGCTTGAATGGCAGGCAGGGCGCCAAGATCGGGCTCGTCAAACAGGCTCCAGGCCAGGGGGGGCAGCCCTTGGGCGCGAAAGGCCGCCTGGCGCTGCTGCCAGGCATCGAGCCGGCTGTTGGTGTCGCTGCCCCAGCGCTTGAGGGAGGCGTAGGCCAGCAAAGGGGTGTGAAAACCAAGGCCGATGGCCTCCTCCTGGGTGGTGCGCATCCCGGCTTCATCCTGGGGCAGGGCGGGGGCCACGCCGCTTATCCCAAGCCCGGCGAGCCGCGCCAGATCGCAGCGACTGGCGGCCAGCTGGGCGCCGGCCAGCTCCGGGCCCTGGCCGAACCAGCCAAGGTAGGGGGGCGTGTCGAGGTAGATGCCGACCGGTTTGCTGGCGGCGGGCAGGGTCAGGGGCAGCACCTCGACCTCTAACGGCAGCTGTACCAGCTGCTGGTGGCTGAGCAGCTGGATATTGCCCTGATAGCGCCCCGCCGGCGCATCCCGCGGGATGGGAAGATGCAGCACCAGGCGCCTTGGCACCCCGCGCTTGAGGGTGAGCCCAGCCACCCCCTCCACCAGCTCCTGATCCGAGGGGAGCAACAGGGTGCCGCTCGCCTGGGGGCGCACCAGATGCCACTGGCTGTGGTAGGGGGTCAGCGGCAGGGTAACGCCGTTGGCCGCTGGCGGCTGGATCACCAGCAGGGGGGCGGCGTCATCCTCGGGCGTCTCGATGACGAACTCCAGCAGCAGCTGGCTGCCCCGGGCGGCCAGTACGGGAGCGGCGGGGGTTGCCGGGCTGGCCCTGGTACTCAAGGTCGGTTGCCCCTGCGCGATGGGGGTCAGGGTGAGACGAGCGGGGGATTCTGGCAGCGAATAGGGGGCCAGGGCCCACTTCTCCGTAAAGAGCTGACGCTGCTTGGCCAGCACCAGCCGGGTGGCCTCGGCTAGGGGATGAGGGTTAGCCTTGGCGTCAGCCTGCTTGTCCGCCGCCGGATAGGGGGCCAGCAGCAGGCCGGAGAGGAATTTCGCATCCGGCGAATTGCCCCCCAGGGTGAGGGTGAGCGGGCCGCCCGGGTGCTCGAGCACCAGGCTGACCGGCCCCCCCTGGCGGGCACCAAACAGCTGCCAGGGGTCGGGATTGGGCAGCGCCTCCTGCTGCTGGCCGGCGAGATAGCGCTGGGCCAGCCACTCGCCCGGCTGCAACCGCTCGGCCCAGACCGGCTCGCCATCGATCAGCACGCTGCGCTCGAGGGGATGGGGCAGGTACTCCCACTCGCCCGGATCGTCGAGCCAGAGGGTGAGCTGGTAGCGCCCCTTGGGAACGTTCAGTCTGACGCCGTCGAGGTTGCGCAGCCCGTCGCGGATCAGCGCATCGCCGGAGGGGCGCAATATGGGGCTGGGGTGGCCAAGCAGACGCGGATCCCCCGGCGCCAGGGTCTCGAAACCGGTGAAGCGAGGCGAGTCGCTTGCCCCCAGATCGAGGGCTATGGTGCCGGTCGGCAGGGTCAGCCCGGGGGACCAGTACCAGCGTGTCAGGGTGAGCGGCGCCGCCCCGTCAGCCATGAAGAGATAGAGCTTGGTGAGCTGGTCGAGGGCCAGGGCCCTGGGCTGGGCGGTGCGCCAGTCGCTTAAAGAAAAACGCAGGGTAAAAGGGCCCGGGGGGATGATCCGCTCCAGATTGACCCGGCTGCGGTAGTTGACCGAGGCGGCGTCATCGACCCGCAGGATCAGGGTCTGGGGACTGGCCGCGGGATTGTGACCCTCGATCACCAGTTCATCGTCCGCCCCGACGGCCCAGGGCAGGCGCTCGAAGGTGAGCCGCTGGGGCGTCTGCTCGCCGCTCAGTGGCAAGGGGGTGGGGCCATCAAGGCGGCTCGCCGCCAGCGCAGTGCTTCCTATTGCCAAACTTCCCATTGTCAAACAGAGGGCCGGCAGGCTGAGGGTGAGCAGGCTGAGTACCCGTAGCCAGCATGTTCTGTGCAAACGCGCCGCCAGCCAGATCATCAGAGCAGCCCCGCCAGCCAGTTTTTCAGCTCATCGGCCCTGTGATCCCAGCTCTGCTGCGCCACCGCCTGCTGGCGACTCTGGCGCCCTTCGCTGCGAGTCAGTGCTTCCCACTCGTAGCGCTGGAACCAGTCCTGGGCGGGTGCGTCGAGGGCGGCACGCTGGATGGCCTGGGCCAGGCTGTCGCCCGGGCGGGGCAGATGCACCAGCGCCCGATAGCCGTCCAGCGCCGGAAAATCGGTGCTGACCACGGGCCGGCCGGTCGCCAGATACTCGCGCAGTTTCAACGGATTGCAGGCCCTGATCTGGGCATTGTCGACGAAGGGCAGCAGGCTCACCTGCCAGTGCTGGGCGTAGGCGGCCAGGGTGTGGTGCGGTCTGGGGCCGAGCAGGTGCACGTTCGGCAATCCGGCGAGCGGGCTCAGATCAGTCTGCCTGGGCCCTATCAGCACCAGATCCCAGTGGGGCAGGGCGCGGGCGGTCTCCGCCAGCAGGGGGACGTCTATCCAGTCGCTCAGGCTGCCGTAAAACCCGGCGATGGGGCGCCTGCTCGGCAGATCCGCTGGCCTGGGTTGGGGGGGCATAAAGAGCCCGAGATCCACCCCGTGGCTCAGCAGCCGGGTCTTGTGGGGGGGGAAGCGGCTGGCCAGCGCCGGACTGGCGGCGAGAATCAGGTCCGCTTTTTCTACCAGCCTGGCCTCGCAGCGGGCGATGGCGGCGTGATCCACCCCCGCCAGGGCCGAGAAGTCGTCGCCGCAGTAGTAGATCACCGCCCGCTCGCCGAGCTTGCCTACCAGATCCACCGCGCTTGGCAAGGAGATCCAGAGCAGCGGCTTGTCGAGCTCGGGCAGCTGGCGGCGGATCTGGGCCGCCAGCCAGTGGCCGTTGATCCGCCCCGCCAACGGGTTGCCGGGCAGGGGCAGCGCCAGCGGCGGCATCACCTGGGGCGTCGGCCCGCTCTGGATGGTGGCTGACTGCGCCTCGCCCTTGGCCGGGCGGCGCAGCACGGCCCCCAGCTTGCGGCCGAGCCGGCCGAGGTCGCGCACATTGAGGCGGGGGCGGCGCAGGCCGATGGAGTTGACCCAGAGCACCCGATAGTCCGGCAGCAGGCGTTTGATGAGGTGCTGGGTGCTGGAGGGGTGCTGACCCCAATCCTCCCCCAGTACCACCAGTTGGGGCTGTGCGCTCGATGGTTTCATGGCTGTTTCTCCTCACTCGGGCGGCTGGCGGCACTCTCTGCCAGCGCGTCGCGGCAATCTTGCGCATCAAGGGGGCGCAGTACCCGGGCCGGCACCCCGGCGGCCAGCACCCCGGCGGGCAGGCTATGGGTCACGATACTGCCGGCGGCGACCACGGTCCCCGCGCCTATGGTCACCCCCGCCATCACCATGGCGCCGGTGCCGAGCCAGACATCGTGCTCGAGCACGATATCGCCGACCTGCTCGTCCCGATCCGGCAGCCCCCGGGCCCGCTCCTGGGCATCCAGCGGGTGGCCAGGGTAGCCCGCGAGAAAGGCGCGCCCGGCGATGCGCACGTTGTCGCCGAGCACTACTTTGCTGCCCACCGCTATGGTGGTCTGCCAGCCGATGCCGACGTTGTTGCCAATCCTGAGAGCGGGCCCCTTGCTCGAGGGGCGGCCGCTGATGGTCATGGCCGCAGAGAGGCGACAATCCGCCCCGATGTCGATCGACACGGGGCCGCTGATAAAGGGGATGCCGCCATAGAGATAGAGACGGGGGGCGGGGGCGCGCAGGCGGGACTGGAACAGCGGCGTCCACCAGAGGGTGCGGGCCAGGGTGGCGAGTGTCTGGCTTGCCAGCCGATAGAGACGATAGAGCAGGCCGTGCAGGGGCGGGATGAGCGGAAAGCTCCAGCTGCGGGCCCCCTTGGCGAGGCGCCACAGCAGGCGGGCCAGCGGCGTCTCTCCCTGCTTGGCCCAGGTTTTCATCCGGTACAGGCTGATGCTGTTCATGGTGTGCTCTCCCTTGGCTCTGCTGTCGTCATGGCCGACCAGTCAGGCACTAGCAGGGATCGGGCCAACTGACGCTCAGCACGCTGCCGGCTCACGCCGGCCGCCTGCCAGGGGGTTGGATGGCAAGGCGCTGTGCAAATTGCGCCGGCCGGTCTGCAAAACGCAAAAAATCAGATTCATTTTGGGCCTGATGTGCGTTGCTGTGAGGGGCGAGAGCGCGACATGCAGGGCTGCACGGGGAATTGCACCGGCTGGCGTGCCCCTTGCATTGGCTGACCTCAGATGACCCAAGATCCGTTGCTTGGTGGCTGGGAGGCCCTATGAGACTCGGAGTAAACCAGATAGCCATGCTCTATTACGCCGCCGGCCTCTTGCTGATGAAGGGGATCTCCCTGCTGATGCTGCCGGTGCTGACCCACCTGCTGGCGCCCCGGGAGTATGGCCAGCTGGAGGTGCTCTTGACCATCATCAACTTGGGCTCCCTCATCCTGGGGTTCGGGCTGGTGGACGCCCTCTACCGCTTCGCCGGGATGGCGGCAGATGAGGGCGAGCGCAAGCAGGTGGTAGCGCGGGTGTTCGGCCTGGTCTGGATCATCGCCCTGGCGAGCCTGGTGCTGCTCTGGTGGCTGGCGCCCCTGGTGCAGCGGCTGCTGCCAACCGAAACCCGCCTTGCCGATGTGCGCTGGGTGCTCAGCGCTTTGCCGTTCGAGGGGGTGATCGGGGTGCCGCTGGCCTGGCTGCGGATGCGCAATCAGGCCCGTCTCTTCTTCGTGGCCACCGCCGGCAAGGCGGTGATCCAGTCCCTGCTGACCGCCTGGTGGCTCTGGCTCGGCTGGGGCGTGAGCGGAGTGCTCGCCTCCGGCACCCTCACCTGCGTCGGGCTGGCGCTGCTGCTGAGCCTCTGGCAGTGGCGCGATGGTGGCATCCGCTTTGACTGGCAACACTACCGCCCCCTGCTGCGCTACGGCCTGCCGCTGGTGGTGAGCGGGCTGGCCGGCTTTGCCTTGAGCGGGCTGGATCGCTGGCTGCTGGCCGAACACGTCGGCGAGGCGCTGCTGGCCTACTACGCGGTGGCGGGCAAGCTGGCGTTGGCGGTGGGACTCCTGCTGCAACCCTTCGCCCTCTGGTGGTATCCGCGCCGCTTCATGCTGCTCAAGGAGCCGGACGGCCTGCGCCTGAACGCCCACTACAGCGTGCTGGGCTCCGTGCTGGGGTTCGCCACCGCCGGGGTGGTGGGGCTCACCGCCCCCCTGCTCATCCGCTGGCTCACTCCTGAGAGCTATCACGGAGCCATCGCCTATATCCCGCTGCTGGTGCTGGGGATGGCGGTGCGCAACGTCTCTGACCTGCTCAATGTCGGCTGCTTCAGCGGCGAAGAGAGCAAGGCCCAGATGGTTATCAATCTGGGATGCAGTTTGCTCGGCGTCCTTGGCTTTTTGCTCGCCATTCCGCACTTCGGGGTGGCCGGGGTGATCTGGACCCTGCTGCTGGTCTACCTGGTGCGCGCGCTCGCCTTCTATCTGGTGAGCCAGCGGTTGCTGCCCTTGCCGTACCGCCTCTCGGCGCTGTGGGCGAGCGGTGCCGGCTCCCTTGCCATGATGTGGCTCGGCCAGTGGTGGGCAGGGCAATGGGCCGCCTGAGCCACGCCCTCTGGGGGCTGACCGCCACCCTGCTGGTGGCCGGACTCTGGTGGCGGCTGCCGCACCCGCTGCTGCTGCCGGTGCTGGGGCTGGCCATTCCCGCCATCTGGTTTGCCCTGCGCTGGCCGTTTCTGATGGTGCTGGGGTTCGTCACCTTCTCGTTTTTCCGGCTGCACGAGGTGTTTCCCCAGCTCTATCCCCTCAAGATCCCGCTGCTCTTCTCGCTGGCGGCCATCGGTGCCCTGGTTTGGCACACCCTGCTGACCGGTCGCATCAGGCCCTACTGGAGCCAGCCCCTCAGCTGGTTGACCGCCTTTTTCATCGTCGTCTCCATCGGGGTGCTGTTTGCCAGCAACCGGGGGGAGGCGATCGCCACCTGGACCGGCAGCTACAGCAAGATCTACCTGATGACGCTGGCCACCGCCTGGCTGGTGCGCAGGCCGGAGGACTTCGCCCTGGCGGTGCGGGCCTTCGTGGTGGCCGGCTGCATGGTGGCGCTGGTGGCGCTCTACAACAAGAGCAGCGGGATCGGGCTGGTGGAGGGGACCCGGGTTACCATAGGGCGCGAGCTCGGCTCTGTGCTGGGGGATCCCAACGATCTGGCGCTGGTGCTGCTGTTTCCCGCCGGCTTCTCCTTGAGCCTGCTGCTCAACCAGAACGGCCTGGCCGGGCATATCCTGGGGGCGGTGGGGTTTGTACTGGTGGGGGCTGCCATCATCGCCACCCAGAGCCGCGGCGGCCTGCTCGGGATCTGCGCGGTGAGTGGCCTCTTTGCCTGGCAGCGGGTGCAGTCGAAAACCGTGCTGATCCTGTGCGGCACCCTGGCGCTGCTGGTGCTGTTTGCCGCCGCCGGGATAAGCGACAGGGCCTCCGGCGGGGCGGCGGAGAGCGGGGTGGATGCCTCGGCCATGGGACGCCTTTACGCCTGGCAGGCCGCCTGGGGCATGGCGCTGGCCCATCCGCTCATCGGGGTGGGGCTCTCCAACTTCTACTACAACTACTTCTTCTTCAGCCCCCACTGGGACGGCCTCAACCACGCGGTGCACTCCACCTGGTTCGGGGTGCTGGCGGAGACTGGCTTCGTGGGGCTGTTCATCTTCATCGGCATGGTGGTGGTCACCCTCTACCGGACCTGGCGCTGCTCACTGGATGGCATGCCTCCTGCAGTAGTGACTGCCATGCAGGGGGTGATGGCGAGCATGGTGGGGTTCGTCATCTCGGGGTCCTTCCTGACCCAGGGCTTTACCTGGCCCATCTATCTGGAGCTGTCGCTGGCGGTGGCAGCCATCAAATATGTCCGGCAGGCCAGAGAAACGGAAATGGCCATGGCCGAGACGGAGCGGGATAAACCAAACAAGGGAGCTGAGTCATGAGCGCAACCCCCATTTTGCTGGTGCATTACGGCGATAACTGGATCCGTGGCAGCGAACGCTGCCTGCTGGATCTGCTGGCCCACCTGGATCGCAGCCGCTTTGCCCCCCTGCTCTGGTGCAACAGCCAGCAGCTGGCAGAGGAGGCCGCCCTGCTCGGGGTGAAGGCGGTGGTCGAGCCTTTTACCCTGCTGCTGGGCTGGCAGGCTCCCCGCTTCGATCTGACCGCCCACCGGGCCCTGTGCCAGCGGGCGCAGGCGCTGATAAGCGAGCATGGCATCACTCTGGTGCATGCCAACAGCGCCGCCCCCTGCCAGTGGCTGGCCGGGGTGTGTCGCAAGATGAAGGTGCCGCTGGTGTGCCATCTGCACGCCCGTTATCAGCCCAGAGACAGGTTTACCCTGCGGGTGCATCAGGCCAACGTGCTGATCGGGGTGAGCCAGCCGGTGCTGGCCCCCTGGCGAGAGGATGGCTGCGAGCACAGACGGCTGGTTCACATCGCCAACGGAGTGGATGGGGGGCGGCTCAATCGTGACGCGCCTTGGCCCGTCAGCAGCCTGCCCGGGCTGCCGGCGGGGGAGCTGATCCTGGCCACCATAGGGTCGCTGATCAAGCGCAAGGGGGTGGACTTGCTGATCCGCTCCCTGGCCGAGCTCTGCGCTCAGGGGGGCAAGGCGCAGCTGCTGGTGATTGGCAGCGGCCCCGAACTGGCCGCGCTCACGGCATTGGCCGCTGAGCTGGGAGTGGCCGAGCGGGTGCACTTTCTCGGCGAGCGGTCTGACAGCGCCGCCATTCTGCGCGGTGGGGTGGATCTGCTGGTCTCCGGTGCCCGCGAGGAGGTGTTCGGCCTCACCCTGGCCGAGGCCGGCACCCTGGGGCTGCCGGTCAGTGCCTATCGGGTGGGGGGGATCCCCGAGGTGGTGGAACACACGGTGACGGGCCTGTTGGCCGATCCCGGCGACTGGCGCCAGATGGCTGCCCATTGGCAGCGGCTGGGCGATGCCGGATTGCGCTACCGGCTGGGGCGGGCGGGGCAATTGCGCGCCAGCCAGCTGTTCACGGTCAAACGCTATGTGGAGAAGGTGAGCGAGCTCTGGTCGGCGGCACTCTCGGGGCGCTGGGACAATCCCGAGCTCCCCCCCTATGGGCGCATGGTGCGCTGGCTCGGCCAGCGGCTGCTGGCCAGGGTGGGTCTTGCGGGGGAAGGGGGGCTGCTTGGCGGGAGCAGGGCGGCGATCGGATCGGATGAAGGAGCTCCATCATGAAGCCGCACCATGAGTCGACTGTTGGCAAGGCCGGTCGGGGGGAGACGCTGCTGGTGGTGGATCCCATCTCTTTTCGCGGCGGCTCCAAGGTGGCCACCGAGGTGATCCTGGCGGGGTTGACCGACCGTTTGCCAGCCCTGACACTGCATGTCCTGACGCCGGACTTGGACTCCTGGCCCGGGTGTCGTCACCATTCGCTCTGGGTGCCCACCTTGCTGCGGGGGCGCGAGTCGGGCCTGGGGTATCTGCTCAAGCAGGGGTGGCAGAGCCTGATGATCCTCTGGCTGATATGGCGGCTGGGGGAGGTGCGCGGCCTGCTGGCGGCCTCCGGCCCCGGGGTGGATCTCTGCTGCTACTGGGCCGCCCGGATCGCGGGGATCCCGGTGGTGCAGCTTATTCACGGCCCGGTGGGCTGCTCCGGCATGTCGGCAAGGGCCCTGTGGCGCGCCAGCCAGGTCTTCTATCTGGAGGCCGCCCGCCCCTCGCTCTCGGCCCTGATTGCCCGCCTTGGCGAGCGCGACTTTCCGCCCCGCTGGCAGCCCTTCATCAACGGGCTGTGCGAGGCGAGCTGGCCCACGGCCACGACCGGCGGCTCCGGCATCTTGTGGGCCGCCTCCTTGCTCAAGTGGAAAGGGCTGGAGACCATGCTGGCGGCGCATCAGCAGCTTGCCGAGCCCCGTGCGCCGCTGACCGTCTGCTATCTGCAACCGCGCAACATACTGCAACCTTGCAGCGACCCCCGGCCAGATCTGCCCGATACCCGCTGGCATGAAAACCCCGGCAACCTTGACGAGATCAGGGCCGGCTGCGGCATCTTCGTCTCCACCAGCCATCAGGAGCCCTTCGGCCTCTCCATCCTGGAGGCCATGGCCGCCGGCCTGTGCGTGGTGATCCCGGCAGATGGGGCCTGGTGGGATCGCCACCTGACCGACGGGGTGAACTGCCGTAAATATCAGCCTGACAGCGCCGATGAACTGGCGCGCGTGCTGGCGGCGCTGCAGGAGGCTCCTGCGGTGGCCATGGCCATAGGGGACAATGCCAGGCTGCATGCGGCGGCGCATTACAAGGCGAACGAGACGGGCAGAGAGATGGTGGAGGGGCTGGCACGACTGCTTGAGCGGGCCGAGCCTGAGTGCGCCGCGAAGCGCCCTGGCCCGGCGCTGTAGCGGCGCGTCACTCCCAGCATCGCGGCCTTGCCTTATGGCAAGGCCGGCTCGCTCATGCTGGCGACTGTCTGCCAGAAGGCCTCGATGAGAGGCCCCTTGCTGTGGGGCGGGCGAATAAGGCCTATGGTCCAGCAGGCTTCCCCCTCGGTCAGCGGCAGGGTCAGCACGTCCGGGTGCTCTATGGTGGTGGAGGAGGGCACCAAGGTCCAGGCGATGTCGGCGGCGGCGGTGGCGACCCCGGCGGCGAAGTCGTTGACGTACTGGATATCGCGAAAACGCAGCCCGCTCTGGGCCAGGTAGTGCATCAGGTGATCGTAAAACGAGGGGGCCTTGTCCCGGCGCAGGATGGCCAACGGCTTGTCCACCAGATCAGCCAACTTGCTCACGCCGGCGTAGCTCGCCGGCAGCACGGCGACAAAATGGGCCCGCACTACCGGCAGGCACGGCCACCCCTTGGGGGCGGGCAGGCGGCAGAAGCCGAGATCCAGCTTGCCTTCGCTCAGGGCCAGCAACTGATGGTGGGTGGAGAGATCGTTGAGCTCTATGGTCACCTGGGGGCGTTCGGCCCGAAATTGCGCGATGGCGGCGGGCACCAGCAGCTTGGTGGCGACCCCGAAGCCGATGCGCAGGGTGCCGCTGTTGCCGGCCAGCACGTCGCGGGCGCTGCGTGCTAGCTGCTCGCTGGCGGCCATCAGGGCGCGGGCATCCTCATAAAGGGCGCGCCCCAGCACGGTGAGACGGGTACTGCTTGCATTGCGCTCGAACAGCTCGCCGCCCAGCTCCTCTTCCAGCCGGCGGATCTGCTTGCTCAGCGCCGACTGGGTGACGTGCTGGCGCACCGCCGCCTGGCCGAAGTGCAACACCTCCCCCAGGGTGACGAAGGCCTTCAGATCCCGCAGTTCCATGTCGGCTCCTGTGATTCCTGTTTGGAATGTTGAATGGTTAAATTTGTCATTGGACGGAATTTTAGAACTGTTCGATGCTAATGCCAATTCCATTGGGCACCGCCAGTCGGTGCGATCAAGGTGGCCAGCCCACCGCCGCAGAAGGAGCAACCCCAGATGCATCACCACAAGTTCAACGACTTCCCGCAAGATTTTCTGTGGGGCGCCGCCTCCGCCGCCTATCAGGTGGAAGGGGGCTGGGACGCCGATGGCAAGGGGCCCTCGGTGTGGGATCTGTTCACCAAGCTGCCGGGCAAGACCTTTGAGGGGAGCAACGGCGACGTGGCGGTGGATCACTACCACCGCATGGAGGAGGACGTGGCGCTGATGGCCGAGATGGGGCTCAAGGCCTACCGCTTCTCGGTGAGCTGGCCGCGCATCTACCCGACCGGCCGCGGCGAGGTGAACGAGGCGGGGCTCGCCTTCTATGAAAAACTCATCGATACCCTGTTGGCCCACCAGATTGAGCCGGTGCTTACCCTCTATCACTGGGACCTGCCGCAGGCGCTGCAGGACGAATACGGCGGCTGGGAAGACAGACGCATCATCGCCGATTTCGAGCGCTACTGCGTGACCCTCTATCAGCGCTTTGCCGGCAAGGTGAAGTACTGGGTGTCGCTCAACGAACAGAACTACAACCTGACCAACGCCTATCAGCTCGGCACCCATCCGCCCGCAGTGCAAGACCGCAAGCGCTTCTTTGCCGCCAACCACATCGCGTTTCTGGCCAACGCCAGGGTCATCAAGGCATTTCGCCAGCACGTGCCGAACGGCCTCATCGGACCAAGCTTTGCGTACTCCCCCGCCTATCCGGCCTCGTGCGATCCCAAAGACATGCTGGCTTACGAGAATGCCGAGGAGTTCACCAACCTCTGGTGGCTGGATGCCTACTGCTTCGGCCGCTACCCCCAGGCGGCGCTCGCCTACCTGCGGGAGACCGGCGAGGCGCCCCAGATCCTGCCGGGCGATCTCGAGCTGTTGCGGGAAGGGACCCCCGACTACATAGGCGTCAACTACTACTACACCCTGACCTATACCGACAACCCCCTCGGCGGCCAGACGATGCAGCGCATCAACACCACGGGCAAGAAGGGCACTACGCCGCCAAGCGGCATTCCCGGCCTCTACAAGACGGCCCTCAACCCGCACCTGGAGACCAGCAACTGGGACTGGGCCATCGACCCGACCGGGATGCGCATCGCTCTGCGCCGGCTCTCCTCCCGCTACGGCCTGCCGCTGATGATCACCGAGAACGGCCTCGGCGAGTTCGACAAGCTGGCGGCAGGGGACAGGGTGCACGACGACTACCGCATCAACTATCTGCGCAGTCACGTCAAGGCGTGCCAGGAGGCGCTGCAGGACGGGGTGGAACTGCTCGGTTATTGCGCCTGGTCGTTCACCGACATCCTGAGCTGGCTCAACGGCTACCAGAAGCGCTACGGCTTCGTCTATGTTGAGCGGGACGAGCAGGGGGGCTCCCTGCGCCGCCTCAAGAAAGACAGCTTCTACTGGTATCAGACGGTGATAAGCTCGGGCGGCAAGATACTGTAACCAAATCCATCCCCTCGACGGGCCCCGCCAACTGGCGGGGCCCGTTTTTTTGTCCGTCTGCCGGGCCGACCCGCGCCGCATCCGGGCATGGCACTTGCCGGATTGATCCAACTCATCTTTTTGTCAATTAGCGTGTGCGGATGGCGGCTGCAAACCGGCGGGAGGGGCAATCTGGTTTAGATTCAATATGTTTACGCGGCCCCGAAGAGGGATCTATCACCTTGGCAGAGGTGGAAGCGCATCATGCACCACAACAGCTCTCATCCCCGCTGCGGCGGGCTGGTTGCCCAGCAGGTTGATCTGCGCCAGCTGGTATATGCCCTGTCGGCGTCGCTGGATCTGGTTGGCATCGGCGATGTGGCACACGGCAAGCGGGTCGGCATCATGGCCGCCGAGTGTGGCAAGGCTCTGGGGGCCGTTGAGAGCGAGCAGGCCTGCCTGTTCGAGCTGGGGGTGCTGCATGACATCGGCGTCTCCTCCACCTTCATCCACAGCCATCTGGTCAGCGAGTTCGACTGGGAGTCTTCCCAGCGTCATTGCGAGGTCGGTTACGATCTGCTCAAGGATTTCCCGCCGCTGGCCCCGCTGGCGGAGCCCATCCGCTATCACCACACCCACTGGCATCAACTTGTTCGGCAGCAGGGGATGACGGCCACGGTGCGGCGCCAGGCCAACCTCATCTTTCTGGTGGACCGGGTCGATGCCCTGGCGGCCCCGCATTATGGGGACGGCTCCCTGCTGATGCACACCCAGGAGATCCGGCAGCGGATCGAGGCGTGCGCCGGCGAGTTCTTCGACCCCGAGCTGGTGGCGGCCTTTTTGCGGGCCTCTCTGCCGGAGGCATTCTGGCTGCAGCTGGAGGGGCGCGCCATCACCGACTACATGCGCGGCATGCTGAGCGAGCGGGAGCCCTGCCTCACCAGCAACGGCGAGCTCAAACAGCTGGCGCGCATCTTTTCGGCCATCGTCGATGCCAAGAGCCCCTTCACCGTGGCCCACTCCCTCGGGGTGGCCAGGCTGGCCCGGCGGCTGGCCCAATGGATGGGGATTGAAGAGGGACGCTGCGAGCAGCTGGAGATCGCCGGGCTGCTGCACGATCTCGGCAAGCTGCGGGTTCCCGACGAGATCCTCGACAAGGCGGGAAAACTCGATGAGCGGGAGCGGGCCATCATCAACACCCACAGCTTTGAAACCTATCAGATTTTGCGCCACATCGACGGCTTCGAGGAGATTGCCCTGTGGGCCTCCTATCACCACGAGGAGCCCAATGGCTGCGGCTACCCCTTCCACCTGACCGCCGAGGCGATGCCGCTGGAGGCGAGGATCCTGCGGGTGGCCGACATCTTCCAGGCCATGGTGCAGCACAGACCCTATCGGGCGGGGCTGAGCGCCGACGCGGCGCTCGCATTCTTGCAACAGCTGGCGAGCCAGGGGCGGGTCGATGTCGACGCCGTGGCTACCCTGGCGGCGCACCTGCCCGAGGCTCACCAGGCCGCCAGCGGTCAGACCCAGGCGGCCCAGAGAGTCCTCGGCGTCGGTGAGCGGACGCCTTAGAGGAACATGCCGCCGGAGGCCTCGATGCGCTGGGCATTGATCCAGCGGCTGTCGGGGGAGAGCAGGGCGGCGATGACGCCGCCGATGTCCTCCGGCTGGCCCACCCGGCCCAGCGCGGTCTGACTGGCGATGAAGTCGTTGACCGCCTGATTGTCCCGTACCACACCCCCGCCAAAATCGGTCTCGATGGCTCCCGGCGCCACCACGTTGACGGCGATGCCGCGTGGCCCCAGCTCCTTGGCCAGATAGCGGGTCAGCACCTCGACCCCTCCCTTCATGGCCGCATAGGCGGCATAACCGGGCAGCGCGAAGCGGGTCAAGCCGCTCGACAAATTGAGGATGCGCCCGCCATCGCGCAGAAGTGGCAGCAGCTGCTGGGTCAGAAAGAAGACCCCCTTGAGGTGAATGTTGAACAGGGTGTCGAACTGCTGCTCGCTGGTCTGCTCGATGCTGGCGTGAATGCCGATGCCGGCGTTGTTGACCAGAAAATCGAACCGATCCCGCTGCCACGCGCCCAGCTGCTCGCGCACCTGGCTGGCGAAGGCGGCAAAGCTGCTGCTGTCGGCCACATCGAGGGGCAGGGCATGGGCCCTGACGCCGAGGGCGGTCGCCTCGGCCACCACGGCCGCCGCTTCATCGGCCTGACTGCGATAGGTGATGATGAGGTCGACGCCGCGGGCGGCGAGGGCCAGCGCCGCCTGTTTGCCAAGGCCGCGGCTGGCGCCGGTGATGAGTGCGATGGGATGGGTCATGAGAGGACTCCTGTCTGTGGTCATGGGCTCGGGATGAGCCGGTGTGATCACTCTATTGCTCGTTGTTGATTGGATAAATAAGGCGATAATGAATGCACTGTTCCGATTAGCGAGACAATGGCGCCATGGATCAACTGGATGCGATGAGGATGTTTGTGCGGGTGGCGGAGCTGGAGAGCTTTACTCGCAGTGCCGAACAGCTGGGGATCCCCAAGGCGACGCTCTCGGCGGCCATCCGCCGGCTGGAGGAGCAGATGGGCACCCGCTTGCTGCAGCGTACTACCCGGCGGGTGCAGCTGACCACGGATGGCCGGCTCTGTTACGCCCGTTGTCAGGATCTGCTGGCAGACATGGAGGAGTTCAACGGGCTGTTTCGCCAGCAGGGGCAGCTGAGCGGCCAGCTGCGAGTGGACATGCCGGGCCGGATGGCCCGCCATCTGGTGATGCCGGCGCTGCCCGCCTTTCTGGCGGCGCATCCCGCCTTGCAGTTGATGCTGAGCAGCACGGACCGGCGGGTCGACCTGGTGCGGGAGGGGTTTGACTGCGTGATCCGGGTCGGGGCGCTTGAGCCCTCCAGCCTGGTGGCGCGCCCCCTCGGCCACTACCGCCAGATCAATTGCGCCAGCGCCGCCTATCTGGCCCGCTACGGGACGCCCCGCAGCCTGAGCGAGCTGAGCGGCCATCGGCTGGTGCACTACGGCAGCAGCAGCGGGCCCAGAGAGAGCGGTTTCGAGTATCTGCAGGCGGATGGCTCGCGCGCCGTGCTGGCGATGAGCGGGGCGCTCACGGTGAACGACAGCGAATCCTATCTGGCGGCGGCGCTGGCCGGGCTTGGCATCATCCAGCAGCCGCGAGTCGGGGTGGAGCCACTGCTGGCCAGCGGCGAGCTGGTGGCCATCCTGCCAAAGTGGCAGGCGCCCCCGCTGCCCATTCACGCCCTCTATGCCCATCGCCGTCAGCTGGCCCCCCGGGTGCAGGCCTTCATCCAGTGGCTGAGCGGCATCCTGGCGTCAGCGCTGGGGCCTGACGGCCCGCGCGATGGCCTGGCGACGCGGGCAGGGATGGACGCAGCCGATTGATGGCTTGACGCCAATCCCCACCTGAGGCGGGTCTCTCTATGGCTGCCATCGACAATCCCGGTTTGGCGCCGGCCGGGTGGCTTGGCATAATGGCGCCCCACACGGGTTGGTCGCCCCTTTGCGGTGTGGCCGGCCCCAGCAACAGTGCAGAGGAGATGTGATGAAATTTATCGGAGCCCACGTCAGTGCGGCCGGCGGGGTGGAGAACACCATCGCCCGCGCCCAGGCCATCGGGGCCAACGCCTTCGCCCTGTTTACCAAGAACCAGCGCCAGTGGCAGGCGGCGCCGCTCTCCGAGACCAGCATCCGCGCCTTCAAGCTGGCCTGCGAGAAGGGGGGCTTTCGCCCCGAGCAGATCCTGCCCCACGACAGCTACCTCATCAATCTGGGTCATCCCGACCCCGATGGCCTCGCCAAGTCCCGCGATGCCTTTCTGGACGAGATGAAGCGCTGCGAACAATTGGGGCTTTGCTACCTCAATTTTCATCCGGGCAGCCACCTGAAGCAGATCCCGGAGGCGGCCAGCCTCAAGCTGGTGAGCGAATCCATCAACTGGGCGCTGGAGCGCAGCGAAGGAGTGACGGCGGTGATCGAGAACACCGCCGGTCAGGGCACCAACCTCGGCTGGTCGTTCGAGCACCTGGCCACCATCATCGACGGGGTGGAAGACAAGAGCCGGGTTGGCATCTGCTTTGACACCTGCCACGCCTTTGCCGCCGGCTACGATCTGCGCACCGCGGAGAGTTGTGCTGCCGTCTTTGCCGAGTTCGACCGGACGGTGGGTTTCCAGTATCTGAAGGGGATGCATATCAACGGCGCCAAGTGCACCTTCGGCAGCCGGGTCGACCGCCACCACAGCCTGCGCGAGGGGAACCTGGGGGAGGCGGTGTTCCATCACATCATGAATGATCATCGTTTCGACGACATTCCGCTGATCCTGGAGACCATTGACGAGTCTATCTGGGGCGACGAGATCCGCTGGTTGCGCAGCTTGGCGCAGGCATGATGATTGACCGGCAGAGGGCATAAGGAGACAGGGATGCAAGAGAGAACAAGCGAGCAGCCGCTGCGCTGGGGCATTGCCGGCGCGGGGGCGATCGCCTGCCGTTTTTGTCAGGATGTGAACGGGCACGCCAGTGGCAGCCGGGTGGTGGCGATCGCCGCCCGTGATCAGGGGCGGGCGCAGGCCTTTGCCGACGAGCAGGGCTTGCCCCACGCCCATGGTAGCTATCAGGCGCTGGCGGCGGATCCCCTGGTGGAGGCGGTCTACGTGGCGGTGATCCACCCGGAGCACACCGCCCTGATCGAACGCATGCTGCTGGCGGGCAAGCACGTGCTGGTGGAAAAGCCGGCGGTGACTCGCGTCGCAGATTGGGATCGGCTGGTGCGGCTCGCCGCCGAGCGGGGCCTGCTGCTGATGGAGGCGATGAAGGTGATGTGCTTCCCCGCCATGCGCGCATTGCTGGGGCGACTGTCGGCCCTGCCAGCCCCCGACAGGCTAAAGGCGGCCTTCGGCTCGGTGCAGACGCGGGACGGCAAGCTGTTCGATCCGGCGCTGGATGGCGGCGCCGCCTGGGATGTGGGGGTCTACCCGCTCTGGCTCTATGCCGCCCTCTGTCACCAGTTGGGGCTGGCGGCGGGTGAGCCCGAGGTCACGCTGTCTCGCCGTGAGGGCGAGGTGGATGAAGCCGCCCGCTTTGATTTCGCCAGCCCGCTCAAGGCCGAGCTGGTGGCCTCCATCGTCGAGGATCTCGACAAGTCGGCCTGGCTGTCCGGGCCCGGCTGGGCGCTGGAGCTGGTGGGCAAGTGGTGGAACCCCCAGCAGATCGTCTGGCTTGGCGGCGCCCCCCTGCCGGCCTGGCCCCACGACATCGCGCTGCCGGTGGCGGGCGGTGGCATGCAGCACGAGGCGGATCACTTTGCCGCCTGCGTCAGGGCGGGCATCACCGACTCCCCCTGGGTGCCGCAGGCACTGACCAGACAGGTGCTGGGCTGGGTCGAGCGGGGATTGCTGCCCGCGAAACGCTGAGTCACCAGGCAGAATGACCAAGGGGGAGAGCCAGGGCTCTCCCTCTTCCATTGCTGCCGATACCTGGCGGCAAGGGCCATGCCGGGCAATAGGCTGCCCGATCATCCCATTGGCTCAGGTGCTGCTGATCTGGCTGGACAACACATCCTCTTGGGCGCGGCAAAATTGCAGAAAGCGGCGCAGGGCGGCGGAGTGATACTTCTGCCGGTGCCAGATGAGGGAGAGCTGGCGGGGAAAGCGGCGGGCGAGGGGCAGGGCCACCAGACGACCTGCCTGCAGCCGATCCGACACCGCAAGGTGGGAGATGAAGGAGATGCCGAGCCCCTTCTCGACCGCCAGCATCACCGCCTCCAGGGTGTTGAGCTCGAGCCCCGCCTGCCAGCGGGGCAGCTCGGGCTGGATCTGCTGCTCGAACTGCTCTCGGCTGCCGGACTGGGGCTCGCGCAGCACCCAGGTCTCATCGCTCAGCTGGGCGAGGGAGAGGCGATGGCGGCCGGCGAGGGGGTGAGCGGGCTGGGCCACGATCAGCATCTCGTCGTGGAGCCAGGGCTCGCTGACCAGGTCCGGGTGGTGGTTCTCCCCCTCGATCAGCGCCAGATCCAGCTCGAAGTTGGCCAGCAGGTGGCAGAGCTGGTGGGTGTTGGTGATGGTGACCCTGGGCGGCTGTCCCAGCTCCTGCTTGCTGGTGGCGAGCAGGGCCGGCAGCAGGTAGTTGCCTATGGTCTGGCTGGCGCCCAGACGCAGCTGGCCGCTCGGTTCGGCATCCGGGCTGAACAGGGTTTCGATGTCCTGCATCCGGGTCAGCAGCTCTTCGGCCGCCGGTTGCAGCAGGCGCCCCTCGTTGTTGAGCTGCAGCCTGGGGTGAATGCGATCGAACAGCGGGGTGGCGAGCTGACGCTCCAGCTCCTGCAACGACTGGGAGACGGCGCCCTTGCTCAGGCACAGTTCATTGGCAGCCAGCCCCAGATTGCCGTAACGGGCGATGGTGGCAAAGACCTTGAGTTGTTGCAGGGTCAGCTTCATGTTTGGAAATCCTGAACGATTGATTTAATTCATTTAGATATCGTAAACGATGGCCGCTCATTATCCTATGCCCATCGTCTCTCACATGAGGTTTCAGACATGATCGCAAGAACCCGTCAATCCCTGGCCGCTGCTCCGACCCCCATGGCAGGACTGGCGCTCGGGATCGCCAGTCTCGGTTGGTGCTGGGAAAATGCCGGTCACTTCGATGGCCGCCTGCAGTTGCTGGGTGCCGCCGTTGCCGCCGTGCTGCTGGTGATCCTGACCTTCAAGTTTCTGCTGCACCCGCGCCTGCTGTGGCAGGATTTGGCCCACCCGGTGGTCGGCAGCGTGGTGCCCACCTATGCCATGGGCACCATGGTGGTCTCCAAGGCGGTCGGCATGCTCAACGCCGGTCTGGGGGAGGGGCTCTGGCTGTTTGCAGTGCTGCTGCACCTGGGGTTCCTGGCCACCTTCGTCTGGCATCGGGCCAAACAGTTTGAAATCCACCACATGGTGCCGAGCTGGTTCGTGCCGCCGGTGGGGATCATAGTCGCAGACGTCGCCTTCCCGGGCGGCCAATATGCCGCGCTGGCCAACGGCCTGCTCTGGTTCGGCATGCTCTGCTACGGTCTGATGCTGCCGCTGATGCTCTATCGCCTCATCTTCAGCCATGAGGTACCGGATGCCGCCAAACCGACCATCGCCATCCTGGCGGCGCCCGCCAGCCTGTCACTGGCCGGCTACCTGACCGTGAGCGAGCAACCGTCTTTGCTGCTGGTAGCCGTGCTGCTGGGGATCGCCGTGCTGATGACCGGCATCATCTATCTGGCCTTCATCAAGCTGCTGCGTCTGCCGTTCTCGCCGGGCTATGCCGCCTTCACCTTCCCGCTGGTGATCGGTGCCACCGCCCTGTTCAAGGTGAGCCATCTGGTCGAACAGTGGCCCCAGGCGGCCGAGTACGTCGAGCAGATCCGGCTGCTGGCCCACTTCGAACTGGGCGCCGCCACCCTGATCGTCGGTTACGTGGCCCTGCGCTACCTGATGTTCTTCCTGCCGCTGGGCAACGACGAGCTGGCATCCGGCATGGTTCGTCGCTAGGAAATGGCCGCAAGAGGGCCGGGATAAGGGGGCCGGTGAGCAGGTCCGCGCAAGACGGACGCCACCGAACAGATGACGACAAGGCGCTCCACCTCGGGTGGGGCGCTTTTTTTATGCACTTGCCTGCGCAAACCCGCCCGCTTTGTTGGTCCCGACCGGGGTGGCTCCTTCGCCAAAGCCATGATGAATTTAACTGGTATTACCTGTCAGGATGAATACAATGCAGCTCCCTTTCCCATGCTTGACCCCATCCATGTCTTCCCATGATCCCGTGTTTGACTCTCGTTTCGAGACCCGATTCCTGCATCCGCGTTACTGGTTCAGCTGGCTGGCGCTTGGCGTCCTGATGCTGCTGGCCTTCGTGCCGGTGAGGCTGCGCGATCGGCTGGCTGCCGCCCTGGCGCCGCTGGTGTTTCGCATCTCGAAAAAGCAGGTCTACATTGCCAGAACCAACCTGGCCCTCTGTTTCCCGCAAAAGAGCGAGGCCGAGCGCGACGCCATCCTGATGACCTCGATCCGGGTCGGCCTCAAGAGCCTGCTCGGCTTTGGCGAGTTCTCGGTGCGCAGCCCCGCCTATCTGATGAAGCGGATGCGGGTCACTGGCTGGGAACATATCGAGGCGGAGCAGGCGGCCGGCAGACCGGTGATCCTGGTGGTGCCCCACAGCTGGCCGGTGGACGCGGCCGGTTACTACTTCACCCAACGCGGGGTGCCCATGTGCACCATGATGAAGCGGGCGCGCAACCCGGTGTTCGACTGGCATCTGAACCGCGCCCGGGCCCACAATGGCTGCCGCGTCTATGAGCGCAGCGCCGGCATCAAGGCGGTGATCCGCACCATCAAGGAGGGGAACAACTTCTTCTACCTGCCGGATCAGGATCATGGCCGCGAAAAGAGCATCTTCGCCCCCTTCTTCGGTCAGCCCAAGGCAACCCTGCCGGCCTTGCCGCGACTGGTGCAGGTGAGCGGCGCCAAGGCGGTGCCGCTGCTGGCCTGCTATGACGAGGCGCACCACTGCTACCGGCTGGAGATAGACGCCCCCTTTGACAACTATCCCACCGACGATGTGATGGCCGACACCTGCCGGATGAACGACATGGTGCAGCAGCAGCTCAGCCGGGATCCGGGCCAGTACATGTGGTTTCTCAAGATCTTCGACACCCGCGAGGATCAGGTCGGGCTGGATGGTCGCTACGAGGCGGGGATCCAGCGGATCCGCCGCGGGTTGCAGCCGCTCTCCTGATGAGCAATTCCTTGTTGGTACTATGGCCCTGCGGGGCCATTTTTATTGCCCCTCTGCCGGCTGGCAGGGCGAGCAGTCGAGCCGGCGCCTGCCCCAACCGGGCCCGCGCCAGCCCAAAGTGGAAAATTTTGTCAGGATAATTAAAATAACCGTTTATTTTCTATGACTTGATGGCGGCCATGTCCTCACACGATCCGGTTTTCGATACCTCATTTCATCCCCGTCTGCTCCATCCGCGCTGGTGGGGCAGCTGGTTGGCGCTCGGCCTGCTCTGCCTGCTGGGACTGCTGCCCCATGGTCTGCGTGACCGGCTGGCCGACCGGCTGGCTCCCCCTCTGCTGCGTCTGTCCAGGAAGCAGGCCTATATCGCCGACACCAACCTCAAGATCTGCTTTCCAGAACTTGACGAGGCGGGCCGTCAGGCCCTGTTGCTCAAATCGATCCGGGTGGGGCTCAAGACCTTCATGGGCTTTGCCGAGCTGACCCTGCGCAGCGCCGATCACCTGGCCGGCCGCATCAAGGTGCGCGGCTGGGAGCACATAGAGGCAGAGCAGGCCGCCGGCCGGCCGGTGATCCTGGTGGTGCCCCACACCTGGGCGGTGGACATGATAGGCCGCTACTTCGCTATCCGGGGCATGTCCATGTGCACCATGATGAAGAGCGCCAAGGATCAGGTCTTCGACTGGTACATCAACCGCGAGCGGGCCAAGGGGGGCAAGGTGTATGAGCGCAGTGCCGGCATCAAGCCGGCCATCAAGGCGATCCGCGGCGGCGCCAGCTTCTTCTACCTGCCGGATCAGGATCACGGCCGCGAGGCCAGCATCTTCGTGCCCTTCTTCGGCCACCCCAAGGCGACCCTGCCGGCCCTGCCCAAGCTGGTCAAGCTGACCGGCGCCAAGGCGGTGCCCATCCTCGCCTGCTATGACGAGGAGGAGGGCTGCTACCGGCTGGAGATCGAGGCCCCCTTCGATCCCTATCCCGGCACCGATCTGGAGGCCGACGTTCGCGCCATGAACGACATGGTGGAGCAGCAGCTGCGCCAGCACCCGGAGCAGTACATGTGGTTCCTCAAGATCTTCGAAACCATGGAGCATCCCCAGGGGCACGAGGGCTTCTACGAAGAGGGCATTAAGCGGATCCGCGGCGACCTGCCCCCCGAAAACTGACGCAATGGAAGGACCGGCGCCCGGGCGCCGGTGGCACGGCACAATCTGGAATAGGCAAGCGCACCGGAAGAGGCTATCTTCGGGGGCGCACACAGGGTGAAAGGGCGGGCATGAAAACTCCAAATCGAATCCAACCTCTGGTTGACGACGGCCTGGTTGACGAGGTGATCAGCCGGCTGATGAGCGGCAAAGAGGCCGATGTTTACGTGGTGCGCTGCGGCGACGAGATCCGCTGCGCCAAGGTGTACAAGGAGGCCGCCAAGCGCAGCTTCAAGCAGGCGGTGGTCTATCAGGAAGGGCGCCGGGTGCGTAGCAGCCGCGATGCCCGCGCCATGGAGAAGGGCTCCAAGTACGGCCGCAAGCAGCACGAAGAGGTGTGGCAGAACACCGAGGTGGATGCCCTGTTCAAGCTGGCCGCCGCCGGCGTGCGGGTGCCGCGGCCCTATGTCTGCCTCGATGGCGTGCTCTTGATGGAGCTGGTGACCGATGCCGATGGCAACGTGGCGCCCCGCCTCAACGACGTGGCCCTCAGCCGCGAACAGGCGCTGGCCGACCACGCCAGGGTGATCCGCTACGTGGTGCGCATGCTCTGCGCCGGCCTCATTCACGGCGACCTGTCGGAGTTCAACGTGCTGGTGGATGAAGAGGGCCCGGTCATCATCGACCTGCCCCAGGTGGTGGATGCCGCCGCCAACAACCAGGCGAAGTCCATGCTGGAGCGGGACGTCGACAACATGCGCAACTACTACGGCATGTATGCCCCCGAGCTGCTCAAGACCCGTTACGCCAGGGAGATGTGGGCCCTCTATGAAGATGGCAAGCTCACCCCCGACAGCGAACTGACCGGGTTGTTCGAAGAGAGCAACGAGCGGGTGGATCTTGACGCCGTACTGCACGAAATCGAGAGCGCCGAGGAGGAGGCCCTGGCCCGCCAGGCACGGCTGAAGGCAGAGCAGGAGGAGGGCTACTGACGCCCAGGCTCTTGCAACCAAGAGACGACTGAGCGCCTGCGGGCGCTCTTTTTATGGCTGCGAGTCAGCGGCGCCTTGCTGGCGGGTGGGGTGGGGCTGGATCTGGTAAAAGTGCACCCAGCAGCGATCGCCAGCATGGTAGCAGCGATCCAGCAATTGCCCGCCGGCGGCGGCAATGACCTTGAGCGAGGCGGGATTTGCCTCGTCACAGCTGATGAGCACGGGGCCGGTCAGAACATGGCGTTGCAGCCAGCCGAGCAGGGTGCGGGCCACCCCTTCACCGCGGCGGGAGGGGCGGGTTTCGTATCCGATGTGGCCGAGCCACTGGCGGGTCGCCGGGGTGTCGCCGTGGCGCAGGCGCAAGGTGGCGAGGATCTCTGCCCCCTCGAGGGCAAAGTAGGTGGTGGTGGGCGGGTAATCCGGCGGCAGGCGCTCGCCAGCGGCGTGGGCGAGCAGCTCCTGCAGCCACTGATCCGGGTCGAATTGCGCCACCTGATAGAGGGGCAGGCCGGCGGCGCCACACTCGGCCACGTAGCGGCGGTAGGCGGGGCCATCGGCAGGTTGCGCGGCCCGACACTCGATGACGGCTGTCACGGGTGCAGCTCTGCCGCTTGCAGCAGGCGTGGCTCGCTGTGGTGGGCCTCGCGGATGCAGGCGCGCATGCGCCCGCTCTGCTTGGCGGCATAGAGCGCCTGATCCGCCCGCAGATAGGCCTGCTCGAAGCTCTCTCCCGTCTGCAGCGAGGTCAGCCCCATGCTGAGGCCGATGGGGCCGCCCGCCAGCGGGCGGGTGGCTTCGGTGACCCCCTGTTGCAGGGCGTGGCAGTAGCCAGGCAGCGTCTGCGGCGTCTCCATCACCAGCAGCGCCAGCTCGTCGCCACCGAGGCGCCCGGCCAGTGCCGCCGGCGGCAGGCTCTCCCGGATCACCCGGCCCACCGCCCGCAGCATGGCATCGCCGGCGGGGTGGCCGTGGCGGTCGTTGATCTGCTTGAAGTTGTCCAGGTCGATCAGCAGCAGCTGCCAGGGACGGGCGCTGCGGCAGGCCCGCGCCGCCAGCTGCTGCTCGAAATGGTGGCGGCTGTCCAGCCCGGTCAGGGCATCCTGGTTGGCGCGCCGCTCCAGCTCGCGCTGGGTGGCTAGCATGGCCTGCTGCTGGCGGGTGTGCACCAGACTCAGCAGGATGAAGCTGCGGGCAATGGTAAAGAGCAGGCTGAGCAGGATCACCGGGCCGAGCAGGGGGTCGGTCAGGCTGGAGGCGGCCGACTCTGGCCACCACTGATGCTTGGCCATCCTGAGCAGCTGCAGGGCCAGTTGCAGGGCGAGCAACAGGATGGCGAAGCGCAGCACCCGGTAGGCGGGGGCCAGCCGCTGGTAGCGCCAGAGCTGCCACAGCAGCAGGCCAATTTGCAGCGAAAGCACGCCGGAGAGGGTGATGATCCGGCTGTGCACATCGGCCAGCGGTTGCTGCGAGGCCACCAGGGCAAACAGCAGGAAGCCGGCCAGGGCGAGGAGCGGGCAGAGCCAGCCGAAGCGGTCGGCCTCGCGCCGGAAAAAGTGGCGCAAGCCCCGCTCATAGAGCAGCGGGGTGACGATGATCAGCAGGTTGGTGAGCAGGATATTGGCAAGGGACGTCTCCCCCGTGAGGGGGCGCAGCAGCAGGCAGCCAAAGGCGGCGGCGATGGCCAGCTCGCTGGCCGACCAGTAGAGCAGGGCGCGCAGCGGTCGCTGGGTATGCCACAGGTAGGCGAAAATGGCCGCGACCCCGACGTGGGACAGGCTGACAAACAGCACCAGGCTCAGCAACTGGGCCGAGGAAAACAGACTCTGCATCAAGGGTGTGGGCTCTTCCTGCCGGTAACGGCGCTATGGTCTCAGGGCCGGGTGACTGGGGCGGATCACAGCATGAATTGTGCCGCTGAGCAATGGCTTGGATGGTCTGGGCAGGATAGTGCCAACCCCCCAGTTGCCGGCGGCTGACACGACTAATCAGGGACGGGGAGTGACGAAGGGCCATCCCCCGCTTACGTCGACCTCAGTCGACCGCCACCGGCAGCCGCATGACGGTGGCTTCCCGGCCGAGGTGGGCCAGCAGACGGCGCACGTCGTCGAGGCGAATAAGCAGGGTGGCGGTATTGACCAGCGGGTGGCACTGTACCCGCTCGGCTTGCCAGATCGTCTCATCCACCACCAGCTCCACCGCGTTTTCCCTGTCTCGTACCATGGCGAGCAGGGTGACCGAGCCCGGAGTGAGGCCGAGCACCGCCTCCAGTCGCTCGGGCGAGCCGAAGCTCAGCCGTTTGACGCCAAGGGCGCTCGCCAGCGCCTTGAGATCGACCCGGCTCTGCTCAGGGGTCACCACCAGAAACAGCCGTTCGCTCTTGGGGTCGCGCAGGAAGAGGTTCTTGGTCTTGACGGCGGGCAGGTTGGGCAACAGCCGGCTGGCCTCCTCGCAGGTGAAGACGGGGGCGTGATCGATGCGCTGATAGGAAATGGCCAGCTGATCCAGCAGAGAGTAGAGCGCCACCATGACCTCCTGATGTTGGCTGACGAGCGGGGTGAGTCGATGGGCGAACATGGTTGCCACCGGCAGTGCGTGTCCGTCTGGCCGAGCATACCAGTTTGCACCGCCCCTCGCAGCCGGCGTGGCAATGGCAGCCTGGCGTGCCAATTGCAGTAAAGCACTGTATGAACGTACAATGGTCCCACACCTATGTTGATCCCGATGACTGGCATGACCGACCACCCTCCCATCCCTCCTGTTGCCCCGCCGCGCGACGGCTTTATCCTGACCCGTCACGGGCGGGATGTGCGCGGCCGCGGCGAGCAGCCGGAGCGCACCGAGATCGTGATGTGGCTCTGGAGCGAACAGGGGCCGGTGCGGGTGGTGGTGCCGGGGCAGGAGCCGGTCTTCTTCCTGCCGCAGAGCCATATGGCGGAGGCGGCGGAGCTGTTCAAGGGGGCCGGGGTGAGCGGGCGGTTTCGCCGCCTGCCGATGCACACCTTCGACGGTCGCGCCGTGGTGGGCTGCTATTTTGCCACCCTGAGCGCCTTTCACCGCGCCATCGAGCTGCTGCTCATCCGCGGGCTGGAGCACTTCGAGGCGGATATCCGGCTGCCTGAGCGCTTTCTGATGGAGCGCTTCATCACCGCCGGTGTGCGCTTCGAGGGGCGCGCGCGCAAGAAGGGGGGCAAGCAGGGCTACTGGGAGGTGAACGAGGCGCGCTGCGCACCCCAGGCGGTGACGCCGACCCTCTCCTGGGTGTCGCTGGACGTGGAGTGTGCCATGGACGGGGCCCTCTTCTCGGTGGGGCTCTATAGCGAGCAGGATGCGCGGGTCATCATGATCGGTACGCCTGAGGCCGATGCCGACAGCTGGGGTACCCAGGTCGAGTGGGTGGCGGACGAGAGCGCTCTGCTGAGTGCGCTGGAGCGCTGGTTTGCGCGGCACGACCCCGATCTGGTGATCGGCTGGAACGTGGTGAACTTCGACTTTCGCCTGCTGCTGCGCCGCGCCGAGCTCAACAAGCGGCGGCTGCGACTCGGCCGTGGCCACGAGCTCTGCTTCTGGCGCTCATCGCGCAACGACCCCCAGAGCGGCAGCGTCATCATCCCCGGGCGCATGGTGCTGGATGGCATCGACACCCTCAAAAGCGCCACCTGGCAGTTCCCGAGCTACAGCCTGGATGCGGTGGCGAGCGAGCTGCTCGGCCGCGGCAAGGACATCGAGGACGTGGCCAACCGGGGGGAGAAGATCACCGAGCTGTTTCACTCCGACAAGGAGGCGCTGGCCCGCTACAACCTGGAGGATTGCAAGCTGGTGTGGGAGATCTTCGACTACTGCCACCTCATCCCCTTTGCCATCGAGCGCGCCTCCCTCACTGGCCTAGAGCTCGACCGGGTCGGGGGCTCGGTGGCGGCATTTACCAATCTTTATCTGCCACGGCTGCACCGCGGCGGCTATGTGGCGCCCAACCTGCCGGCCGATGGCGGCTTGGCAAGTCCCGGTGGCTATGTGATGGACTCCAAACCGGGTCTCTATCGCCACGTGCTGGTGCTCGATTTCAAGAGCCTCTATCCCAGCATCATCCGCACCTTTTGCATCGATCCCATGGGGCTCATCGAGGGGCTGCAACACCCCGACCACGCCATCCCGGGTTTTCGCGGTGCCCTGTTCTCCCGCGATCGCCACTTCCTGCCGGATCTCATCGCCACCCTGTGGGCGGCGCGGGATAGAGCCAAGGCGGCTCGCAACAAGGCACTCTCCCAGGCCATCAAGATCATCATGAACTCCTTCTACGGGGTGCTGGGCTCGGGGGGCTGCCGCTTCTACGACCCGCGGCTCGCCTCCTCCATCACCTTGCGCGGTCACGGCATCATGCAGCAGACCCGTGAGTGGATCGAGGGGGAGGGTTTCGAGGTGATCTATGGTGACACCGACTCCACCTTCGTGCACCTGGGGCGCGAGACCAGCCCCGCCCAGGCGGACGAGATTGGCCGGCGCTTGGCCAGTATGATCAACGACAACTGGACTGCGCTGATCAAGCGGGAGTTCGATTTGCCGAGCTATCTGGAGATCCAGTACGAGACCCACTATCGCCGCTTCCTGATGCCCACCATTCGTGGGCTGGAGAAGGGGAGCAAGAAGCGTTATGCGGGCTTGGTGGCAGGCCATCAGGCAGGTGAAGAGGAGCAGCTGGTGTTCAAGGGGCTCGAGTCGGTGCGCACCGACTGGACGCCCCTTGCCAAGGCGTTCCAGACCCGCCTCTACGAGATGGTGTTTCACGACCAGGATCCCAGCGGCTATGTGCGCACCATGGTGGATGAGACCCGCGCCGGCCTTCATGACGAGCTGCTGGTCTATCGCAAGCGGCTGCGCCAGAAACTCGAGGAGTACCAGAAGAACGTGCCGCCCCACGTGCGGGCGGCGCGCCTGGCGGACGAGGAGAACCTGCGCCGCGGTCTGCCTCAGCGCTACCAGCACAGGGGCACCATCGCCTACCTGGTGACTCTGAATGGCCCCGAACCGCTCGAATACCGGCGCAGCGCCATCGACTACGAGCACTACATCGACAAGCAGCTCAAACCCATCGCCGATGCCATCCTCCCCTTTATCGGCGAGTCGTTCGAGCGGATCTGCGGCCAGCAGCTCGATCTCTTCTGACTGGGCAACGCTGTGGCCATGGCCTGACAATGGCCGCAGCGGGTCAAGAGGAGGCAGATGAGAGGGGAGAGAAGGGATAGTCAGAGAAGAGAAATGCAAAAAGCCCGCTCGAGGAGCGGGCTTTTCAAATCTGGTGCGTCCTAGTGGATTCGAACCACCGACCCCCACCATGTCAAGGTGATGCTCTAACCAGCTGAGCTAAGGACGC
>NZ_JAAKVU010000030.1:0-36305 GCF_049175815.1 Aeromonas sp. 600276 | reverse complement strand
GACTGCCCGACTGCCCGACTGCCCGACTGCCCGACTGCCCGACTGCCCGACTGCCCGACTGCCCGACTGCCCGACTGCCCGACTGTCTGCCCATTGCCACCTCTGCGTGCGGTTCTGGTGTTCGAGGACGTGTGACGTCGAATGAGGGGGTTGAGGCCGGGAGAAAAAGGTGCGCACTCGAGTGTCGGCAGGCAAGAGAGGCAATAAAAAAAGGCCCCGTCAGGGGCCTTGGTATCTGGTTTGTCAGTGCAGTATGTCGCCCATGAAGTAGGCGAGCATGGTCAGAATGACGGTGAAGACCAGGTTCAGCACCAGGCCAGCTCGCATCATCTCACGTTGTTTGATGTAACCGCTGGCGAACACGATGGCATTGGGCGGGGTGGCCACCGGCAGCATGAAGGCGCAGGAGGCGCCGACGGCGATCAGCACGGAGACGACGATGGGGGAGACCCCCAGCGCCTCGGCGACCCCGGCAAACAGCGGCACCAACAGGGCGGCGGTGGCGGTGTTGGAGACCAGTTCGGTCAGGAACACCACGAATGCGGCCAGGCAGAGCAGAATGATGAAGATAGGCATGGTGGCCAGACCGTTGGAGAGGTGTTCCGCCAGGAAGGCGTTGGCGCCGGTCTGCTTCAGGATGGCGCTTAAGGTGAGGCCACCGCCGAACAGCATCAGCACACCCCAGTCGGTGTTCTGGTTGATGTCATCCCAGCTGGCCACCCGGCTGATGGCAATGGCCACGATGGCGCCCATGGCGATCAGGGTATCGAACTGGGGAATGCCCCCCATTGCCTTGGCGATGGGTTGGGAGCCGATCCACAGCAGTACCGTGGTCAGGAAGATGAGCAGAGTGATCTTGCGTTGACCGGTCCACTGGATGGTCACCTGCTCGGTGCTGACCTGATGGGAGAGGTCGGGGCGCGTCACCAGATACAGCAGGCCGATGCCCACCGGCATGAAGATGAGCACCACCGGGATGCCAAACTTCATCCAGTCGGTGAAACCCAGCCCCATCTGGGCGGCCGCGATGGCGTTGGGCGGGCTGCCCACCAGGGTGCCGATGCCGCCGATGCTGGCACTGTAGGCGACCCCCAGCAGGACGAAGACCAGGGTGCGGCGCTCCTTGTGGGCGTCGATGCCTTTGAGCATGCCGAGGGCCAGCGGCATCATCATGGCGGCGGTGGCGGTGTTGCTGATCCACATGGAGAGGGCGGCCGTGATGGTGAAGAGTACGATGGCAGCCCAGCCAAGGTGACCCTTGGCAAGCTGCATCACCTTGGCGGCGATCTGGGTATCCAGCCCTTGTTTGGAGAGGGCTGCAGCCAGTGCGAAGCCGCCGAAGAAGAGAAACAGCACCGGGTTGGCAAAATCCGTCAGGGACTTGCTCATGTCAAACACCCCGAGCAGGGTGGCAAGTACCGGGATGGAGAGGGCCGTGATGGTGATGTTGACTGCTTCGGTCAGCCAGAGAATGGCGATGAAGACCAGTATCCCCAGCCCCTTGTTGACGTTGGGGTCAAACGGCAGCCAGGCGAGCATGGCACAGAGCAGCAGGACATCCAGGATGACGATCCCGGATTTGACGTCCAGCCAGCGTGATGGGGTAGTAGAGGGTACTGCAGATGTGTGCATATCGTTCTCTCGGTTAATTTATGGTTGTTGTTGTGTTGCCGAGATTACATTCATCCCCCCGTTTGAAACAGGGGGATCTGGTCAAAGCATGCCGAGACTCACAGAGTCAAGACAAGTTAAAACATAAATAAAACACAAATTAAACAAATTGGTATCATTTGTGGCTGTTCAGGAAGGAGGCAAGCCACTCCTTGAACAGACTGGGGGGCAGGGAGCCGCTGCGCTGAGCCAGCATCTTGCCCTGCTTGAATACCATCAGGGTGGGGATACTGCGAATGGCGTAGCGGGCCGCAATGGCGGCCTGTTGCTCGGTATCGACCTTGACGAAGCGGATTTTTGGCTCAAGCTCACTGGCAACTTGTTGAAAAACAGGTGAAAATTGAAGGCATGGTCCACACCAGCTGGCCCAGAAGTCGACCACGACCGGGATGTCGGACTGGATCAGGGTATCGAATTGCTGCTCCTGACCGGTGACCGGGGTGGTGGCGAACAGTCCGCTCTTGCAGCGACCACACTTCGCGTTTGAATCCACCTTCTCCTCGGGCAGGCGGTTCCTGGTGAAGCAATGGCTACAATAGGTAGTGATAAATGACATAATTGATTCCTGTATGCATAAGCCCTGCAACATCTTTATTGCACTGTCAGGGCAGAGTAACGGTAACATAGCAGTCAATTATCTTTCACAGCCAGTGATCCCATAGCGACGTGATGTCGGTGGATGCATGGCCATGACATGAGAATCGAGACGGGATGAATAATGTGACACGGGTCAATCGTGTTGTACTTAGCCTGATCATCGTATCGCTGCTGGCGTTTTCCGGCTATTGCTGGCAACTGCTCAGCCAGCAGCAGAAAGCCTCGGAGCTCAGCGTGGCGGCGGAGTTGATCCTCAACCGGGTCAATACCGATACCGTCTATCTGCTGGGGCGCGAGAAGGCCAACGACGGCAATGTACAGCAGCGTCTCAATCAGTTGTCGAGCAACCTCGACAGTTTCGTGCGGCAGGTGCGCAACGACCCCGACTCGGCCGACAATCCCCACTCTCAATCGTTGTTGCACGATATCGACAGCTATCTGCTTGATCTCGCCAAGCTCTACTCCATGGAGATGGCGATCGAGTACATAGAGCAGCCCTTTCAAAAGCAGCTGAACGGCTTGCTGTCAACCCTGCCGGCGGACGCTCCGCTGGCCATCGATCTGACCGAGCTGGCCCAGCTCAGCAATTACCTCAAACGCAGCTGGGACAAGGGCGAGCAACAGCAGTTGCAGGCCCTGCAGCGCCGTCTCAAGACAGCCTATCCCGCTTATCCCGAGGTAGTCGGGTTGGCCCAGCTGAGCGAGGATGTCAGCCATCAGGTCGTGGCGTATCACGTGCTGCGCAACCAGGTCATCGACATGCACGAGCTGGAGGGGCTGTCGCGCTGGAAACAGAGCAAGATGGAACAGGCCTCCTCCCTCAAGAGCCGCTTCTACCTGATGGTGCTGGGGGGCGCCATGCTCTGCTTCGGACTGGTGGCGGTGACCCTGTGGCGGCGGAACCAGAAGTTGAGCGAGCTGTCGCGTCAGACCGGTTTGCTGGCCCAGGCCAAGAGCGACTTTCTGGCCAACATGAGCCACGAGATCCGCACCCCCATGAACGCCATCATCGGCTTCAGCTCGCTGGCACTGCAGACCGAGCTGGATCAACAGCAGCGCGATTATCTCAGCAAGATCAAATCCTCATCGGATACCTTGCTGCTGCTCATCAACGACATTCTGGATCTGACCAAGGTGGAGTCCGGCAAGTTGACGCTGGAGGAGATCGACTTCGATCTCAGCGAGCAGATCGACTCGCTGGCGGGCATGTTCGCCGATCTGGCCGAACGCAAGCATGTCGAGGTCATCATCAACAAGTCGCCGGCGGTGCCCGACTTTCTGCGCGGCGACCCGCTGCGCCTCGGTCAGGTGCTGGTCAATCTGGTCAACAACGCCATCAAGTTTACCGAGCGGGGCGAGGTGGAGGTGTCCATCACCCTGGTCAACCCCCATCCCATGCAGGTGCGTTTCAGCGTGCGCGACACCGGCATCGGCATTGCCGAGGAGAAACAGGCCCAGCTGTTCCAGCCCTTCACCCAGCTGGAAGCGGGCAACACTCGCAAATATGGCGGCTCCGGGCTTGGCCTCAACATCTCCCAGCGGCTGGTGGAGCTGATGGGAGGACGGATCACGGTGCAGAGCAAACCGGGTGCGGGCTCGGTGTTCCAGTTCGAGATCCCCATGACCAAGGCGGTGTATGGCGTCTCCGGACGGCGGGTCTTCTTTGAGAATCAGCCGCTGGTGCTGGTGATGGATGACAACGAGCTGGTGCTTGACCTGGCCAAGGATATCCTGGGCCGGGCAGGGGCCAGGGTGATGGCGGTCAACAGCCTCTCGCGGGCGCGTCAGGTGCTGCGGGAAGAGGGGCAGAACGTCCGGCTGGCCATTCTCGACTGGCGCATGGGGCAGGAGGATGGGCTGGATCTGGCGCTCGAGATGTATCAGCACAGCCAGTGGCGCCGGCTGCCCATCCTGATGACCAGTGCCTGGGCCAAGGAGGGGTTGCACGGGCGGATGGAGAGTATGGGGCTGACCCATTTTCTGCCCAAGCCGATGACCGAAAATGCCCTGCTGGCCAAGGTGGACGAGCTGCTCAACGGCAGTTCACACGATCAGCAGTTCCGCCAGGCCGAGGTGCAGGGCGATCAGCAGCATTTTCGCGAGCTGCTGCAAGGCATCCGGGTGCTGCTGGCGGAGGACAACCGGGTCAACCAGCAGCTCATCATCGAATATCTGCGCCGGGTCGATGCCCTGGTGACCGTGGTGGGCAACGGCCGGGAGGCGGTCGAGCGGGTGGCCGAGCAGCCATTCGACGTGATCCTGATGGACTTGCAGATGCCGGTGCTGGACGGGCTGGATGCCACCCGCCAGATCCGCAAGATGGTCGACAAGCACGATGTGCCCATCATCGCCCTGACGGCCAGCGCCATGCCGGGAGACAGGGAACGCTGCCTCGGCGTGGGGATGAACGGCTACGTTACCAAGCCGGTCAGCAAGCTCGATCTCTACAACAACCTGTTGCAGTGGGTGAAGAGCGCCAGCGGCGAGCGGCTGGTGCCGCTGGAGGTGAAGCCGCCCGACCTGATGGGGGTGCTGGATCTGGAAGATGCCCTCAGACGGCTGGAGCAGGACAAGGAGGCGCTGCAGATCCTGTTCAAGCTGTTCATGTCGGAGCACAAGGACGACCTGTGGGAGATCCGCTCCGCCCTGCGTCGCCAGCAGCCCGACATCGCCTGCCGGTTGCTGCATACCCTCAAGGGGGTTTCCGCCAACATCTCCGCCTCCCGCCTGCAGATCCTCGCCGGCGAGCTGGAGTGGCGACTGCGCCAGCAGGAAGAGCTCACCGAGCAGGATCTGGAGCAGTTGCAGCAGGTCTTCAGTCTGACCCGG
Source organism: Aeromonas sp. 600276 (assembly GCF_049175815.1). Classification (NCBI taxonomy): domain Bacteria; kingdom Pseudomonadati; phylum Pseudomonadota; class Gammaproteobacteria; order Aeromonadales; family Aeromonadaceae; genus Aeromonas; species Aeromonas sp. 600276. Next base: position 31,208 of record NZ_JAAKVU010000030.1, on the reverse strand, counting down.
GAGGAGGTGTCTCACTTCCTGCTGACCGGAGAGCAGCATGAAGCATCGTATGGTGCCTTTGAACAGCGCGATGATCGTTTGTTGTAACAAGTGAAATAGCAATAATTCTCAAGCCTTCTGCTTCAGGCTATCATGACCTCCTCGTATCGCCCCCAGCCGGGGGCGATTGCATTGGGCTTTCCATGACGGGCGGCAGCCTCGGCTTGCCGCGACAAAGGATATCTACGTGAGCGTATTTGCAAGGCTGGGCTGGTTCTTCAAGGAGCAGTGGCAGCGTTATCTGGTCGCCATCTCGCTGTTGATGATGGTGGCCCTGTTGACCGTGATCCCGCCCAAGGTGGTGGGCTGGGTGGTGGATGGCATCGCCAAAGGGTCGCTGGACAGCGCCACCCTGACCGGTTATCTGGCCGGCTTGTTCGGCCTGGGTCTGCTCATCTATCTGCTGCGCTACGTGTGGCGGGTCATGCTGTTTGGTGCCTCCTACCGGTTGGCCTATGTGCTGCGCAACCGGCTCTTTGGCCACTTCACCCGCATGAGCCCGGATTTTTACCAGCGCCACCGCACCGGCGATCTGATGGCCCACGCCACCAACGACATCCAGGCGGTGGAGATGACCGCCGGGGAAGGGGTGCTGACCCTGGTGGACTCCATGATCGTCGGGATCCTGGTGCTCTCCATCATGTGCAGCCAGTACTCCTGGCAGCTGACCCTGCTCTCCCTGTTGCCGCTGCCGGTGATGGCGTTCTTCATGAACCGCTTCGGCACCCAGATCTACAAGGAGTTCAAGGCGGCGCAGGGGGCCTTCTCCCGGCTCAACAACAAGACCCAGGAGGCGCTCTCCGGCGTGCGGGTGCTCAAGTCCTACGCGGTGGAGTCGCTCGAAGATCGCGGCTTTGCCGAACTGACCCGGGAGGCGGGCGCCTGCAACATGGCGGTGGCCCGTATTGATGCCAAGTTCGACCCCGTGATTTACCTGTGTATCGGCTGCTCCTACTTCCTCGCAGTGGCGGGCGGCAGCGCCCTGGTGCTGCGTGACGAGCTGACCCTGGGGGAGCTCACCAGCTTTACCATGTACCTCGGTCAGCTGATCTGGCCCATGTTCGCCATCGCCTGGCTGTTCAACATCATCGAGCGCGGCAGCGCCGCCTATTCGCGGATCGAGAGCCTGCTGGCCGAGCGCAGCGATATCGAAGAGCCGGCCCATCCGGTGGCGCTGGCCTCGGCCTTTCCGCTGCGTGCCGTGGTGCTCAGCTACCAGCTCGAGCAGCGCACCCTGCTGCGCAATGTGGAGTTCACCCTGCAAGCCGGCGGTATGCTGGGGATCGTCGGGCGCACCGGCGCGGGCAAGAGTTCCCTGCTCAAGCTGTTGATGCGGCTGGCCAACCCCACCGCGGGGGAGATCCGCATGGGGGAGGTGCCCATCTCGCAACTGGCGCTGGGTGAGCTGCGCAGCCAGTTTGCCTATGTGCCGCAGGAGCCGTTCCTCTTCTCCACCACCATCGCCGCCAACATCGCCCTCGGCCGCCCCGATGCGAGCTGGGAGGAGATTGAGCGGGTGGCACGCATCGCCTGCGTGCACGATGACATCAGCCGCTTTCCCAAGGGCTATGAGACCGAAGTGGGGGAGAAGGGGGTGACCCTCTCCGGCGGCCAGAAACAGCGGCTCGCCATCGCCCGCGCCCTGCTGCTGGAGGCGCCGATCCTGGTGCTGGACGATGCCCTCTCGGCGGTGGATGCCCACACCGAGCAGCAGATCCTGCACGCCCTCAAGGCCCACAAACGGACCCTGATCCTGGTCAGCCACCGGATGACGGCGGTGGAGCAGGCTGACGAGATCCTGGTGCTGGAGCAGGGCCATGTCAGTGAGCGGGGTCGCCACGGCACCCTGATGGCCCACAACGGCTGGTATGCGGACATGGTCCGTTATCAGCGTCTCGAGCAAGACGTGGAGGAGAGCCTGTGAGTCCACTCATCAAGCGCGTCTTCACTCGGTGTGGCGCTGAGCCTGAGTGCTGGTATGCCAGCCTGGTGCCTCGTCATCAGCTGCTGAAACAAGACGTGGAGGAGCGCCTGTGAACCCGACCATCAAACGACTGCTGGGGTACTGTGCCCGTTACCCGCGCTGGCTCATTCAGGCCGGGATCTGCCTGCTGCTGGCCACCGGCGCCGAAGTGGCCGGTCCCCTGCTGATCAAGCTGTTCATCGACGACTATCTGGCGCCGCGCCAGCTGGTGTGGCCTGCCATCGCGGCCATTGCCGCCGGTTATCTCGGTCTGCAGGTATTGTCTGCGGCCGGTTTCTACCTGCAGTCCCTGCGCTTCAACCGCATCGCCCAGTCGGTGGTGCAGCGTCTGCGCGAGCAGGTATTTGCCACCGCCATCCGGTTGCCGGCCCGCTACTTTGACCAGCACCGCTCCGGCTCGCTCATCTCCCGCATCACCAACGACACCGAGGCGATCATGAACCTCTATGTGCAGGTGATAGGGCTCTTGGTACAGAAGGTGGTGCTGCTGTGCGGCATCCTCATCTCCATGGCGCTGCTGGATCTGCGGCTGATGCTGGTGTGTGCCTGCCTGCTGCCGGCGGTGGGCGGGGTGATGTGGCTCTATCAGAAACTGAGCGTACCCGTGGTGCGAGCGACCCGCAGCCTGCTCTCCGATATCAACAGCCGCCTCAACGAGTCGCTGCAGGGGATGCCGGTCATTCAGGCCATGGTGCAGGAGCGCCACTTCGCCAACGTCTTTGCCGAGGTGAACCAGCAGCACTGGGCGGCGCGCCTCAAGAGCCTCAAGATCAACGGCATTTTGCTGCGCCCGCTCATCGATCTCTTCTACATGATGGTGCTGATCGGCCTGTTGGCGCTGTTTGCCCGCGAGGGACTGAGTGCGGAGGGCGCCATCCAGGTGGGGGTGCTCTACGCCTTCATCAGCTATCTGGGGCGGATGATCGAGCCGCTCATCGAGATGACCAACCAGCTCAACCAGTTGCAGCAGGCCATGGTGGCCGGGGAGCGGGTCTTTGCCCTGCTCGATGAAGCGCGCGAGAGCACCGCAGGCGAGATGCGCCCACTCAAGGGGCAGGTGAGCTTCGAGCGGGTGAGCTTCTCCTACGATGGCGAGCAGCTGGTGCTGCGGGACGTAAGCTTTACCGCCAAACCGGGCCAGATGCTGGCGCTGGTGGGCCACACCGGCAGCGGCAAGTCCACCATCATCAGCCTGCTGATGGGTTTCTACCCGCTGGATCAGGGCACCGTCCGTTTCGATGATCACCCGATGGCGAGTCTGTCGCTCTCGGCGGTGCGCCGCAGCATCGGGCTGGTGCAGCAGGATCCCTTTATCTTCGTCGGCACCCTGGCCGAAAACCTGCGGCTCGGCCGCGATGGCATCCTTGATGCGCAGCTCTGGCAGGCGCTGACCGAGGTACAGCTGGCCGAGTTCGTGCTGAGCCTGCCGGAGGGGCTGAACACCCTGATGGAGGAGGGGGGCAAGAACCTCTCCGCCGGCCAGCGTCAGCTGCTCTCCTTTGCCCGCGCCCTGGTGGGAGATCCGCGCATCCTCATTCTGGACGAGGCGACCGCCAGCGTGGACTCCCAGACCGAACTGGCCCTCTCTTCGGCGCTGGCGGCGGCGCGCCGTGGCCGCACTACCATCGCCATCGCCCACCGCCTCTCGACCATCGTCGACGCGGACGAGATCCTGCTGCTCTCGCGCGGTCAGGTGAACGAGCGGGGTACCCATGGCGAGCTGATGGCGCTGGGCGGCCACTATGCCCAGCTGTTCGAGATGCAGAGCCAGGGGGCTTGGCTCGAAGAGAAGCGGGCCTGACAGCCACAGGAACGAGCAGAGGGAACCATTGCGGTTCCCTCTTTTTTTGGGCTGGAGAAATGGCGGCAAGCGTGATCCGCGCCCTTGTCGAACGCCAGCCATGCTGGCAACATATTGTTTACATCAACTCATCGGATCAGTTCGCATATGGATTTGCAACGTTTGAAGGCCAACCTGGCGCTGCGGCTCTTTGCCTGGCACTACATTCCCGTTATCGGTTTTTGTGCCCCCGTCATCGAAGAGATGAGCGCCAGGGCGCTGCGCATCCGCATTCCGCTTGGCTGGCGCACCCGCAACCACCTGGGCAGCATGTACTTTGGCGCGCTGGCCACCGGCGCCGATCTGGTGGGCGGTCTGCTGGTGATGGAGAAGGGGCGGCAGCGGCGCAAGAAGGTGCACTTCGCCTTCAAGGATGTGCAGGGGGAGTTTCTGAAGCGGCCCGAGGGGGATGTGCAGTTTGACTGCGCGGCCGGGGAGGAGATCGACGCCATGATCGACGAGTCGCTGGCCAGCGGTCAACGCATCAACCGCCCCATCCAGGTGGTGGCCACCTGTCCGTCACTGAACGGAGATGAGGCGATGGCGCGCTTCGTGCTGACCCTGTCGATCAAGGCCAGCTGAATGCCAAAGGGCGCGTCGGCGCCCTTATTCAAGATTCAAGCGAGGTCAGAGGATCTCGGGGCTGACGCCTTCTTTCACGACTACCTTCATGCCGTTGAAGTTGACTACCTGGCCGGCCACTATCTTGCAGCGCTTGCGGGTCTCCACCTGACCGTTTACCTCCACCAGGCCGTCGGCGATCAGCGCCTTGGCTGCGCCGCCACAATCAGCCCACCCCTGATGCTTGATAAGGTCACACAGGGCAATAAAGGGGTGCCCTTCGAGCAGAAACGTCTCCATGGAAAATCCTCTCGTGGATAAATGGCTGAAACAGCAGGGCGATTATTCTAGGCAGTTCGGGCCGTCAAGGAAAGGGCAAGGGAGGCTGTCTGCGGGCAGTAGTGGCTTGCAAGAGCATTTTGGGGGAACGCGCCATAGCAGTCAGCCCGGCACTGGCCGGGCTGACTGAGATCATGGGGCAAACCGCGTTCAGCCAAACTTCACCACGGCTTCCCCGCTGACGGCGATGGCGCCGGTTGCCGTCAGGATGCGGGTGGCCAGGGTGATGATAGGCTTGTCGCTGCGCAGGGCGATGATCTCCACCTCTGCCGTCACCTCATCCCCCACAAACACCGGCTGCTTGAAGGCGAGGCTTTGACCGAGATAGACGGTGCCCTTGCCCGGTAGCTGCTGGCCCAGCAGCCCCGAGAAGAGGCTGGCCAGCAGCATGCCGTGCACGATGGGGCGCTCGAACGGCGTGGTGGCGGCGAAGGCGGGATCCAGGTGCAGCGGATTGAAATCCTCCGACAGCCCGGCAAAGGCCGCGACCTCTGCCGCCCCAAACCGCTTGGTCAGGCTGGCCTTTTGGCCCATCTCGAAGGGGAGCGTGCTCATGCGGGCTCCTCCTCGGGTGTCGGCGCAAAGACCGGATTGAGCCGTACCTTGACGTAGCCACCGGGGGCCGCCTCCAGTCCTTCGCTCGGGATGCGGGCGGGGATGGGGGCGGGATCCTCTTCCCGGCTCTGGATGAAGGCTGCCATCTGCGGCCACCAGGAACCCGGGGTGTGGGTCGCGCCGGCGAGCCACGCCTCGGGGCTGGCGGCTTCTCCGTCGTTCTGCCAGAAGCCGTACTTGTTGGCATCCGGCGGATTGATGATGCCGGCGATGTGGCCCGATTCGGCCAGGATGAAGCGCTGCTCGCCACCGAACAGCTTCATGCCCTGCCAGGTGCCCTGCCAGAGGGCGATGTGATCGTCCATGGCCGACACCAGCAGCACCGGGGTCTTCACCTTGGCGAGATCGATGCGGGTGTGGCGGATCTTGAGCTCCCCCTTCACCAGCTGATTCTCCAGATAGAGCCGGCGCAGCAGGCTGTTGTGGGTCTTGCCCGCCACGTTGGTGCTGTCGCTGTTCCAGTGCAGCAGATCGAACGCCACCGGGCTCTGCCCCTTGAGGTAGCTGTCGATGTAGTAATTCCAGTAGAGGCTGTTCTCCCGCAGTAGGCTGAAGGAGACCGCCAGCTGGCGCCCATCCATGATGCCCTTGGCCTCGTTCTGGGCTTCCAGCGCCGCAATGATGGGCTCGTGGATAAAGATGCCAAGTTCCCCTGGTTGGGAGAAGTCGAGCAGGGTGGTGAACAGGGTGGCGGAGCGAACCCGCTGCTTCTGGCGCCTAGCGGCCAGCCAGCCCATGGCCAAGGAGAGGGCGGTACCGCCGATGCAGTAGCCGATGCCGTGCACTTCCCGCTCGCCGGTGGCCGCCTCCACGCCATCCAGCGCGGCGATGACGCCGTCCACCACGTAGTCGTCGAGATCGATGTCGGCCTGGGCCGGACCCGGGTTGCGCCAGGAGATCATGAACACCGTCTGGCCCTGGGCAACCAGCCAGGCCACCAGGGAGTTCTGGGGCCGCATGTCCATGATGTAGTACTTGTTGATGAAGGGCGGCACGATCAGCACCGGCGTCCTGGTCACCGTCTCCGTGGTCGGGCTGTACTGGATGAGCTCATACAGCTCGGTGCGTTGCACCACCCGGCCCGGGGTCAGTGCGAGATCACGGCCCAGCTCGAAGGCGGATTCGTCGGTCAGGCGGATGTTGAGGTGATCGGCGCTGCGCTCCAGATCTTCGGCCAGCAAGGTCAGCCCGCGCACCAGGTTCTGGCCGTCTGACTCCAGGGTGAGCTTGAGAAGCTCCGGGTTGGTAGCCAGAAAGTTGCTGGGGGCCATGGCGTTGATGTACTGGCGGGTAAAGAAACGCAGTCGCTCCCGGCTCTTCTGGGGCACCCCTTCGAGGGCATCCACCGAGTCCAGCAGGTGTCTGGCGGTCAGCAGATAGGATTGCTTGAGGTAGTCATAAATGGGCTGCTCGCTCCAGGCATCGGCCTTGAAGCGGCGATCGCTGCGCTCCGGGGCGATGACCGGCTCGCTCTGCTGGCCTGCGCTCTTGAGCAGGGTGTGTTGCATCAGCTTGAGCTGATCCTGCCACCAGTTCATCTGGGCATTGATCAGTTGCCAGGGCTGCTGGCTGCCCTGTTCCAGCACCTGGCCGAGATCGTCGAGATTGGTTTGCAGCAGGGCCTGGGCGGTACGCTCGGTCTGCGCCTTGGCCATGTCCAGCAGCTTGTCGTTGTAGTGGGCCAGGGCCTCGAACAGCGGGCCGTAAGATGATTGGCTCATGTTCTCTCCTTCACCCATCCCCGGCGCAGGGCGAGCCTGTCGTGACGGAGCATGGGGAGATGTGGCTGCCCGCAACGGGCAGCCAGGGGGATATCAGGCCTTGCCCGTGCTCTTTTTGATGCCGTCGGCAGTCAGGGCATCCAGATCGTCCTTGAACTGCTGGCCGAGGGCGTTGAGCTTCTGGATGTCGTCCAGCATCTGGCGGGAGAGCTGGCTGGCGGTCTCCAGCTGGACGGTGCCGAGGGCCGCCAGGCTCTGGGCATCCTGCACCTTGCCGGCAGCCTGCAGCTGGTTCAGCCCCAGCTCGGCATAGGCGTTGGCGGAGGCCAGCTGCAGCCGGGTCAGCTGTTCGATGTTGCTGGCCAGCAGCTGGTTGTAACGGGTGAGGGGGGCAGCAAAGCCTTGCATCTGCTCGGTAAAGGTCTTGATTACGTCCATATTCATCGCGCGTCTCCGTGGTTGGCAGAAGGTATTGCAAAAGGGCCTATGGCCCGGGTTGGGTTACAACTGTGCGACTACATCCTCAAGTCGTTGCGTATCGCTTGCTCTGTTCAAACGTACGTTTAAGCATTGTGTTATCAAATGAGGCTTGATGTAAATAATATAAATGTTAATTTTTGGCGAAATGTTGACTCTGGTCTGTCCAGTCTGATTGGCCGGATTCAGACGAGGGGTGACGCAGCCAGCTCGCTTCGGCCTCGTTAGCGGGCCACAGGGCTGGTAGGCTGATGCACTCCCTGAGCCTCGAGGAATGCACCGATGAAACCTGCCCGCCTGTTGCTTGCCCTGGGGTCTGTTGCCCTTGGCGGCGTTGCCCACGCCAGTACCCCAGTCCAGCTCTCCCTGCCCGGCGTCAATCTGCCCGCGTCTCATCAGGTCGAGGGGGCGAGAGCCTCTGTTCTCTATGGTCGCACCGGTCAGGTAAAGGGGATCGATCTGCCCGTCATCGCCCTCTCCGACGTGGATCAATTCACCGGTCTGCAGCTTGGCGTTTTTTTCGGTGCCGGCCGGGTACGCCACCAGTTTGGCGGGGTGGCGATCAACGCACTCAACTGGCACGAGGGTCAGGACAAGGGGGTCAACCTTGGCTTCGTCAACCTGACCAACAATGTGCAGGGTCTCAACTGGGGGGCCGTCAATATCGCCAAGGGCAATGCCCTGGCCAACGTTGGCTTCGTCAACTATGCCGAGCGCACCACTTTCCAGCTGGGCTTCATCAATGCCACCAAGCACCTGGACGGTCTGCAGATCGGCCTCGCCAACTACGCCGAGAACGGGGTTTTCCCCATCTTGCCGCTGATCAATTTCAAGAAATCCTTCTAAGCCGCGCCGCCAGCCTTGCTTTAGGGGCGCCAGCCATTACCCTGTGCAGCATTGATAGCGTGCAGAGGTGACACTGGCATGACAATGGAACACATGGATGCCATCGGCATCGGCTGGGACGTAAGAGGCTGGCAGGGCAGTGCCCAGGCCGTGGCCGTGGTGGGGTGGCAGGCGCGTGAACAGCGGCTGCACTGGTTTGGCGTATCGCCCCTGTTTCGGCTGAGCTCGAGGGTTGCGCCGGATCTGGATGCCTTGCTGCGCCCGGCGCTGCACGACGAGATCCACCTGCTGCAGGTGCTGGCCTGCCCGCAGCTGGCGCTGGGGATCGACGCGCCGCTGGCGTTTCCTCGCGCCTTGGGCGAACTGCTGTCGGGGAGGGCGACCGAGTGCGCCGTGCCTCAGCGCGAGATAGACAACCCTTATGCCTACCGGGACTGTGAGCGCTGGCTCCATGAGCAATACGGCAAGAAACCCCTCTCGGCCACCTTCGACAGGCTCGGCAACAACGCGACCCTGGCGCTGGCCATGTTGCCCCGATTGGCCGACTTGCAACTGGTGCCCAAGCAGCAGGCTGAGGCCGATCGCGCCGTGCTGGAGGTCTATCCCGCGCTTGCCAAGACGGGGGGCAAGGCATCGGCGGTGCGCGCCGAGCTGCTGCCGCATCTGCCGGCCGATGTGACGGCGGGAACCGATCGCTACGATGCCGCCATCTGCGCCCTGATGGCGCTGCAATACGCCGCCAAGGGGAGCGTCTCCCTGTTGCCGGCACTGGTGGCGCCGCCCGCCGAGATGGCTTTGGACGAGGGCTGGGTCTACCACTTCGCTCGCCCCTGATAAACCGGATCGGGCCGACCAGCCCGATCCTGCCTTTGGTCGGCCCGAGATCTCATCCCTTGTGCCGATGCCGTTGCCGCCTTCAATACAGAGCCTTGCAGCCTTGTTGAGGCCAGGGTTGCATCCGGTCATCTGCCTGTTCGCATGCCATCGCACGGTTCAACAAAAAGAGCGGATTTATTAAGCTTATATGCCATCAAGCAAGAATGTTTCATCACCATTTGAAACCACACCGGTAGCATCCGCTGTCTCGGGCTTTAGCATGGCAGTAAAGAGGGGGAGGGATGTGGGTGACAACGCGTGTCTCCTCGAGGCTTTAGCAGATCAAATAAGGGTTTGTGCTGATCAAGGGTGGAAGTTCAATATCTTCATCCGATATATTGCGCCTTTCCCCTGACTCTTCTCTGCGGTGATGTCGATGAAACGCATTCTCTCTATCCAGTCCCACGTGGTGTTCGGCTGTGCCGGCAACAGCGCTGCCGTATTCCCCATGCGCCGTCTAGGTATGGAGGTATGGCCCATCAACACGGTGCAGTTCTCCAACCATACCCAATATGCGGCCGGTTGGCAGGGGATGGCCATGCCTGCAGGGCATATCAGCGCCCTGTGCATGGGGCTCTCGGACATCGGTGTGCTGGGACACTGCGATGCGGTGCTGAGTGGTTATCTCGGCTCGGCGGAGCAGGGAGACGAGATCCTGACGGTGGTGGCCGCGGTCAAGGCCGCCAATCCTGCCGCCATCTATTTTTGCGATCCCGTGATGGGCCACCCGGAGAAAGGGTGCATAGTCGCCCCTGGGGTGACCCGCTTTTTGACCGAGAAGGCGCTGCCGGTGGCTGATGTCATGGCCCCCAATCTGCTGGAGCTGGAGACCCTGTGCGACGTCCATCTGACCGATCTGGCGCAGACCCGGGCCGCGGCCCATCAGCTGCTGGCTCGCGGGGTGAAGATGGTGCTGGTCAAGCACCTTGGGCGAGCCGCCCGCGAGCCGGGCCGCTTCGAGATGCTGCTGGCTACCCCCGAGGGGGATTATCTGATTGCTCGTCCGCTCTACGAGTTTGCCCGCCAGCCGGTGGGCGTGGGGGATCTTATCAGCGCGCTGATGCTGGCCAATCTGCAGGCGGGTTACGATGCCGTCAGCGCGTTCGAGCGCACCAATGCGGCAGTGGATACGGTACTGCTGCACACCTGGCAGGCCGATGCCTATGAGTTGCAGCTGATTGCAGCCCAGGAGGCCTTTGCCGCCCCCTTGATCAAGGCGCGGGCCGAGCGGCTGGCCTGATCTTCCCATCGGGGGCCTAGTCTGGGCGCGGATGATCCGCGCTCAGCACAGCCTCCTGATCACCCTCATCACTTCTCTCTCAGTTAACAGCCCATCCCCGGTGCCGCTTAGGTGATGGCACACCAAACGATGCCATGCCGCCACCTTGTTCCTGACGCCAGGCATCCGGTTCAGCTCTGACCGTGTGCCTGTTCCCGCAGTTCTTCCTCATCCAGCGTGACCTGTCGGTAGTGCTCGACCGTGGGGAAGGGATCGTAGAAGTGATGGAGCAGGGCCTTCCACTGCTGGTATTGGGGTGAGCCACGAAAGCCCTGGGTGTGATCTTCGAGGCGCTGCCAGTTGACCAGCAGCAGATAGCGGTGAGGATAGGTCAGCGAGCGCTGGAGCTGGTGTCCGCTATAGCCCGGCATGGTGCTGATGATGCGTTGGGCCTGCGAAAATGCCAGCTCGAAGGCGGCAGCCTGACCAGGGATGACCTGCAGATGGGCGACTTCCAATATCATGGTGACTCCTTGTCCCAAGGGGAAAGGGGCCATTGCAGCAGGTCGGATGGGGAATGACAAGGCCGGCCACTGGGGCCGACCTTGCCGGTTTGATCACGATGTTACTTGAGTGCCGGTCAGGTGCGTGGGTGACGGGCCCGGTAGCGCTCGGCCATGGCATTGGCCGCGATCATGGCGTGGTATACATCCTGCTCGTTGACGCTCATCGGCATGTTGCCCATGGTGTCGAGGGGATCGCAGGCAAGCTTGGCCACCTGACGCCACTCGCTCTCCACAAACTGGCTCAGCCCCATCTCTTGCAGGGTCATGGGCAGGCCGGCCAGCTGGATGATGCGCATCACCTCGTCGAGCTCGGCCTGGGGGGCGCGCTCGAGCACCAGCTGGGTGAGCAGGCCGAACACCACTTTCTCACCATGCTGGGCCCGGTGCAGAGCTGGCACCACCGACATGCCGTTGTTGACCGCATGGGCAGCCGCCAGGCCGCCCGCCTCGGCGCCTACGCCACTCAGATAGATGGTGGCCTCGATGGTCTGCTCCAGCGCCGGGGTGGTGACATGGTGGCGCACCGCGTCCATCGCCAGCTCGATGTTCTCCCCCAGCAGTTCATAGCAGAGCCGGGCCAGCCCGAGGCCGGTGCGGGAGGGGCGCTTGCCCACCAGATTGATGCCGTCGGCCCGGTAACAGGCGCGGGCCTCGAAATAGGTGGCGAGTGCATCGCCCACGCCGGCGGCGAAGAAGCGGGCGGGGGCCGCCGCTATGATGGCGGTGTCAGCGATCACCACGTCCGGGTTCTGGGGCAGGAACAGATAGCGCTCGAACTCGCCGGCCGGGTTGTAGATCACCGCGAGGGCGGTGCAGGGGGCATCGGTGGAGGCGATGGTGGGAAACAGCACCACCGGGCGGCGCAGATAGAAGGCCACCGCCTTGGCGACGTCCAGGGTCTTGCCGCCACCGATGCCGACGATGACGTTGGCCCCCTGTTGTTCGGCCAGATCGCACAGGCGGCGGATCTCGATGTCGGTACACTCGTAGTTGAACTTCTCGACCGCACCCTTCAGGCCGGCCTGCAGCAGGCCGGCCAGCGCCTCTTCCCGTACCCGCTCCAGAATGAATTCGTCGCTGACGAGCAGGGCATTGTCGCCGAAATCTTTTACATGATCATGGAGTTGGGGCAGCAGATCGTGGCCGATGATGAACTTTTTGGGGGAGGTGACGGTACGAGGCAGGATAGACATGCAGTATTCCTCAAGGCAGTGAGCGGTACTCGGTTGGTATGCAAACGGGTCTTTCTGCCACACCATACGCCTCGTCTGGCGTGAGGTGAAGGAGAAATGACGCTCAAATGGGGCTGCAGTTGGAACAGAATTAATCCATCTGGCCTGTTTGATTGTTTTTGAAGGGCAAGGTGTAGGGCAACGCAACGCGCCCTCCATGGGGAGGGCGCGGCGGTTCAGTGGAGGTATGGTGCGCGGCTCAAAGTTGCTTGTAGAAGAAGAGGGTGGCCGCCAGGGTGCCGTCGGCACTGCGGGCAAAGGCGGGGATCTGGCCCGCCTCCTGGTAGCCCAGCTGGCGATAGAGGCGGGAGGCGGCATCGCCCACCCGGGTGTCGAGCACCAGCAGGCTACGGCCGGCCTCTCTGGCCCCTTGCTCCATGCTGGCCATCAGGGCACGGCCGACCCCCTTGCCACGGTGGAGACTGTGCACCATCAGTTTTTCCACCTCGGCGCGGTGACGGCCATTGGCCTTGGTGCACAGCGAGAGCTGGAGGGCACCGACCAGCTGGTGTTGCTCAAAAGCGACCCAGAGCCGGCGGCTGCCCGCGGCCAGCTCCGTCTCTATGCCCTGCCAATAGACGAGCCCCTGCTCTTCGGTCAGCGGCGGCAGGAAGCCCACCGAGGCGCCACTGGCCACGCTGTCTTGCAGCAAAGTGATAAGGGCAGGCTTGATGCCCTGGGTGGTATCAACCTCAACTATGTCCATCAGGAGTCCTTGTCAACGAAGTTCACGCCGTCGGCCCGGTCTGCCACGGCGCCTGCCGCCAACGGGACTGGCGGCAGGATGACTGGCTAGACTCGCCGTTTCCGCCGCCAATTTCAAGTCGTTGCCACTCGCCGGGTGCGCCCGATCACGCCCTCCAGGCGGGTTTCCCTCAGCGGATGAGCTTCTGTTCGACCAGCCAGGCAAACAGCAGCCGGGAAACCGGGGAGATCTCGGCCAGATGGCGGCTGTCGAGCCAGCGCAGCTCGGCGATCTCCGCCGAGGCGACGGGCGTGCCGTCAGCCTCGCCGGTGTAGCAGCGCAGCTTGACGTTGACCCCGTCTTGCTTGCCGTCGGCCTGGGCGCTGAACTCGCAGGCAAACGCCAGGGTGTCGGGCTTGAGGGCCACGGCCAGCTCCTCCTCGATTTCGCGCATCAGTGCCGCTTCGTCGCTCTCTCCCGCTTCGCGCTTGCCGCCGGGAATGTAGTAGATGTGCTTGCCATGGGAGCGGGCGCAGAGCAGTTGCTGATCCTTGAAGGTCAGCCAGGCGAGTTTGTCGATCATGAACGTCTCTCTGGTGATGGGGTGGTGGCTTGTTCGCACAGGGTGCGGTAGGAGCGGGTTTCCAGCCGTTCTGGATCCAGCCCGAGCTGGGCGGCTAGGGCCAGCAGTTGCTGGCGATAGCACGGCAGCAGGGCCTCGTCATCGGTCATGATGGCCAGCTCGGCAAAATCGCCGAGTTCTGCCAGGTGATCCAGGGTGACATGGAAGGGGCCGACGAAATAGATGCTGCGCACTTTGCGAAGGGTCAGTATCGGCTGGTAACCCAGGGTGTGCAGCATGCTGATGGCCTTGCCGGCGTCGGTGATGTTGACCGCCTCACAGCGATCGGGTTCGGGCCCCTTCACGATCCAGAGCCGGATGCCGGAGGGCTGCATGGCGCGGATCAGCAGGCTCTTGCCCGCCGCGCTCAGGCTGCGGTCCGGGGTGTCGAAGTAGGTGTCCTGCTCCTGGTTGCGCTCCAGCATCACCTCGGGATTGAGGGCGGCGAGGGCCGTGGTGAAGGCCTCGACATCGCCGAGCCTGTATTTGAACTCGACCTCGAAGCGGCCCTGAAAGTGCTGTGCTGACATCGACAGGCATCCTTGAATGTGCGGATTGGCATGGCGGGCAGCCTAGCAAAGTTGGCGGGCTGGCCCAAGGGGCAAGGCGGCAGGATGTGGAAACGATCTGTTTCCGGGGCGCAGGGTTGATCAATGCGCCGCTTGTTGCCGTGATCAAGGGCAGGCGCCACACACGGTCGAGTGAGTTTGGGCATGGCGATTGTTCACAAGCTCGCCGAGCGGCCGGCAAAAGTTCGCGCTGGCGCACAGGATGGGGCGTGCAGGCTGGGCGAGGGCAGACCCCTGTGTTTTAATCCTCGCCACGTTTGCGGCAGCCGCCCCGTGCCGGGCCGCTGCCTTCGCTTTGGCAAGATGCAGGTGAGCAAGATGCAAGTGACAGCAGAGAGCAAGTTTATCGGACTCGGGGTGGCGGGCAACTTCGCCGGTCATCTGGAGCAGGCCGGCGAGGCCTCGGATTTCGTGGCGGTGGTGGTGCGCGACACCAGCGCTCCCAAGGCGCTGTTCCCCTTCTACGTGCCGGGCCACCCCGGCCAGCTCGGCGTCTTCCCCTTGAGCGGCGATGCCATCTTCTTGCCGGAAGCGGCGGTGAGCGGCGATGAGAAAGTGCAGATAGAGCCGGAAGTGGCGCTCTGGTGCGAGCTGGAGTACGCGGGGGAGCAGGTGGTGGCCATCCACCCGCGCGCCTTTGGTGCCTACAACGACTGCTCCATCCGCCGTCCCAACGCCAGAAAGATCAGCGAGAAGAAAAACTGGGGTGAAGAGAGCAAGGGGCTGGCCCCCGCGTTGTTGCCCCTTTCCCACTTCGCCGCCGGCTGCGAGCTCGATGACTACCGCATCGCCTGCTATCTGGAGCGGGACGGTGAGCTGCACCCCTACGGGGTCGACAGCGCGGCGGTGGATTACAGCTATTTCCACGGCCAGCTGCTGACATGGGCCATCGACAAGTTCAACCATCAGCAGGACGAGGGGCCGGCCGAGCACATCCAGGGGCTGCTGGCCCAGGCCGGGCGCCCGGCTCATGCCCTCATCAGCATCGGGGCCACCCGCTATACCCCGTTTGGCGAGACTCACTTCCTGAGGCCCGGCGACACCGCCTGCGTGCTGCTCTATCCGGCCAGCCGCTACGACGAGGCGGCGATCCGCGAGGCCATCAGGGCTCGCCGCTTCGGACCGGACATGTCGGTACTGCTGCAGGCGGTCAAGACCCGCTGAGGCGCGTTTGCCGATTTGCAGGGATGGTGCCCCCGAGGTTTGCGACCCTCGTCCAGGGTGGCGGTGTGTCGCCATGGTTCAAGGAGAAGGAAGGATGACGCTCATAAGGTGCTGTACCCCGCAGGATATGACCGGCCTGATGGCACTCTATCGGGAGTTGCGCCCCCATGACCCCGCGCTTGCGCCGGACGCTGTCCGCACGGCGCTGACGGCCCTGCTGACTCAGCCGCACCTTCACCTGCTGGTGGCGGAGGTGGATGGCCAGCTGGCCGCCACCTGCCAGCTTGGCGTGGTCGCGACCCTGACCAACGGTGGCCGGCCGTTTGGCATCATAGAGCACGTGGTGACGGCCTCTGCGTTTCGGCGCCGGGGCATCAGTCGGCAGTTGCTGAGCCATGCGCTTGAGCTTGCCTGGCAGCAGGATTGCTACAAGGTGATGCTGCTGTCGGGGGAGGGGCGCGATGAAGCCCACCGTCTCTATGAAAGGCTGGGCTTCAAGGCCGGCATCGAGAAGGGGTTTGTCCTCAAGCAGGTCGACGCCATGGCGACGACCGGACAGGCCCCGAACAATCAAGCGATTGAGTGAGCACGATATGAGACTGGAGCAGGCATCGCGCGGGGATTATCAGGCCCTGATCGCGCTGTGGGAGGCGTCGGTGCGCGCCACTCACCACTTTTTGCCGGAGGAGGAGATTGCGCCTCTGCGCGAGCTCATCCTGGAACATTACTTTGACGCCGTGGCCCTCACCTGCGCCCGCAGCGAGCAGGGGATCGCCGGCTTTTGCGGGGTGCACGAGGGCAATATCGAGATGCTCTTCATCGACCCCGCCCTGCGCGGGGGCGGGGTGGGTCGCCTGCTGGTGGCCGATGCCATCGCCCGGCTGGGGGCGACCCGGGTGGACGTCAATGAGCAAAATGAGCAGGCGCTCGGTTTTTATCGCCACCTGGGCTTCGCGGTGGTGGGCCGCTCGGCGCTGGACGGGCAGGGCAGACCCTATCCGTTGCTGCACATGTCCATTGCGACAGAGGGCACTGACAGGCCAGTGACGCAATCATGAAAAAAACCGCCCTCAGGCGGTTTTTTGTTATGACGGGTTCAGGACTGTGTCTTACTCCTCGTTGGAGTTGTCCTGATAGTCGCCGCGCTGGGCCTTGGGCAGGCGGCGCATGGGGGCAAAGCCGATATCCTCGCCCACCACTTCCCGCTTGCGCGCCGGGGCGGGCTTCTTGCCGCCATCGCTCTTTGCCTTGCTCTTGCCTGCAGCGGATTTGCCGTTGCCGCCCTTGGCATTGGCGGCACCACGGGCGCGCGGCGGATTTTGTACCGGCTTGCTGCCGGGCAGGGTCTGCCGGCTCGGTTTGCCGCTGGGCTCATAGCCGTCCAGGATCTCGACGGAGAGGGATTGGCCGATCAGCGCCTCGATGGCCTTGAGCTGACCCAGCTCGTCCTGGCTCACCAGCGAGATGGCCTCGCCGCCACGACCGGCGCGGCCGGTGCGGCCGATGCGGTGGATGTAATCCTCCGCCATCTGGGGCAGCTCGAAGTTGATCACGTGGGGCAGCTGATCGATGTCCAGACCCCGGGCGGCGATGTCGGTCGCCACCAGCACTCGCACCTTGCCCTCGCGAAAATCCGCCAACGCCCGGTTGCGGGCACCCTGGCTCTTGTCGCCGTGAATGGCGACGGTATCCAGGCCATCCTTTTGCATCTGCTGGGCGAGCCTGTCGGCAATCTGCTTGGTGCGTACGAACACCAGTACCCGCTGCCAGTTGCCGCGGCCAATCATGTGGGAGAGCAGCTCGCGGCGCCGTTCCCGGTCGACCTGGATGATGCGCTGGGTCACCTGTTCGGCGGCGGTGTTGCTGGGGTCGACCTCGATCAGGGTCGGGTCGTTCAGCAGATCGTCCGCCAGCGCCTTGATGTCGTCCGAGAAGGTGGCGGAGAAGAGCAGGGTCTGCCGCTCGGCGGGCAGGGCCTTCATGATGCGGCGGATGTCGTGGATGAAGCCCATGTCGAGCATGCGATCCGCCTCATCCAGCACCAGCACTTCCAGCTCGGTCAGGGTCAGGGCGCCCTGGGTCAGCAGATCCAGCAAGCGGCCCGGGGTGGCCACCAGGATGTCGATGCCGAGCTTGATGGCGTCCAGATTGGGTTTGATGCTGACACCGCCGTAGGCGATCAGGGTGCGAAACGGCAGGTGGTGGGCATATTTGATGATGCTCTCGCCCACCTGGGCGGCCAGCTCGCGGGTCGGGGTGAGCACCAGGGCGCGCACCTGACGACGGCCGCGGCCATGGTTGGCCAGCAGCCGCTGCAGCATGGGCAGGGTGAAGCCGGCCGTCTTGCCTGTGCCTGTCTGGGCGCCGCCGAGCACGTCCTGCCCGGCCAGAATGGCGGGGATGGCTTGCTGCTGGATGGGGGTTGGCTGTTCGTAACCCAGCTCCTTGACGGCCCGCAGGATGTGCGGGGACAGACCCAGTTCGTTGAATGACATGTTCGAGAGAGACTCCTCTGGTGAGCCTTGGGCTCAGCGGGTGACCGGCGCACGGGGCCGGCCACGGGATGAAAGTGATAACGGGGGCGTAATATAGCAAAAGCGCGGCCGCTGCGCAGTAGCTGTCGCACCGGCCGCTCAATTAGGCAGGTTCAGGCAATCAGAGCAGATCGCGGATGGAGGCGACCAGGTTTTCCGGTTTGGTGGTGGGGGCAAAGCGGTCCACCACCTGACCATCCCGGTCGATCAGGAACTTGGTGAAGTTCCACTTGACGTTCTCCAGCCCCAGCAGACCCGGCTTCTCCTTCTTGAGCCACTGATAGAAGGGGTGGGCCTGTTCGCCGTTGACCTCGCACTTGGCCATGATGGGGAAGCTGACCGGATAGTCGAGGGAGCAGAAACGGGCGATCTCCTCGGCATCGCCCGGCTCCTGGTGGCCGAACTGATCGCAGGGGAAGCCCAGGATGACCAGCCCCTCGGGCCCCAGCTCCCGATAGAGTGCCTCCAGCCCCGTGTATTGAGGGGTAAAGCCGCAGCGGCTGGCCACGTTGACCACCAGAATGACCTGGCCCGCGAGGGAGGCGAGCGGCAGTTCACTGCCGTCGAGGCGTTGCAGGGTGAGTTCGGGCAAAGACATGAAAGACTCCTTTGAGTGGGCCCATTCAGGGCACATTGCACCACGTTAACGGGGGCGGCGGCGGGGAGCAAGCCGGAGTGCTCCCTTGCTGGGAGCAGATTGAGTGCGCCGGATCACAGAGTGGCGATCGGGTCGAGATAATGGGGGTCTTGGCGGCCCGGATGGCGTATTGATGGTGGGACTTCTCAAGAGAAGCAAACCGGTTTGTGTCTTGGCCGGGAAGTCGCTAAAAAGCGCCCTCTTTCCACTTGTTGCGAGTCAATCTTGGACTATCAAGCCGTCATGGACGCCATATACACCCGGGGATGGGTGATAGTGGATGATTTTTTAACCGCCGCCGAGGTGGATGCCCTCAGGGCCTGTCTGCCGGACGAGTGGCGACCGGCGGGGATCGGCCGCGATACCCTGCATCAGGACAACCGCGATATTCGCCGGGATCAGATCCACTGGCTCGACGCCTCCCTCGGCGCGCCGGTGGCCGATTACCTCGCACGGATGGAGGCGCTGCGGCTGGCCGCCAACCGGATGCTGATGCTGGGGTTGTTCGACTACGAGGCCCACTTTGCCCGCTACCGCAGCGGTGACTTCTATGCCACCCATCGCGACGCCTTCGCCGGGCGCTCCAACCGCCGCCTCACCTCGGTGTTTTACTTGAACAACGACTGGCAGCCAGAGGCGGGCGGGGTGCTGCGCATGTACGGTGACGACGAGCAGTTTCTGATGGACGTCTCGCCCCGGGGCGGGCGACTGGTGCTGTTTCTATCCGAAGAGTTCCCCCACGAGGTGCTGCCCGCCAACCAGGAGCGCTACAGCATCGCCGGCTGGTTTCGGGTCAACGGCAGCGGCAATGGCCGGCTCGATCCGCCGCGCTGAGCTCTTTTCATCCAATTTCTGACACAGGCGAGAATTTTTATGGCTCTTGTCGGCGGATGGGGCGCCCATCGGCTGACAAGGCTCGATCTCCCTTGCTACACTGGCCCGCACTTATCTTCGTATCTGGCTTCGTCCGGTTTTAATGCGGTTGGGTTTTAAATGGTGATGGCGAAGCCGCTTTTCCCAAGGGATCACATCTAATGAAGAACATCCATGTCTTGCTGCTGTGTGGCGGCGGTGGCTCCGAACACGAAGTCTCGCTGCGCAGTGCCAATTTCCTCGAAAAACAGCTCTCTCTCCTGCCCGGCGTGGAAGTGACCCGGGTCGAGATGTTTGCCGACCGCTGGCTCAGCGCCGACGGCCGCGAGTGCAAGCTGGGGCTGGACAAGCTGCTCTCTTTCGACAGCGTGGCCCGTCCGGTGGATTACGTGGTGCCCTGTATCCACGGCTACCCGGGTGAGACCGGCGATCTGCAATCCTTCCTCGAGCTGGCCGGCCTGCCTTACCTCGGCTGCGACGCCGAGGCGAGCAAGGTGTGCTTCAACAAGATCACCACCAAGCTGTGGCTCACCGCCCTCGGCATCCCCAACACCCCTTATCTGTTCCTGACCGAGCAGGGTGAGGCGAGCCTGACCGAAGCGAAAGCGGCGCTGGCCAAATGGGGCAAGGTCTTCATCAAGGCGGCCTCCCAGGGCTCTTCCGTCGGCTGCTACTCCGCCAGCAACGAAGCGGATCTGGTGAAGAGCATTGCCGATGCCTTCGGTTACTCCGAGCAGGTACTGATCGAAAAAGCGGTCAAGCCGCGCGAGCTGGAAGTGGCGGTCTACCAGTACGGTGACGAGCTGGTGGCTACCTACCCGGGCGAGATCTGCGTGCCGCAGGACAAGTTCTACACCTATGAAGAGAAGTACAGCAGCGCCAGCCACACCGAGACCGCGCTGCGTGCCGAGGGGCTGACCCAGGCCCAGGCCGATGCCATTCACGAGTACGCCCTCAAGGCGTTCCGTCAGCTCAAACTGACTCACCTGTCGCGCATCGACTTCTTCCTGACCGAAGAGGGGGAGATCCTGCTGAACGAAATCAACACCTTCCCGGGCATGACCTCCATCTCCATGTTCCCGAAACTGCTGGAGCATCACGGCCACAGCTTCGCGCACTATCTGGAGCAGATCCTGCGCAAGGCGGTCTGATGGCTTGCCGAACGTAACAGAGGGGCCCGCGGGCCCCTCTGTCGTTGTTGTGGTGGGCGATGTCACATGGGGTCAGCGGTGAACAGCCAGATGTGCGCCCCTTGCGGATCCGCAATCAGGGCCATGCGCCCGACCCCCGGGATGTTCATGGCGGGCACCACCACGGTGCCGCCGTGCTGGTTGACCCTGAGCACCCTGGCATCTACGTCATCCACCGCGATATAGGTTGCCCAGTGGGGTGGTACGCCGGCCATCTCGGGATTGCCCCGGGTGCCCTGCACGCCGGCGATCGGCCTGCCATTGGCAACCAGCATGGGGTAGTCGCCGCCTTCCATCGCCATGGTCTGGCTCTCCCAGCCGAGCACCTCGGTGTAGAAACGGATCCCGGCCTCGGCATCGGGGAGATAGAGCTCGTGCCAGGTGAAGGTAGTGCCTTCGGCCAGGGCGTGCTCGCGGGCAATGTCTTGTTCTGCCATCGTCGTCCTCCTGTGTCCCATGCGTGGGTGCATGGATTGACGCCCAAGTATCAAAGAGGCGTGGCATCCCGGCTTGCCCCAGATGGGGGGCCTTGCTGCGCAGAGGGCGCGCCGTTACAATCTGCCCCCTTTTGTCCCGCCACAGGCACCGTCAGAGCCGCGTTCCATGAAGCCAATCCCCGATCACGCCGTCAATCGCCTGCGCATCTGGCGCAAGAGCGTCTCGACCCGACCCTTTCTCGCCCGTGGCGGCAGCGTGCCGCGCTGCGAAGCCTGTCAGCTGCGCCACGACTGGTGTGCCTGTGAGTGGCGCCCCGAGCTCAAGGCCGAGGCCGGCTTCTGCCTGCTGATGTACGACAGCGAACCGATGAAGCCCTCCAATACCGGGCGCCTCATCGCCGATGTGCTGCCGCAGACCACCTGGGCGTTTCTCTGGTCGCGCACCCAGCCCCATCCCGAGCTGCTGGCCCTGCTGGCGGATCCCGCCTGGCAACCCTATGTGGTGTTTCCCGCCTGCGAGAAGGAGCCGGCCCGGCTCACTTCGGTGGTGACCCCGGTTCCCGGCAAGAAGCCGCTCTTCATCCTGCTGGACGGCACCTGGCCCGAGGCGCGCAAGATGTTCAACAAGAGCCCCTATCTGGACGGTTTTCCGGTGCTATCCATCAAGCCGGATGCGCTCTCCACCTATGGCATGCGAGTGGCCCACTGCGATGAGCACCTTTGCACCGCCGAGGTGGCGGCCTGCGTGCTGGAGGTGGCCGGCGAGCTGGCGGCAGGGCAGGCGCTGCAGCTGTGGTTCAATCTCTTCAGCAGCCGCTATATGGCGGGCCGGGTCAGCCGGGCCCCCGGCGAGGATGAGGCTCACCTGCAACAGGCGCTGGCCGACCTCAAGGCCGATGGGGCGACCTGCGAGTCTGACGCGGCCTGATCAAGGCGGGCGAGGGGACCGCACGCGTGCCAGCCACGTCATGGTGCACTTGATTGATGAAAATCAGGAATCAATTGCCTGCCACCGTTTCGTTGGCGTCATGAGCCAAGCCCCATTAGGATAGCGACCTGCGGTGTTTATCAGGCTCATGGCGAGCCTGCGCTGTGCGGGCCCTTGCGGGCCCCGGTCAATTTCGCGAGGCGATGGATGGAACTGGAACTCTTTACCCTGCTTGCCCTGTTTGGCGTGGCCCTGGTGGCCGGCTTCATCGATGCCATTGCCGGTGGCGGGGGCCTGCTGACGGTGCCCGCCCTGCTCGCCACCGGCATGCCGCCGGCCCTGGTGCTTGGCACCAACAAGCTGCAGAGCAGTTTCGGCTCCTTCTCCGCCACCTGGTTCTATGCCCGCAAGGGGCTGCTGGAGTGGGCCATCATCTGGCCGGCGGTCATCTGCACCTTCATCGGCGCGGCCATCGGCACCCTGGCGGTGCAGACCATAGATGCCGCCATCCTGGAGCGGCTGCTGCCCTTCCTGCTGATGGCGTTTGCCTGCTACTTCTACTTCTCCCCCCGGGTGAGCGATGCGGAGAGTCAGCGCCGCCTTACCCCCATGGTGTTCGCCCTGCTGGTGGGCGGTGGCGTGGGTTTCTATGACGGCTTCTTCGGGCCGGGGACTGGGTCGTTCTTTGCCATCGGCTTCGTGGCCCTGGCGGGCTTTGGCATGGCGCGGGCCACCGCCCACACCAAGCTGCTCAACTTCACCTCCAACATCGCCTCCCTGCTGTTCTTTACCCTGGGGGGAAAGGTGGTGTGGAGCGTCGGCCTGTGCATGGCACTGGGGCAGTTCATCGGGGCCCGCATGGGCTCCAAGCTGGTGCTCAAGAAGGGGGTCAAGCTCATCAAGCCGCTGCTGGTGACCGTCTCCCTCTTGATGTCCGTCAAGCTGGTGTGGAGCCAGTATCCCGAGCTCTTTGCCTGGCTGGGCTGACGCCTTGCACAAGGGATCATAGAGAGGGCCCGATCCGCTGGATTGGGCCCTCTTGTTTTCAGCCCCTGGAAGTCAGCTGCCGGAAATGGGCCTGCAGGGCCTGCACCAGGCGGGCGATGCGCTCACGCTTGAGGCTGTTTGGCCGATAGACCAGGTGGAGCGGGCGCCCCAGCCCCGGCAGGGGACGGGCCTGCGCCCCTTGCTCACCCACCAGGGCCAGCAGGCCGGCCGGCAGCAGCACAGGGCCAATCCCCGCCTTGGCCAGCTCGATCAGCGCCAGGTAGGAGTCGAGCTCCATGGCCGGGGTAAGGCCAAGGGCCGCCAGCGGCTCGCGCAGATAGCGGTTGGAGGGGTTGTCCAGGTCCATGGTGAGGATGGGTTGCAGCCGCTCGGCACTCTCTTCTTGGTGCTCGGACGCCGTGTCCCCTACCAGATAGAAGGGCTCTTCCAGCAGCCGCTCGGTGCACAGGCCGTGGCCGGGGGGCAGGCGCCCGGCGCAGATGCCGAGCAGGGCGTCGCCGCCGCGCACCCGGGCCAGGATCACCGGCGTATGGTGGGTGGAGAGGGCGATATAGGGATCGCACCCTAGATAGTCGTGCATGAAGCGGGCGAGGTAGCCCGCCAGCAGGGTCTCCGAGCAGGCGACGGGCAGGGGGGTCTGGTCGGTGAGGATCTGGCTGTCCGTCAGCACCCCCTTCATCTCGGCCAGACTCGGGGCCACCCGGGTGAGCAGCTCCCTGGCCTGGGGGGTGAGGCGGGTGTGGCGCCCATCCGGCTCAACGAGCTTCTTGCCAAGGCGCTGTTCCAGCTGGGCGATACGCTTGCTGACCGCCGACTGGCTGATGTAGAGGCGGCTTGCGACCTTGGCCATGGTGCCCTCGCTCGCCAGCAGGCAGAGTGTCTCCAGCCCTTCCAGTAACATGCTCTCTCCCGTCCTCGTCTGTTGAAAGCGGTTACCTTAGGGGCTGGTGGCATCAGGGGCAAGTACCGTTTGTAGCCCGTGCCAGCGGCCAGCGCCACGCCTTGACGGGCGGGGCGAAGATCACCAGGTTACCGATGAGGCTCACCACCACGCCGACCACCGACACCGGCTGCCAGACGAACCCCTCGTAGAAGGTGGACAGGGTCAGCGCCACCAGAGGGAACAGCACGGTGGCGTAGGCCGCCTTGCTGGGGCCGATGCGCCCCACCAGGGTGAGGTAGGCGGTGAAGGCGATGACGGAGCCGAAGATGGCCAGATAGACCATGGCCGCCAGGTAGCGCGGATCGGTGGGCAGCGTCAGCGACTGACCGAGCAGGGTGACCCAGCCCAGCAGCAGCGCCACGCCGTAGACCATGCCCCAGGGCACCATCTGCAGCACGTGATAGCCCTGGCGCTGGCCGCGGGCCGAGACCAGGTTGCCGAGCGAGAAGCAGAGGGTGCCACCGCAGGCAAACAGCAGCCCCTTCCAGCCGTTTGCACCCAGTTGCGCATCCGCCAGCACGGGCCAGAACAGCAGCAGGGTGCCGACGAGCCCCAGCAAGGATCCTTGCAACCAGCGCAGGCCGGGTCTTTTACCCTCGAACAGCCAGAGGTTGAGGCCGTTGAAGATGCTGGCGCTGGCGAAGATCACCGCCGACATGCCGCTCGGGATATAGAGGGTGGCGTGGTAGAAGCAGAGAAAGTTGGTGGAAAAGAGCAGGGCACCGAGCAGGGCGGCATAACGCTGGCCCGCCCAGGGCAGGCGCGGGAAACGGCCGCTCACCGTGAGCAGGGCAAACAGCGCCAGCGCCGCCAGGGCGAAACGATAGAGCACCGAGACCTCGATGGGAATGGGGCCGAGCTGCCAGGCGATGGCGATCCAGGTGCTGCCCCAGATAAGGACGGTGGCAAGATAGAGCATCAGGTTCATGGGGTATCCGGTGAGATGAGTACGACATGGGATCAGCATGCAGCGGGCGGTGGCGGCGGGCTTACACCATCTTGCGGTTTTTTACGGGCAGCCGCAGCCTTTGCCGCCGCGCCGCGTTAAGATGGCGCACAAGGGCCATCAGGCAAGTAACAAGAGGAACAGAGCGGGTGCAGCAGACTAAGCCGGCGGGAGTATTCGATGCACTGGTCAGCACGGGCGCGCGACTGGAGAACGCCTGCTGGCTGGAACCTGGCCTTGGCGTCGCCAGCTGGCGCAACTGTTACGATCAGACCCGCTATCACAAGCCGGGCCACCATACCCTGAGCGTCTACCTGCAGGGGGGTGAGCAGACCGAGCGGCTGGACGGCCCGGGTGGCCACGGCGGTACCGGCAAGGTGTGCATCATGCCGGATCACCACAGATCCGAGTGGCTGGTGCGCGAGGAGTTTCGCTTCTTCCACCTCTACTTCACCCCGGCCCACCTGACCCGCATCGCCGAAGAGGTGTGCGACAAGGAGGGGCGCCACCTGCTGCTGGAGGACAAGACCTTCATCGACGATCCGCTGGCCGCCAGCCTGGTGCAGGGCCAGCTGATGCAGCTGGACTGGCAGCACCAGGTGGACAGGATGGCGCTCTCTCACGGCGCCTGGATGCTGATGCTGCACGCCTATCGCCACCACACCCGGGAGGCGCCGCCGCTGCCCGAGGTGCGCGGCGGGTTGGCACCGGCGGTGATCCGGCGGGTGCAGGAGTACCTGCTGGCCCATCTGGCGGAGCCTGTCACCCTGGCCGAGCTGGCGCAGGAGGCGGGCCTGAGCGAATACCACTTCGCCCGCATGTTCGGCCAGAGCCTGGGCTGTCCGCCCCACCGTTACCTGCTGGGGCTGCGGCTCAAGCGGGCAAAGCAGCTGCTGGCCGGTGCCGACTCCCTGGCCAGCATCGCCGTCCAGTGCGGTTTCTCGTCCCAGGCCCACCTTGGCAACCGCTTTCGCGAGGCGTTTGGCCTGACCCCAGGTCAGTGGCGCAGCCAGCTGTCATCCTCCTGTCACAGATAAGCGGCAGATTGGTTGGCAACGAGGGGGAGCCTCGTTCCTTCAACCCGCACAGGAGATGCCCTTGAATCATCGCAAACGTCAGACTCGCACTCGCCACCTCTGGTTCAGCCACTGGAACGCCCCCCAGGGCCGACTTGCCGGCGCCACCGTCCCCGAACCGCTCGTTCCTCACAGTTCCCGCTGAAAATCGCCACGACCCGATAGGATTTTCCCGACAACTTTGCCACTATTGCGCCATCAGGATGGACTGGATATGGCCGCATGTTTCTGGAACGCATTGAAGTCAAAGGTTTTCGCGGAATAAATCGCCTCTCGCTCGGGCTGGACCACACCACAGTGCTCATCGGCGAGAACGCCTGGGGCAAGTCCAGCCTGTTGCGCGCCCTCTGGTGTCTGCTGGGCCAGGATGCCGAGCCCTACCAGTTCAGCAGCGATGACTTCCATCAGCCCGAAGATCCCGAGCTCGAGCCGGCCCGCCACCTGCAACTGGTGCTCACCTTCAGCGAGCACAGGCCCCAGATGTGCCTGCACTCCCAGCGACTGGCCCGCCTCGGCGCCGCCTGGATCAAGCACAAGGACAAGTTTCACCGCATTCACTACCGCGCCAGCGCCGAGCTGCAGAGCGATGGCTCCGTCACCACCACCCACGACTTTCTCGATGGCATCGGCAAGAGCCTGGCCATCGACAATGCCCACGAGCTGGTCTGCCTGCTCATCACCATGAACCCGGTGTTCCGGCTGCGAGATGCCCGTACCGCCCGAAGTGGGGTGGAGACCCTGCAGTGGGGGGATCTCTCCGAGCTGCGGCTGAGCGAGCTGGCCGACAAGCTGATCGACGAGCCCCAGCGCATCGGCGAGCCCGAGCTCAAGGAGGCATTGCAGGCGGTACGCCAGCTGATGGATCACTACTTCAACGCGCTGGCCCCCATCAAGAACAAGCCGCGCAGCCAGCGGGAGATCGTCAATCGCCCCATGACCCTGCGCAACCCCGGCAATCTGCAGGCGCTGCTGCGCAATGCCGACAACCGGGCGCTGCAACTGGCGATGGCGGGCATGGCGGCCACCCTGCTGCAGGCGCGGGGCAACCGGGAGCTGGAGCAGGGGGCGCGCCCCATCATGATCCTGGAAGATCCGGAGAGCCGCCTGCACCCCACCATGCTGGCACTGGCCTGGGGCCTGCTGGAACAGCTGCCGGGGCAGAAGCTGCTCACCACCAATTCGGGTGATCTGCTCTCCTCGCTGCCCCTCAACCAGATCCGCCGGCTGGTGCGCCGCCAGCAGGATATCCTCTGTCATCAATTGGGGGGCGAGCGCTACAGCAGCGACGATCTGCGCAAGATTGCCTTCCACGTGCGCATCAACCGTCCCATGTCGATGTTTGCCCGCTGCTGGCTGCTGGTGGAGGGGGAGACCGAGATCTGGCTGCTCTCCGAGCTCGCCCAGATCTGCGGTTACAGCCTGCGAGCGGAGGGGGTGCGGATCATCGAGTTCGCCCAGTGTGGTCAGTCACCCCTTATCAAGGTGGCGCGCGACTTTGGCATCGAGTGGCATCTGCTCACCGACGGCGACGAGGCGGGGGTCAAATACGCGACTTCGGCGCGCTCCCTGCTCAAGGGAGAGAGGGAGCGGGATCGGTTGACCCAGTTGCCGGCGGCGGACATAGAGCACTACCTCTACCACAACGGCTTCGAGGCGGTGTTCCGGCGTGAAGCTGGCGTCGGGGGGCGCTCGACCCTCAACGCCGGGCGCATCATCAACAAGGCGATTCACCATCGCAGCAAGCCGGGCATGGCGCTGGCGGTGGTGGAGGAGGCGGAGCGGCTCGGCGGCGAGCACATCCCGCCGGTGCTGCGCCAGATGTTCGCCCGGGTGGTGGCGCTGGCCCGCGGCCAGAGCTGAGCCCTTCGTCGCAGGCTGATGCGCGGCAGGGATTGGGGATGACGGCGGCTTTGGGTATACTCGGCCCCTTCATCCGGCGCCATCGGCGCGTTCTGAATTCTTGCTGCTGGAGGCGTCATGTTCGTCCAACTCCCTTTTTGGCTCTTTCCCCTGACCGGCCTGATGGCGCTGGGGGCCCTCATCGCCCTGGGCCTGGTGCTCTGGCGCGGTGATCTCTGCCCGGGCCAGCGCTCGCGGATCACCACCCAGCTCTTCTCGGTCTGGGTGATCACCGGCCTCTCCCTGATGCTGGCAGTGGAGGCCAAGGCGGCCGACTGGCTGATCTGGAGTGGCGGCGCCGCTCTGATCCTGGGAGTGGTGTTGTCACTGGCCCAATCCCGGCTCGAGGGAAAGCGCGCCATCCCGGCCACCCTGTTCTGGCTGCCGGCGGTGCCGCTGCTGGTCTATGGCATCGGCTTGCTGCAGATCCAGGGCTGGCTTGGCGGCCTGCTGCAGATGGTGCTGCTGGGGGCGGCCTTCGCCCATCTGATGTTGCTGCGGGCCCGTCACCGTCTGCAGGCGTTCAACACCCTGTTGCCGCTGGCCGGGCTGGTGGCCGCCATCCTGAGCCTGCTCTGGCTGGCGGTGCTGGTGGGCTGGCAGGGAAGCGGCGCAGGCCTCGACGCCCTGATCCCCGGCGTACTGACCCAGGCGGCCCTGCTGATCGCCGCCCTGCTGCTCTGGTTCAGCCCGCTCTATCGCCAGCAGGAGACGGCGCCGGTGGTGGTCTCCACCGCCCTGTGCGGCCTCATCATCGCCCAGATCGCGGCGACCAGCGTGCTGCACCAGCTGGCTTGACCGACCGGCATCATGAAAAAGCCCACCCCGGGTAACCGGGGTGGGCTTTTTGCTGGCTGTTTGCGGCCCCTGGTTGCGGCCTCTAGTAGAAGTCGTCGGCGCCGCAGATGAAGAGGCAGCTGCTGCGCGGCTGGGCCAGGTACTCCCGGGTCAGCCCCTCTAACGGCATGCCGAAGGTGCTGATGTCCTCGGGCGAGGGCAGGGCGGTATCCAGGATCCGGCGCCAGTAGCCACCGACCCCCTTGGGGGGGCTTGGCAGGTTGAAGGTGAGCGGCTCCCAGTAGGCGTTGAACAGTACATAGAGGGCCAGCCGGGTTTCGCTCGACAGGGCTGACATGGCGATGGCGTGGGAGTGAGGGCCGAAGTCCGGTTGGGCGGCGTTGACCCCGTGCCAGCAGATCTCGCTGTGGCGCAGGATCTCGGTCAGCGACAGCGGCATGCTCTCCTGCTCCGGGCGCTGGAACAGGTGTTTGCGATACTGGATCAGCTCCTTCATGAAGCGGAACATCTCCTGCCCCCTGGCATCGGGCTGCCACTGCATCCAGCAGGTGGCGTTGTCCTGGCAGTAGCCGTTGTTGTTGCCGTGCTGGCTGCGCAGCACCTCATCCCCCATCAGCAGCATGGGGGAGCCCACCGAGAGCAGGGTGGCCACCATCATGTTCTTGGCCTGACGAGTGCGCAGGGCGTTGATCTGGGGATCCTCGCTCGGCCCCTCCTGGCCGTGGTTCCAGCTGAAGTTGTGATCACAGCCATCCCGGTTCTGCTCGCCATTGGCCTCGTTGTGCTTGCCGTTGTAGCTGGTCCAGTCCCACAGGGTGAAGCCGTCGTGGCAGGTGACGAAGTTGATGCTCTTCTCCGGATCGGCGTGGTGGTAGTGGTAGATGTCCGGGCTGCCGCACAGCCGCTCCACGAACGCCATCACCGCGTTGTCATCCCCGCGCAGGAAGCGGCGCACGTCGTCCCTGAACTGGCCGTTCCACTCGCGCCAGCGGGCGCCGGCCAGGCTGCCCACCTGATAGAGGCCCCCCGCATCCCAGGCCTCGGCGATGAGCTTGATGTCGGCGATGCGGGGATCCGTGTCGATGGTGCGCAGGGTCGGTGCATTGGCCTGGGGCTGGCCCGATTCGTCCCGCGACAGGATGGCCGCCAGGTCGAAACGAAAGCCGTCCACGTGCATCTCCTGTCGCCAGAAGTGGAGGCTGTCCATGATCATGCGCAGCACCACCGGGTGGGCGCCGTTGAAGGTGTTGCCGCAGCCCGAGTAGTTGGTGTCCTTCTGATTGGCATCGAGGATGTAGTAGGCCTCGTTGTCGATGCCGCGAAAGGAGAAGGTGGGGCCATCGTCGCCCCCCTCGGCGGTGTGGTTGTAGACCACGTCCAGGATCACCTCGATGTTGGCGCGGTGCAGCGCCTTGACCATGTCGCGAAACTCGGTGAGGGGATCATCACCGCTGGCGTACTGGGCGTGGGGGGCGAAGAACGACATGGGACTGTAGCCCCAGTAGTTGGAGAGCCCCCTGGGGGCATCCTGGGGATCGAACTGGAACACCGGCAGCAGCTCGACTGCGGTGACGCCGAGGGATTGCAGGTAGGGGATCTTCTCGATGAGGCCGAGGTAGGTGCCGCGCAGGGCGGGGTCGACCCCCGAGTCCGGCGACTTGGTAAAGCCCCCCAGGTGCAGCTCGTAGATCACCGAACGGGAGAGGGAGTGGGCAGGCAGTTTGTCCCCCTCCCAGTCGTAGTTGCGGGTATCCACCACCCGGTTCTTGGCACAGCAGGCCAGGTTGCTGCCGGGGCGGGCCGCCGCCCAGCGGTCGTAGTTGGCCCCCAACTCGATGCTGCGGCCATAAGGATCCAGCAGCACCTTGTCGGCATCGAAGCGGGTGCCGTAGTAGGGGCGCCAGGGGCCCTGGATGCGATAGGCGTAGCGCTGACCCAGTCCGATCCCCTCTATATGGATGTGCCAGTAGTAGGCGGTGCGGTTGAGGCGGGGGGAGAGGGGGATCACTTCCGGCGTGGCATCGTCGGCGTCGGCAAACAGCAGCAGTTCGACCCGGCTGGCAAGACGGGCCCAGATGGCGAAGTTGACGCCGTCGTGCTCGGGTGTGGCCCCCAATTGACGGCAATGACCGGCGGAGATGCGCATGATAAACCTACCCAAAACGAGGAGTTACAAACCATCTGAGTGTAGTGCGCCAGCTTGGCCCACAAGCTGCTTGCCTGAAAAAACCGCGCTCTGTTGCAAATTCCTGCGATTTATGCCGGTTTAATCTACGAATGAAGTTTTTTTAGGATATTTACTTGCAATCTGAGCGCCGGCGCCTATTATTGGCGACCTCAGACGCGGGGTGGAGCAGCCCGGTAGCTCGTCGGGCTCATAACCCGAAGGTCGTCAGTTCAAATCTGGCCCCCGCAACCATCTGAGTTCTTGCATCAGCCTTGTTTCACAATGTGTTGATAAACAAGAGAATTCGAACAGGCTACTGCTCAGCCTGAACGAAAAAATACGGACGCGGGGTGGAGCAGCTCGGTAGCTCGTCGGGCTCATAACCCGAAGGTCGTCGGTTCAAATCCGGCCCCCGCA
>NZ_JAAKVU010000029.1:0-36382 GCF_049175815.1 Aeromonas sp. 600276 | reverse complement strand
TGGAGCGGGAAACGAGACTCGAACTCGCGACCCCGACCTTGGCAAGGTCGTGCTCTACCAACTGAGCTATTCCCGCAACTGCCTTAAAACAGGCCGTACAGCATTTGGTTGCTTGCGCTACTGTACGGGAGCCGAATTATAAGAGCAGTCATTCCAATTGCAAGGGCTTTTTTGTCTGGTTGCGTGCGTTCGCTCAAAAGCTGGTCGAACTGTCGATTTTAGCAACCAGAGCGGGGCAATCCCTTGCCTAGGCGTCAGATCTTGAAGACGTGGCTGCGGTAAAACTGCAGTTCGGCAATGGACTCGCGGATGTCGTCCAGCGCCTGGTGGGTACCGCTCTTCTTGAACTGATCCAGCAGCTCCGGCTGCCAGCGGCGTACCAGCTCCTTGATGGTGCTGACATCGACGTTGCGATAGTGGAAGAAGGCTTCCAGCTCGCTCATGTGCTTGACCATGAAGCGGCGATCCTGGCCAATGCTGTTGCCGCACAGGGGGCTGGTGCGCTCCGGTACCCACAGGCGAATGAAGTCGAGGGTCTCGGCGACGGCTTTCGCCTCGTCGTGCTGGCTCGCCTTGACCCGGGCCACCAGCCCGCTCTTGGTGTGAGTGTTGACGTTCCAGTCGTCCATCTTGGCCAGCTCTTCGTCGCTCTGGTGGATGGCGATGACCGGCCCTTCGGCCAGCACGTTCAGGTCCTTGTCGGTGACTATGGTGGCGATCTCCAGTACCACGTTTTCCTCAGGGTCAAGGCCCGTCATCTCCATGTCGATCCATACCAGGTTCTGCGCGCTGACTGTCATGATTGCTCTCTCTATTGGGAGGAATGGCGGAATTTTGCCAATTTGCATGTATCATACTGGCTTTGGATCTGTTCATAAACTGGCGAATCGAGTGGCAAAGAAAGCAAAACTCAATCTGGGTCAACAAAGGCGCGTCCAGGCCAACCGCGAGCGTCGGCTGCAAAAAGAGCACACCACAGAGGTGGATGACACCCTGTTCGGGCCGGCCATCGAAGGGGTGGTGATCAGCCGTTTTGGTCAGCACGCAGACGTCGAGGCGAGCGATGGCACCATCCACCGCAGCAACCTGCGGCGCAGCAGCATCAGCAGCCTGGTGTGCGGCGACAAGGTGGTGTGGCGTCCCGGCCTCAATGCCGCGACCGCCGGCGTCATCGAGGCGGTGCACCCGCGTCACTCGGTGCTGACCCGGCCGGACTTCTACGACGGGGTCAAACCCATCGCCGCCAACATCGACCAGATCATCATCGTCTCGGCGGTGATGCCCGAGTTCTCCACCAACATCGTCGACCGCTATCTGGTGGCCGCCGAGGATGTGGAGATCCGCCCCCTCATCGTGCTGAACAAGGTCGACATGCTCGATGATGCCGCCCGCGCCCGCATCGAGCGCCAGCTCGAAACCTACCGCAAGCTCAATTACGAGGTACTGCTGGTGAGCTGCGAGAGTGGCGAAGGGCTCGATGAGCTGAAAGCCAGGCTCACCGACAAGATCAGCATCTTCGTCGGCCAGTCCGGGGTCGGCAAGTCGTCGCTCACCAACGCCCTGATGCCGGGGCTGGATGTGCTCACCGGCGAGATCTCCGAGAACTCGGGGCTCGGCCAGCACACCACCACCACGGCGCGGCTCTACCACTTCCCGAGCGGCGGCGATCTCATCGACTCCCCCGGGATCCGCGAGTTCGCCCTCTGGCATCTGGAAGCCGACCGTATCACCTGGTGCTTCGTCGAGTTCCGCGACTATCTGGGTGGTTGCAAGTTCCGCGACTGTACCCACAAGGACGATCCCGGCTGCGCCCTGCGCGCCGCGGTCGAAGCGGGCGCCATCAGCGCCGATCGCTTCCACAACTATCACCGCATCCTGGAAACCATGCAGGAAGCCCGTCACGGTCGCCAACAGGCACGCCTGTGACCCTTTAACCTACGTTGATGATGAACATGAGCATTACTGACAACCTGAAAATTGCCGGTCAATACTGTCTGCCCAAACACGCCCTCTCCCGCCTGGTGGGCAAGCTTGCCGCCGCCGAAGCGGGCAACCTCACCACCAGGGTGATCGAGGCCTTTATCAAGCAGTACCAGGTCGACATGAGCGAGGCGCTGCACGAGAGCCCTGCCCACTACAAGAGCTTCAACGAGTTCTTCACCCGCGAACTCAAACCCGGTATTCGCCCCCTGGTGGAAGACGCCATGACCCTGGCCCTGCCGGTGGATGGCACCGTCAGCCAGCTCGGTCCGATCCAGCAGGGCCGCATCATCCAGGCCAAGGGCCACGACTACAGCGCCCGCGAGCTGCTGGGCGGCTATGAGGATCTGGTGGCGCCGTTCAAGGATGGCGACTTCGCCACCATCTATCTGGCGCCCAAGGATTATCACCGCATCCACATGCCGCTGGATGGCGTGCTGGAGAGCATGGTGTTCGTGCCAGGGGATCTCTTCTCCGTCAACCCGCTCACCGCCGAGAACGTGCCCAACCTGTTTGCCCGCAACGAGCGGGTGGTGGCCACCTTCCGCACCCCGCACGGCCCCATGGCGCTGGTGCTGGTCGGTGCCACTATCGTGGCCAGCATCGAGACCATCTGGGCCGGCAACATAGCGCCGACCAAAGAGAAGAAGGTGGTGCGCTGGGACTACACAGGCGACGAGGCCATCACCCTGCAAAAAGGCGCCGAGATGGGTCTGTTCAAGCTGGGCAGCACAGTCGTCTGTCTGTTTGGCCCGGGCATGCTGGCCGGTTTCGAGCCCCATCTGGCCAACGGGGTCACCACCCGCATGGGTCAGCCCTTTGCCAAGCTGGCGGAGCAGGCATGAGCGATCAGCCCGTCTCTTCCCAGAAGAACAACCCGCTGCACGGGCTGACGCTGGAAGCCATCGTCACCGCCCTGGTCGAACACTACGGCTGGGAGAAACTGGGGCAGGAGATCAATATCCGCTGCTTTACCCAGGATCCCAGCATCAAATCCAGCCTGAAATTCTTGCGAAAAACTCCCTGGGCGCGGGAAAAGGTCGAGAGCCTCTACCTCTACGTCCAGCGCAAGCAGGCCAAAGCAAAGGAATAACGCCATGGCGTTCAAGATTACCTACACCTACGGCAAGAAAACCAAAGAGATCGGCTACGCCAACGACAAGTTCAACAGCATCTACGATGCCATTGCCGCTGCCGAAGGGATCAACCTGACCAGCTTCCACGCCATGGAGGAGCAGCTGGCCCAAGTATGCCGGCGCGACAAGAAGAGCGTGAAGGATTACCGAGAGAACTACTTCAAGGAGCTGGGCTTCTCCAACATCGTCATCGAGCGGGATGCCAAGGAGTAACCATGCGTACCTTGACCCTGATGGCCGCCTCCCTGCTGCTGGCGGCCTGCAGTACCCCGGAACAACATCTGGTTGGCCGCGATCGCGACAGCCACGGCTGTATCGGCAGCGCGGGCTATCAGTGGTCAGCGCTAACCGGCAAATGCGTGCGCCTGTTCGAGCAGGGCATCCGGCTCAATCCGACCGATGCCGGCCAGACCAGCAGCGCCTTCGTGCTGTTCAACGCCGATCAGAGCCAGGCCGAGCTGACCCTGCCGAGCGGCGAGCAACACCAGCTCACCCGCCAAGGCGCAGAAGGCAACTGGTCGTGGCAAGGCAGCGGCTACACCCTCTTCCCGTGGAAGGGGTATGTGCTCAAAGCCGGCGAACAGACGCTGTTTCACGGCGACGTCGCCCGCTGAGTCACCCGACTCTATCCAGCCCCCGGCCCTGCCGGGGGTTGTTTTTTGCGGCTATCAACAGCGGCCCGCATGCCCCTTCCACCAGGCCGGAAACAAAAAACCCCGTTGCAGGCAACGGGGTTTTTGCTGGCACTCGGCGCAACCTTAGTTGGCGAGGGTGGAAAACAGGCTCTGCTCCAGGCTGCCGCGGGAGACGCACACCGGGGTGATGGAGGGAGCCGGTACCCGCTCGCCGGAGGACTCGACGAAGTAGAGCTGGGTGTTGCCCTTGACGTTGACGGTGGCCACGCTGTTGTTGCCGCTCTGGGTGATGATCAGGTTGATCTGCAGGTTGGGGTTGCCCAGTGCGACCTTGGAGCCCATGGTACCGCAATCCAGCCACTCCAGACCGTCGGCCGAGTTCTCGACGTTGGCGGTCATCAGGCCGGAGCCACGCTGGCTGTTTTCGATGTTAAGGCCATGATCGCCAAACCACTTCTCGGCGCGGGCCCACACCAGATCCACCGGGATCTGCATCTCCTGGGTGTTGTTGGTCGCCTTGGCTACCGGCGGGGTATAGCGGTACTGCTCGCCGCCATTGTTGTCGCTGGCACAACCGGCCATCAACAGGGCCAGTGCTACTCCCACTATCTTTTTCATGCTGCTTCTCTCATCCATATAATCCGGCCCTAGGCCGACCGGCGGCTATTATGGCGGCAGCGACACAGACTGTCAGCAGGGATCGGCAGAAATGAGTCAGCCTTAACCCAAGCTTTACAAAACCAGCCTGCTATCATAGATTTGCTCGAAATTTCCCCCGTGAGTGTCTGTGTGAACTCCTTGCTCACCCTGCCCCTGCTGCAGCAGATCATCGACCAGCTACCCATGAATATCTTCTGCCGGGATACGGATGGGCGCTACCTGTTTGCCAACCGTGCCTTCACGGAGCAGGCGGGTCTGCCGCTGCCGGCGGATCTCGTCGGCAAGACAGACGCCGACATGCCCTGGGGCGACATCTTTCGGGAAGAGGATCTGCGCCTGCTGGCGGAGGGCAAACCCCTGCTCTATCAGCAGTTGCACTGCAGCAACGGCGACGCCACCAGCTGGATGGAGATCCACAAGATCCCGCTCTACGACGAGCAGGGCAAGCCGGTGGCCCTGTTCGGCATGGTCAACGAGATAGATCAGCGCAAGGAGCTGGAACAGACCTTTCGCCAGCAGCAGCTGCTGCAACGCCGCCTGCTGGACGCCATCCCGGATCCGATCCGGCTGGAAGACCATCAGGGGCTGCTGATCGACTGCAACCAGGCCTTTCTCGACTTCATGGGGATGGCGGCCAGCGAGGCGCTCGGCCAGCGGGTGGCTCACCGCCTCTCCACCGAACTGCCGATGGGACGGGGTGAATACTGCCTGGTGGATGCCAACGGCCAGGGCCGCCATCTGGAGGTGACCCGGGTCGAGGTGCCGGACGACGAGGGCAACTCCCTCGGCATCCTCACCCTGAGCCGCGACATCACCGGGCTGCGCACCACCCAGGCCCAGTTGCAGCAGGAGCAGCACTACGACAGCCTGACCGGCCTACTCAAGCTCTCCCACTTTCTGCAGACCAGCCGTCACCTCGGCGCCCGCAAGGCGAGCCTGGTGCTGGTCGACCTGCAACACTTTCGCGAGATCAACGATCGCTTCGGCATCCGGGTCGCCGACCGCCTGCTCAGCCAGGTGGCCCGTCGCCTGCAGCAGCTGGCCCCACCCCAGTCGCTGGTATGCCGGGTGGCCGCCGACGATTTCGCCATGCTGCTGCCCGAACTGAACGAGCCGCTGGCCAACTGGAGCAGCCGTCTGCAGGGGGCGCTGATGGTCCCCTATCAGGTGGAAGAGCACAGGATCCAGATCCCGGTGTTCCTCGGCATCGCCCACGGCAAGGCCAACGATGCCGAACGGCTGCTGAGCCACGCCGAGGCCGCCCTGGCCCAGGGCAAGCGTCAGCAGCAGCACTGCACCCTGTTCGACCCCGAACTCGATGCCAAGCTCAAGCGTCGTCAGCTCATCGCGGCCCAGTTGCCGCTTGCCATCAAGTCCGGCCAGCTGACCGCCGTCTACCAGCCCATTATCAGCACCCGCACCAGCCAGCTGCACGGGGCCGAGCTGCTCTGCCGCTGGCCCCATCCCGAGCTAGGCATGATCTCGCCTGACGAGTTCATCCCGCTGGCGGAGGAGCTGGGACTCATCGGCCTGCTCGGCTGCCACATGCTGGAGCAGGGCTGCTCCCAACTGGCCCGCTGGCAGGCCGATGCGCCGGATCTGGTGCTCTCCATCAACCTGTCGCCGCTGCAATTTCGCGACCCCGAGCTCTGCCCGCAGATCTTCGCCTGCATCGAGCGTCACGGCCTCGCCCCCTGGCAGCTGGAGCTGGAGATCACCGAAGGGGTACTGATGGAGAACGCCGACGAGATAGAGAGCAACCTGGCCTGCCTGATCGAGGCGGGCTTTCAGCTCGCCATCGACGACTTCGGCACCGGCTACTGCAGTCTGGCCTACCTGCCACGGCTGCAGGTGGCGACCCTCAAGCTCGACAAAAGCTTCACGCAGGAGCTGGTCACCAACCAGGCCACCACCGCCATCGTGCGCTCCGTCATCGGGCTGGGCCACGAGCTCGGCATCAAGATCACCGCCGAAGGGGTGGAGACGCAAGAGCAGCAGGAGTGGCTGGTGCAGGCCGGCTGCGACCGGTTGCAGGGCTACCTGTTCAGCCGCCCGCTGCCCCCCGCCGAGTTTGCCCGCAGCTACCAGCTGCCACAGGCGTGATGCTCACAACAACAAGGCCACCCGAGGGTGGCCTTGTTGTTTTTGCAAAGCGTGCGTGAGCTGGCGCCTTACTCCTGGAAGTAGGTGCCCCAGCCGTCGTAATCCACACCGTATTTCTCGAGGATGGGCAGCATGGTGGCGATATCCGCCACTATGGTCTCGATGTCCAGCTTGCACTCGACGGTGGCGTCGAAGCAGAAGATGGTGGCGCCGTCATCCAGCTCCATCTCTTCGGCATCGGTCACTTCGAAACCGGCCTTGAACAGGTCGACCGCCGCCTTCTCCAGCAGATCGAAATCCTGGCAGGCAAAGTGGTGCTCAATCTCGTACTCCAGATCCGGGTTGCTGCCATCGGCCAGCAACTCGTTGACGATGGCGGTGGTCTCTTCGCGCCACTCTTGCATATCAAGACTCATATTAACCCCAGATGCGACTGTGTTGTGATCAAATGCCAGCGCGGACGGTGCCATCTCGGCCATCTGCCGCCCCGCAGGCCCGGTTGCGGCAAAGCATACTCGCACAGCCCATCCGGCTCAATGCGGCAGACCAAGATAAGCCGTCGTCGGCAGCCACCCCAAATGGGGTGCCATCACAAAAGGTTAATAAAGGGTAATCTGCCGCCAAAACAGGATTGCTCCATATGGAGCTTTGCATGGGTGTGTCAGAACCACGCGACAGCGCCAGCAAGCCGTTTGAAATCAGCAGGATCCACCAGCGGCGCGACGGTGACAAGGCCATCCACGGAGTGTATCAAGGGACGCGGGCGGAGCACTGCCCGTACGGAAAGAGGAGCCAGCCAGGCTCCCTTTTTATCATGTGAAGGAGCACATAGATAATGCCTAAAAAAACAATAATGAGCCTGCTTGTCGGCTCAACCCTTATGATTGGAAACCACGCCATGGCCGCCCCGGTCCACGGTCCGTTCGATGCCCCCCTGGCCGATGAGGTGAAGGTGCTGGAGATGCTCAAGAAGAGCGGCCGCATCCCGACCCTGGCCTCCCCCGAGCAGGAGCAGGCGGCCCTCGCCAGCTACTATCGCGAGAAGTCGCGGGCCTATCAGGGCAACAGCGGTACCCTGGCGGTGAAAGAGGGCAAGGTGCGCGAGACCATCCTCAAGAAGATCCGCCTCAACGGCACCGCCCGTCCCGGCGATCGGGTGCCTACCCTGCTGCTCAAGTCCATCGAGCGGGAGCACTACCAGGGCAAGATGCGCAAGGACAAGATCCTCGCCAT
Source organism: Aeromonas sp. 600276 (assembly GCF_049175815.1). NCBI lineage: Bacteria > Pseudomonadati > Pseudomonadota > Gammaproteobacteria > Aeromonadales > Aeromonadaceae > Aeromonas > Aeromonas sp. 600276. Next base: position 28,635 of record NZ_JAAKVU010000029.1, on the reverse strand, counting down.
CCTGGTGGACTTCCCCGACTACCCGAAGAACAGCATCCGCCCCGAGCTCACCAAGATGTACTATCCGGATTACACCCCGGAGCACTACAACGACCTGCTGTTCTCGTCCAAGGGCTATGCCGGCCCGAACGGCGAGCAGTTCATCTCCATGCGCCAGTTCTACGAGCAGCAGTCCGGCAAGAGCTACAGCGTGCGCGGCCAGGTGGCGGGCTGGTATACCGCCAGCAAGAACGCCGCCTACTACGGTGCCAACGCCACCCCGAACACCATCCGGGAGCTGGTGAAGGAGGCTCTGATCCAGGTGGCGGGCGACCCCTCCATCGATCTGTCCGAGTTTGACCAGGAGGATCGCTACGATCTCAACGGCAACGGCAACCGGGACGAGCCGGACGGCCTCATCGACCACCTGATGATCTTCCACTCCAGCGTCGGCGAGGAAGCCGGTGGCGGCGATCTCGGCGAAGACGCCATCTGGGCGCACCGCTGGAACCTGGGTGCCCCCTACCCCATCCCGGGCACCAGCAGCCCGAGCCAGAACTTCGGTGGCAAGTTTGCCGCCTACGACTACACCATCCAGCCCATCGATGCGGCGGCCGGGGTCTGTGCCCACGAATATGGCCACGATCTGGGGCTGCCGGACGAGTACGACACTAAGTACACCGGCAAGGGCGAACCGGTGGCGACATGGTCCATCATGTCCTCAGGCTCCTGGGCCGGGGTCATCGGCGGCACCGAGCCGACCGGGTTCTCCGCCTGGGCCAAGGAGTTCCTGCAGGCCTCCCTCGGCGGCAACTGGCTGCACGGCAGCAATGTGCAGCTCGCCGATCTCAGCCCGCGCGGCAACGTCTACATGCTGGATCAGGCCAACGACAAGGGACGCAACGACGACGTGGTGCGCATCAACCTGCCGGCCAAGCAGATCCCGCTCAACCCGCCCTACGCCGGCCAGTACGAGTATCACGGCGGCAAGGGCAACAACCTCGACAACCGCATGAGCCTCAAGCTGGATCTGAGCGGCAAACAGAGCGCCAGCCTCAACTTCAAGGCCTGGTATCAGATTGAAGAGGGGTACGACTACGCCAGGGTGCTGGTCAACGGCCAGCCCATCGCGGGCAACCTGACCACCAGTGACGATCCCAACGGAGTCGGCTTCGGGGTCGGCATCACCGGCAACTCCAACGGCTGGACCGATGCCGAGTTCGACCTCACCCCCTGGGCCGGTCAGCAGGTCACTCTGACCCTGCAATACCTGAGCGACGGCGGCGTGGCCGAGAACGGGCTGTTCGTGGACGAGCTGCAGATCCTCGCCGATGGCGACACCCTGCTGAGCGACGGTGCCGAGGGCAACTCCCCCTTCACCCTCGCCGGCTTCGTGAAGAGCGACGGCAACGAGGCCAAGGATCACTACTACCTGGCCGAGTGGCGCAACCATGCGGGAGTGGACAAGGGGCTGGCCCACATCAATGTGGCCGACCAGCTGATGCGCTACGAGCCGGGCATGCTGCTCTGGTACGTGGACAACAGCCAGGTCAACAACTGGGTGGGAGTCCACCCGGGTGAGGGCTTCCTCGGGGTGGTGGATGCGGATCAGCGCACCCTCAAGTGGAGCGACGGCGCCGTGGCCGGTACCCGCTACCAGATCCACGACGCCACCTTCAGCCTGGGCTTCCAGCAGCCGCTCAACCTCAAGCACCCGAGCGGCTCCCTGCTGCGCGACTTCTGGATCACCCCGAACCGGGTGTTCAAGGATTCCCGCAGCTACCAGAGCAAGGAGATCCCGGATGCCGGTCTCCTGCTGCCCGAGTACGGGCTCAAGATCAGCGTCACCGGTCAGGCCCGTGACATGAGTACCGGGCGGATCATCGTCAGCCGCCACTGAGCACGACAGCCATGACAAGGGGCCCCAGGGCCCCTTTTTTCATCTGCCGACCTGCCGCCCAGGATGAGAACAGGCCAAACCGCCCAACAAACACCCTGATTGCTCACTTGTCGAGCGAACGATACGACTATCTGCGCCATGCGGTTGACACATCCGTTCAGAAAGGGTTTAATGCGCGCCGTTGCCCAGATAGCTCAGTCGGTAGAGCAGGGGATTGAAAATCCCCGTGTCGGCGGTTCGATTCCGTCTCTGGGCACCACAATTCCTCCTTAGTTCAGTCGGTAGAACGGCGGACTGTTAATCCGTATGTCACTGGTTCAAGTCCAGTAGGAGGAGCCAAATTTGAAAAGCCCGCTCATCGAGCGGGCTTTTTTCATTCCGGTCAGCTGCCGTTGCAGGTTGCCAGCAGCAGGGTCGCGCCGCAGGTGGCACTGAACAGCAACAAGCCGGTCTGCAGCACACCCTCCGGGTTCACCCGTTTCTCTTTTTTGCGCAATCGTCTCCACCCAGGCTTCATCGCGCCCACCTCATCCTGTTACGACCCCTGCCCCGTCGGCAGGCGAGCCATCTTTGTGCAGCCGGCACGCCACCGTCAACTCCCTTGCCGACAATAAATTCATCACCCTGCGGCCCCCCGTTTTCACTTGGCAACAATGTTAACAATTTGGAAAACCGGCGTGACCCGCTCCTGCACCAGGGCTATGATGAGGCCGACGATTTTCCTACCCTCAGGGAGACCCCAGATGAGCAGCCCGTTGCGTTACGTGCTGGATGGCATCCATTGCGAGCCCCGCTTCTTCACCGTGCCCCTCGACCACCAGCGACCGGATGACGAGGAGACCCTCACCCTGTTCGGCCGCACCCTCTGTCGCCAGGACCGGCTGCACGACGATCTGCCCTGGTTGCTGTTCCTGCAGGGTGGGCCAGGCTTTGGTGCGCCGCGCCCGACCGCCGACAGCGGCTGGATCAAGCGGGCCCTGCAGGAGTTTCGGGTGCTGCTGCTCGATCAGCGCGGCACCGGCCACTCCAGCCCCATCAGCGCCGAGGCGCTGGCCCAGCTCACCGCCCCACAGCAGGCGGAGTACCTCGGCCATTTTCGCGCCGACAGCATAGTGCGCGACGCCGAATACATTCGCGAGGTGCTGAGCCCGGGGCGCCCCTGGAGCCTGCTCGGCCAGAGCTTCGGCGGCTTTTGCAGCCTCACCTACCTCTCGCTGTTCCCGGACAGCCTGCACGAGGTCTACCTCACCGGCGGGGTGGCCCCCATCGGCCGCCGTGCCGACGAGGTCTACCGCGCCACCTACCAGCGGGTGGCCGACAAGAACCGCGCCTTCTTCGCCCGCTTCCCCCATGCCCAGGCCATCGCCAACCGGCTGGCCAACCACCTGCACAGTCACGAGGTGCGCCTGCCCAACGGCCAGCGCCTGACGGTGGAGCAGTTGCAGCAGCAGGGGCTGGATCTGGGTGCCAGCGGCGCCTTCGAGGAGCTCTACTACCTGCTGGAGGACGCCTTCATCGGCGAGCGACTCAACCCCGCCTTCCTCTATCAGCTGCAGGCGATGCAGCCGTTCAACACCAACCCGGTGTTCGCCATCCTGCACGAGTCCATCTATTGCGAAGGGAGCGCCAGCAACTGGGCGGCCGAGCGGGTCAGGGGCGAGTTCCCGGCCCTGGCCTGGGCGCCGGGCAAGGATTTCGCCTTCACCGGCGAGATGATCTTCCCCTGGATGTTCGAGCAGTTCCGCGAGCTCATCCCGCTGAAGGAAGCCGCTCACCTGCTGGCCAAGAAGGCGGACTGGGGCCCCCTCTACGACCCGGTGCAGCTGGCCCGCAACCAAGTGCCGGTGGCTTGCGCCGTCTATGCCGAGGACATGTACGTGGAGTTCGACTACAGCCGCGACACCCTCAAGGGGCTTGGCAACAGCCGCGCCTGGATCACCAACGAGTACGAGCACAACGGTCTACGGGTCGATGGTGAGCAGATCCTGGACCGACTCATCCGCATGAATCGGGATCGCTGATCCCGCCGGGCTCGCGCCCACAGCAAGACGACAATATCGAGGGCGGCCCATGAGCCGCCCCGCCCCCTGGAAGCAGCACAAAATAATAAGGACACCCATTGGATCATCCGGAAATATCGGCCGGCTGGCTGAGCCGCCTCTTCTATCACTGGACCGGCCCGTTGCAACGCAAGGGGCTGACCGAGCCCCAGGTCAACCTCGACGATCTCTATCCCCTGTTGCCGGAAGACAGGCGCGATGGCCGTGCCGACGCCTTCCTCGCGCTCACCGCCGCCCAGCCGGTGCGCCCCTGGCCCATCACAGCCTTTATCTGGCGCCAGTATCGCGGCCGCATCGGCCTGCTTACCCTGCTGCAGCTGCTTGGCATGCTGGCCACCCTGGCCAGCCCCTGGCTGCTCAACCACAGCATGACCCAGCTTGGCACCGGCGCTGACACCGGCCACAAGCTGTTGCTGGCCCTGGCCCTGTTCGCCTCCGTACTCGCCTCCGGCATGCTGGCGGAGCACTCGCTGCAGCTGGCGCTCAAGATGCACGTCCCCATCCGCCGCCTGCTGGCCGAGTCCCTGCTCGCCAAGGTGATGAAGCTGGGCGGCAAGAGCTTCGACGACCGGGCCGGTGGCCGGGTGCAGAACCTGATCAACCGGGACGTGTGGGACATTACCTGGATTCTTGCGGACCCCGCCATGCCGCTCACCATGCTGCTGCAACTGCTCGGCACCATAGCCCTGCTGGTGTGGCAGGTGGGCAGCGCCGGCCTGGTCGGCTTCGCCGTGCTCACCCTGCTGTTGCTCATCTCCACCCGGGTGGTGCGCCGCATGAACCAGCAGGAGCAGCAACTCAAGCGCCAGCAGGACGAGCGCAACGGCATCCTGGCGGAGTACATCAAGAAGCTGCGGCTGGTGCGCCAGAACGGCCTCGGCGCCTTCTTCACCCGAGCGGCCAACGCCAAGCGCCAGCAGGAGCTGGGGGTGCTCGGCCGAGTGCTCAAGCTCGATGCCATCAACAGCTTCCTGATGATGAGCACCCCGCTGCTGGTGACCCTGGCCACCTTCACCACCTATCTGGTGTCGGGCAGGGAGCTCACCCTGCCCCAGGTGTTCACCACCATCGCCCTGTTCACCGTGCTGCGCATCCCCATGATGCGGCTGCCCTATCTCATCCGCACCCTGATCAACTTCAACACCGGCTTCAATCGGCTGTGCGAGTTCCTCAACAGCCCCGAGCAGCACCGGGATCTCACCGACTCAAGCTTGCCGGTGGGAGCCCTGCAGCTCGACAACGTCACCGCCTTGCACCAGCAAAAAACCGTGCTGCAGGGGGCCAGCCTGTTTATCCAGCCGGGGGAACTGGTGGGGATCACCGGCGCCACCGGAGCAGGCAAGAGCTGCCTGCTGCACCTGGTCGCCGGCTTTGACGACGGCTTCGAGGGCAGCATCCGCCGCCACGGCCGGGTCGCCCATCTGGGCCACAAGCCCTGGCTGATGAACGACACCATCCGCAACAACATCCTGTTTGGCCAGCCCTGGCACGCCGAGCGCTATCGCTGGGTGCTGGGGGCCTGTGCGCTGGGCGCCGACCTCAGCCTGCTCAGCCACGGCGATCAGACCCTGGTGGGCGAGCTCGGCACCCGCCTCTCCGGCGGTCAGCAGCAGCGAGTCGCCCTGGCCCGCGCCCTCTACGCCCGGGCCGACATCCTGCTGCTGGACAACCCCCTCTCGGCGCTCGACCCCATCGTCTCGGCCCAGGTGCTGGAGCGGGGGCTCGCCTTCAAGCCGGGGCCGACCCGGCTGCTGGTGAGCCACGACCCGGACGTGCTGGCCCACTGCGATCGGGTGATCCGCATCGAGCAGGGCGAACTGGTGGAGCTCGATGCCCACCAGCTGGCGGATCTTATCCAGCATCCCCAGCCCACCCCGCCGGTGCCGCCCCAAGAGGCAGAGCAGTTCAATGAAGAGAAGGTGGTGGAAGGCAAGGTGGACTGGGGGTTGTTCGGTTTCATGTGGCAGCGCCTGGCCGCGCCCGGCGCCATCCTGCTCGCCCTGCTGCTCACCCTGGGTCAGGAGGGGCTGCGCATCGCCTCGGATCTCTGGCTCGGCGGCAAGGCCGGGGTGAGCGAGGTGAGCGAACTGCTCGGCATCTATGTGCTGCTGGGAGCGGGCTCCCTCACCTGCATCATGGTGGTGCGGGTCATCAACTATAAACTCGGCCTCAAGCTGGCCTGGACCCTGTTTGACGGCATGCTGGGGCGCATCAGCCGCGCCCCCATGGCCTTCTTCGACAAGGTGCCGCAGGGGCGCATCCTCAACCGCTTCGACCGGGATCTGGGGGAAGCCCAGGAGATCCTGCTGTCGATGCTGATGGGGCTGTTCGGCATGCTGGTGTCGGTGGCGCTGCAGGTGGTGGTGATCGGCGTCAACATGCCGCTGTTGCTGCTCATCGCCCCCCTGGTGGGCTGGGCCCTCTACGTGCTGCAGCGCCGCTACCGGGCGGTGCAGCTCAAGCTGCGGCGACAGGCGTCGGTGCTGCGCTCGCCGCTCTACATCAGCATCAGCGAGACCATCCGCGGCGCCCCCGCCCTGCGCCTGGCCGGGGCCGAGCGTTTCGCGCTGGATCAGGTGCTGCTGCACTATGACAACAACCTGCGCAGCTGGTACACCACCACCTCCATCAACCGCTGGCTCGGCATGCACCAGACCCTGCTCTCCGCCGCCCTGGTGGGCGCCGTGGCGCTGATGGTGGCCTTTGGCAACAGCTCGCTGCTGGGGGCCGTGGCCATCACCTACGCCTTTACCGCCTCCGCCATGCTCAACTCCCTCATCCGCACCTTCGCCGAGGTGGAGCAGGTGATGAACGCGGTGGAGCGGGTGCGCGAATACAGCGAAATAGAGAGCGAGCGCCAGGAGGGGGAGGCCCTCGCCACCCCTCACCCTGCGGTGCGCTTCGACAACCTGGGGCTGCGCTACCCCCAGGCCAGCCAGTGGGCGCTGCACAAGGTCAACTTCGAGCTGGCCCCCGGCGAGAAGGTGGGTGTGTGTGGCCGCACCGGCGCCGGCAAGAGCTCGCTGCTGGGGGTGCTGCAGGCCATGTATCCCGCCACCCAGGGGGAGATCTACTACGGCGAGCAGCCGCTCTCCCGGCTGGCGCCGGAAGCGGTGCGCGATCTCTACGACACCGTCTCCCAGATCCCGCTCACCTTCTTCGGTACCCTGCGGGCCAACCTGGCGCCCCTGACCGAGCATGACGACGCGGCACTGGAGCAGGCGCTGGCCCGGGTGGGGCTGGCCGAGCGCTGCGCCGGCCGGCTGGACGAGGAGCTCGACAAGCTGCAGCTCTCCGCCGGCGAGACCCAGTTGCTGGTGATCGCCCGCATCCTGCTGTCGCGCCGCCCGCTCATCGTGCTGGACGAGGCCACCTCGGACCTCGACCACGGCGGCATGCGCAAGATGGCGGAGCTGCTCTATCGCTACCGGCCGGAGGCCAGCTACCTGGTGATCGCTCACCATCTGGAGCCGCTGCTGTCGGTGGACAAGGTGGTGGTGATGGAGGCCGGCACAGTAGTGGAGCAGGGCTCGCCAGTCAGCCTGCTGGCCAACTCCCACTCCCGTTTCCATCAGCTGTTCGTGGGTCAGGTGAACCGCCAGGTGCCCCAGACGGCCTGAGCACCAAAAATGACAAGGGCTGCCTGCAGGCAGCCCTTGTTGCTTGAGGAGAGCCTCAACGCTCCATGATCTGGGTGACGTCATCCTTCTTGATCATCACCTCCCGCCCCTCGGTGTCGTAGTAGCGGTACATGCCGGTGCTCTCGTCCAGCTTGGGTTTGCTGTCGGTGGTGATCATCTTGCCATCCTTGGTGCTCATGATGTACTGGGAGCTGCACGCCACCAGTGCCAGGGCACACACCAGGATCATCATCAGTTGCTTCATCGCCTGTTTTGCCTCCCGCTTCACCCTCACCACGAGGGTGGTGTCTGAAGCCTAGTTCAACCAGATGAGCCCGTTTGCCGCCATTGCCACAACGGGATCAACGTCAACAATCAGCTACTTGCGCCCACCCGGCTTGCCACTGCCACCGGTCCCCGGCCCACAGCCGAGCGCCAGCTTGTCTGCCGCCGCCTTCGCCTGCACCAGGCCGTAGCCATAGCTGTTGTCGCGCCCCAGCGCCCCCAAATCCTGGGCACTGCTGCGCAGGGTCTGGCGCAGCTGATCGTTGCTGCACTCCAGCCGCTGTGACCAGACCAGCGCCGCCACCCCGACCACGTGCGGCGTCGCCATCGAGGTGCCGCTGTAGTAGGCGTAGCCGGTCGGCACGGTGGAGAGCACAGATACGCCGGGGGCGGCCAGCTCCACCTGATCGTTGCGCTGGGAGAAATAGGCCAGCTGCTTGTTGGCATCGATGGCGGCCACGCTCACCACGCTGCTGTAGGAGGCCGGATAGGACTTGCTGGTGTTGCCCGCATTGCCCGCCGCCGCCACGCTCAGCACGTTCTGGCCATAGGCCTGGTTGAACGCCTGCTCCTCGGTCTTGCTGGGCACGCTGCCCCCCAGACTCATGTTGATGACCATGCGGGTGAAGCCGCGGCTGCTCATCCCCTGCTTGCAGGCATTGAGCGCCCCCACCAGGTTGGAGGAGTAGGCCCAGCCGTTGGCCCCGAACACCTTGACGATCTGCAGCGGCACGCTCTGGTTTGGCAACACCCCGAGCACGCCCAGATCATTGCCCCCCACGGCGGCTATGGTGCCCGCCACATGGGTGCCATGGCTGTTCTCGTCGCTATCCCAGTTGCCGGTACCGGCATCGTCATAACCCTGCACCTGGGGGCCGTGAGGCAAGTCCGGGTGACCACCGCTGTAGCCAGAATCTATGATGCACACCAGCACTTCTCCGGCGGCGGCATCGCTCAGTTGCGGCGCCTGCACCATGGGAATGCCGTAGGGCAGGGTCTCGGCGCTGACGTAACGCTTGGCATCCGGCTCAACCCAGAGCACGTTGGGATTGTGCGCCAGCGCCGTGGCGGCCGCCGACGGCAACCAGAGTGCCAGAGCATTTTGCTCCTTCAGCGCCAGGGCCAGCTCGCCGCCCATCCCTCGGCTCTGGGCCAGTACGGCCGCCTCCGCCCCCGGTTTCAGCTGCACCAGATAACGCGCCCGCTCGGTGGCCATCGCCCCCTGTCCCAGCACGCCCGCGACCAGCAGGCCTATCCATATCCGTTTCATCAGTCACTCCTCACGTCGATCTGATATCCCTTCGCAAAAAGTGTAGTGTCCCCTCGCCCGTGCTACGAATGCGGCAACAAAAAGGCCGGACATGGGTCCGGCCTGCTCTGGATTATCAGTTACTTGGCTGGCTTGCGCTCGCCGGTAACCGTGGGATTGCCGGGATCGGCACTCCACTCATACCAGCCGCCGTCGTAGACGCTGATCCGTTTCCAGTCCATCAGCCAGGCGTAGAAGAAGGCCTCGGAGGCGCGCCAGCCGGTACCGCAGTAGAAGGCGGCCTGCTGGGTCGGCTCTATGTTCCACTCATCCCACATGGCAAGGATCTCGCGGGCCGGCTTCATGGTGCCGTCCGGGTTGTGGAAGTCGCTCATGCTGTTGGCATCGACACCACCGCGACCCCACTTGGCGCCCGGAATGTCGCCCTTCGGCTTGATGTAGCTGTAGCCGGAGGTGTTGCCGACAAACTCGTCCCAGGTGCGCACGCTGACCAGGGCGCCGTCGGGCTGCTTGAGCAGCTCCTTGGCCTGACTCAGGGTGGTGTAGTACTCGGGATGAGCCGGGATGGCGACGCCAAACTCCTTGGCTGGCTTGAAGGTGTTGGCCAGCCCTGTCTCGGTGCGCAGGTGCTGCACGAACCAGGCATCCAGGCCGCCGTCCAGCAGCCGCACGTCCTCGACGCCCGCATACATCATCAGGTGGGCCGCGCGGGCCGCCGCCATGGTGTTGCGACCGTAGAGGATGACGGTAGTGTCGTGACGGATGCCGTTCTCCAGCAACAGCTTCTTGAGCGCCTCGTCAGAGACCTTGTTCCACAGCGGCTCCTCTTCCAGCCGGTTGGTGTCGATGTAGCCGGCCCCCGGGATATGGCTCAGCAGATAGGCCTTGGGTGAACCCCACGCCACCTCGAACAGCTTCCAGTCGCCCTTGGGGGCAGCCACCACCGGCTTGCCCTCCTGCAGATCGGCCAACCAGCGCGGATGGACCAGCTGCTGCCAGCGGGCCAGATGCTCGCGCGGTGCACTTTTCCAGCCCTGCAGCTCGAACAGCTGCTTGATACCCTGCTGGCGCAGCAGGCGGGCCACTTCGGCCACCTCGCGCGGGGCACCGTAGAGCGCCACCGGCCGGTCGGCCCGCAGCCCTTTGGTTGCCAGCGCGGCCGGCCACTCGGCATCGCTGTACTTCCACTCGGCGGAGAGGTTCTCGGCACCGGCCACGTGGCCACCCTGCTGCTCGCCCTCCATGGGCCAGCCCTGGTAGAAGTAGCTGGCGCGGGTATCCAGAATGACCGCCGCCTTGGCCTTGGCGTCAGCCAGCGAGAGCGGTGGCAGCTCGGCTGCCAGGGTCGGCAGGGCATGCCAGAGCAACAAGGTCGCCAGGGTGGCCCGTAACAAGCTCATTATTCGTTTCATGGTGATCTCTCGATTCAGAGTGACAAGGTTAAAAAATGGAGCGGCCCAGACGCTCGGCCAGCAGTTCCAGCGCGGCCGTGCCCGCCAGCGAGTTGCCCGCCTTGTTGAGCTCGGGCGACCAGACACAGACGCACAACTCCCCCGGGATGAGGGCGATGATGCCGCCACCGACCCCCGACTTGCCCGGCATGCCGACCCGATAGGCGAAATCCCCCGCCTCGTCATAGAGGCCGCAGGTAGCGAGCAGGGCATTGACCTGCTTGGTGGTGCGGGCCGGCAGCAGCGGGGAGCTTTCTCCAAGCGGCACGCCGCGGTTGGCCAGATAGATGAAGGCCCGCGCCAGATCGACACAACTCATGCGGATGGCACAGGCATTGAAGTAGCTCTGCAGCACCTTGTCCACTTCGTTCTCGAAGTTGCCATAGGCCTTCATCAGATAGGCGATGGCCGCGTTGCGGGCAGAGTGCTGATATTCGGAGCGCGCCACTACCTGATCCGCCATGATGGCCGGGTTGCCCGAGAGGCGGCGGACCAGCTCCAGGGTGCGCTGACGCGGGGCGGTGAGGCGGGTCTCCAGCAGATCGCTCACCACCAGGGCACCGGCGTTGATGAAGGGGTTGCGGGGAATGCCCTGCTCGAACTCGAGCTGCACTAGAGAATTGAAGGGCTGACCCGAGGGCTCCTTGCCGACCCGGGCCCAGATCTCCTCTTCCTGGTAGAGGGTGAGCGCCAGGGTCAGGCTCAAGGCCTTGGAGATACTCTGGATGGAGAAGGGTTCAAGGGCGTCACCTGCGGTGAACAGCTCCCCTTCGACGGTACAGACGGCGATCCCGAGCCGATCGGCCGGCACCTGAGCCAGTGCGGGAATATAGTCGGCCACCTTGCCCTGTCCGAGCAGCGGGCGCACCTCATCCAGGATGCTGGCCAGTAATTCGGATGACAACACCATAAGCGATTCCATAACTAACGTGGAGATCCCATCACCACCGACAAAAATCCCGCCAGCGGCGGGACTTGTCTATCTGCTGTCGCAGGCTGTCGAACCGGGGCGCCTGCCACAGCCGGCCTGATATCAGGCGGGTTCGCCGTACCAGAGGTCGAACAGCTCGGAAACCACCACGGCTTCCATCCCCTTGCCTTCCAGCCAGGTTTTGACGGCGGCGCGGTCTTCTTCGCTGCACTTGCCCAGCTGCTGGGTGCAGATCATCCCTTCCCAGGCCAGGTGGCCGGAACCGGCGAAGGCCAGTTTGCGGGGTTCGATCACTTCATCGATCATCGCATCGACTACGGCATCGATGGTCTCTTCGGCAGTGCCGACCGGGAAGTTGAAACTGATGTCGAAGCCCATTTCCTGGAATTCATCGACGCGCAGTTTCTTGCGCAGGCGGCGGCTACGATTGGCCATGATAGCTCCTTCAGTTAGTTGACACGTTTGAAAATCAGATCCCACACCCCGTGACCGAGACGGTGGCCACGTTGTTCGAATTTGGTCAGCGGACGCCAGTCCGGACGCGCCACCCAGTTGCCGGTGGCGGAGGTGTTTTCGTACCCCTCGGCGGCGCTCATCACTTCCAGCATGTGCTCGGCGTAGTTCTCCCAGTCGGTGGCCATGTGGAACACGCCACCGATGGCCAGCTTCTGGCGAATGTCCTGGGCAAAAGCCGGCTGGACGATGCGGCGCTTGTGGTGACGGCTCTTGTGCCAGGGGTCCGGGAAGAACAGCTGCAGGCAGGCGAGCGAGCCGTTCGGGATCATGTGCTCCAGCACCTCGACCGCGTCGTGGCAAATCACCTTCAGATTGGTGACCCCCGCTTCCTGGGCGGTGCCCAGGCAAGCACCGACACCCGGTGAGTGCACTTCGATACCGATGAAGTTCTTCTCGGGGGCATTCTTGGCCATCTCCACCAGGGAGGCGCCCATGCCAAAACCGATCTCCAGCACCACAGGGGCCTCGCGGCCAAACAGGGCAACCAGATCGAGCGGCTCCGGTGCGAAATCGATGCCCATGACCGGCCACAGCTCCTCCAGAGCCTTCTCCTGCCCTTTGGTCAGGCGGCCTTCGCGACGGACAAAGCTGCGGATCTTGCGCATGAACTTGCCGTCTTCGTTAAATACATCTTGGGTCACAGGCATAATCAAATTGCTCGTTTATTGCATCGGTCTGGGTCACAGACGACATAAATGGATTGCTAGCTATCTCGTCGTGCTGGTCACAGACGACCGAGATGAATTGCTCGTTGTTTCATCGCTCCACCTCGCCGATGAACGCGAAATTGCTCGTCATTTCATCGCTTGGCGAAACAGGGTAGCGAATTATCCCAAGATAGGCCCAAGGCGCAAGTGTTTCACGCAACAAATCCCCCGACACAGACCAATTCCGCCACCGCGATTGACAAATGCCACCCCGTTCACAGAATCTGCCGGGGCTCGGGCGCATCCTGACCTGCGCAAATAAAACCATACACAACAAAGGATTGCAGTATGAAACACACAGCATTGGCGTTTGCCATCACAGCCCTGCTGGCCGGGTGCAACACCTCCAGCAACGATTCACAGGCCCCCTCCGCCGCCGAGCAGGCCTATGAATACCTGGTGCAGCTGAGCTCCACCGCCGAGGGGATCGGCGCCAGACCCACCGGCAGCGAGGCCGAGACCCGCGCCGCCGCCTGGATCCAGGACCATCTGGCCGGCTGGGGCTACGAGGTGCAACGCCAGCCCTTCACCTACACCCAGAGCGGAACCAGCAAGGCCTCCCAGAACCTCGTCGCCGAGCTCAAGGGCAAGAGCGACAAGGTGATCCTGATCGGTGCCCACTATGACAGCACAGGCGACAAGAAAGGCTCCGAGGGAGCCACCGACAACGGTGCAGGCGTCGCCGCCCTGCTGGCGGTGGCCGAAGCGCTCAAGGGGCAGACCCTGCCCTACACGGTGCGCTTCGCCTTCTTCGGCGCCGAGGAGAACGGCCTCAACGGCTCCAAGGCCTATGCCGCCAGCCTCGACAGCGCCGCCGTCGCCAAGCTGCTGGCCATGGTGAACTACGACACCATCGCCGGGGGCGACATCGTCTACGTCCACTCGGCCCACTCCGACGTGGCCGAGTACAAGTGTGCCGATCCGAGCCGCTACAGCTTCGATCCCAAGGTGCGGGATCGCCTGCTGGCCATCTCCAAGCAGACCGCCACCCCGTTTGCCATCCACCCCAGCTACAGCGGCTACCCGGAAGGGGAGACCGGCGGCTGGTCCGATCATGCGCCGTTCGCCTGCCTGGGGGTGCCCGTCGCCTACGTGGAGGCCACCAACTTCACCATCAACGGGGAAGATGGCTATGACGGCTACTCCCAGACCACCAATCCGGCGCTGTGGGACTGCTACGACGAGGCCACCAAGAGCGCCTGCGATCGGGGCAGCGAAACCCAGTGGGGCAAGATCTGGCATACCCAGTATGACCGCCTCGACAAGATGGCCGAGCTGTTCCCGGGCCGGGTACAGCAGCAACTCGGCGCCAACACCGAGCTGATGCTCCGCTTCCTCAGGGAGCCGGGTCTGTAACCCTGCCATCTCGCCGCTGAACCGGGGCTTTTACGCCTCGCGGCCTTCCCCGGCCGATAAAATTCGGGCAGGTGCCAAACCTGCCCTTTTTTATCGATTTTTGTTACAGCCATTGCCTCATTTTTTAAATCTGATACAAACGGATAACTTGGCGGTCGAATGGAGCGACCGCTCACCACGCCAGAGAGAATCCTATGCAGCCCTTTTTTGCCCAGCGCTTCGAGAAGGTAGAGCCTTCCTTCATCCGCGAGATCCTCAAAGTTGCCGCCAATCCGGAGATCATCTCCTTCGCCGGCGGCCTGCCCAATCCGCACCTGTTCCCGGTCAAGGCCATCGAGCAGGCCTGCCAGGACGTGCTGCGCGAGCAGGGCGCCGCGGCCCTGCAGTATGCGGCCACCGAGGGCTTCGCCCCGCTGCGCCAGTACATCGCCGACCGCTATCTGGCCCGCCACGGCATGCAGGTCAATCCGGACAACATCCTCATCACCAGCGGCTCCCAGCAGGCGCTGGATCTGCTGGGCAAGGTGCTGATCGACGAGGGACAAGACCTCATCATCGAGGAGCCGGGCTATCTTGGCGCCATCCAGGCCTTCTCCGTCTATCAACCTGCCTTCAAGCCCATCACTCTGGGTGAAGAGGGGCTGGATCTGGCGGCGCTGGATGCGCTGCTGGCCAGTGGCTCCAACGCCAAGCTGCTCTATGGCGTACCCAACTTCCAGAACCCGAGCGGCGTCTCCTACAGCCGCGCCAATCGCGAGGCGCTGGCCGAGCGGCTGGTACGCCACGAGCTGCTGATGGTGGAAGACGACCCCTACGGCGAGCTGCGCTTCGAGGGCGAGCATCTGCCCCCCATCGCCAAACTGGCGCCGAACAATACCGTGCTGCTCGGCTCCTTCTCCAAGACCGTCGTCCCGGCCTTCCGCCTCGGCTGGATGCTGGTGCCGGACTGGTTGCGCAAGAAGGTCACCATCGCCAAGCAGGCCACCGACCTGCACAGCAACGCCTTCAGCCAGCAGGTGCTGCACCGCTTCCTGATCGACAACTCGCTGGATGCTCACCTCGAGAAGATCAAGGAGGTCTATGGCCGCCAGCGCGCCGCCATGGAGGCCGCCCTGGCCCGTCACTGCCCGCCCGGCGTCAGCTATACCCGGCCGGAAGGGGGCATGTTCCTCTGGCTGACCCTGCCCGCCAGCGTCAGCGCCATGGCGCTGTTTGACGAGGCGATCAAGGAGAAGGTGGCCTTCGTACCGGGCGCCCCCTTCTATGTGCGCCCCGAGATCCAGAACACCCTGCGCCTGAGCTTCTCCTGCGTGGATGAAGCCACCATAGAGGAGGGGGTCAAGCGTCTGTGCCGCGCCCTCGCCCGCATGCTCTGACAGGCCTCGGGATGAAAAAAAACCAGCGACCAAGGTCGCTGGTTTTTTTATGGGTGGCGGGCTGGCTCAGGCCTTCGCCAGCAGGGCGGCAAACTCCTTCATCGGCATCGGCCGGCCAAAGAGATAACCCTGCAGGAAGGTCACCTGACGCGCCCTCAGATAGGCGGCCTGCACCTCGTTCTCCACCCCTTCGGCCACCAGTTGCAGACCGAGCCGGGTCGCCAGATCGATGACGTTCTCGACGATATGGCTGGAGAGGGCATCCGAGCCGATCATGCCGACGAAGCTCTGATCAATCTTGAGAAAGTCCACCTGGAACTGCTGCAGGTAAGTGAGGCTGGAGTGGCCGGTGCCGAAGTCGTCGATGGCGATGAAGACGCCCAGCTGATGCAGCTCGGCAAACAGCCGGTCGGTCGTCTCGTCTGCCACGATCAGCTCCCGCTCGGTCAGCTCCAGCACCAGCTTGACGGGGTTCTCCCGAAACGCGTTGATGAACTGGCGACAATCCTCCACCAGGCTCAGATCCTTGCAGTGACTGGCGCTGATGTTGAAGCCAAAGTGGAACCCTCTGGGCAGGCTGTGCACTCGGCCTGCGAACTGTTCGCGCACCTGCTCCATCAGCAGGCGGGTCATGGGCACGATGAGGCCGCTGTCTTCGGCCAGCGGGATGAAGCGATCCGGCGAGATGAGGCCCTGACGCGGATGCTGCCAGCGCATCAGCACCTCGCAGCCGCTCCAGTGGGCGTCGTCACCGGTCACCACCGGCTGCAGGTAGGGGATGAACTCCCGCTGATCCAGCGCCCGCCGCAGCTCCTGGGAGGGAGAGGTCGAGCGGCCGGTCAGCCAGTAGACCAGACAGCCCACCACCAACCCCAGCAGGGGATAGATGATGAGGCTGGCGCGGGAGTAGGTCCAGATGTGGCTGCCGTACTCGTCATAGGAGAGCTCGGTGACGACCCGAAACGGGTACTTGCCAGAGACCTGCTCCAGCGAGCCCAGCACCACGGGCGGCACCTCGTCGTGGATCTGGCCGTTGGCCAGCATGCTCTGCGCCCCGATCACCAGGGTCAGCGGCGAGTTGCGGCTGAGCATGTCGAGGATGTTGTGCAGATAGTAACCGTCGACCCCGACCAGCACGCTGTACTCCCCCACCGGCTGGCGATAGACCACCAAAGGCCGATCCGGGGTCACCGGGTTGCCCCGCATCAGATCCAGCTGGCCATTGGCGTAGTCGGCCAGCTTGAAGGGGCCATGATAGGAGCCATAGAGCGAGGTGCAGTAAACCACTTCCCCCCTGGCCAGGTTGACGGTGCGCACGTCCGGTATGGTGGCCACCTGATCCCGCAGCCCCTGCACCACCTCCTCGCAGGGGCGCCCGACGCTGCCCTCTACCATGGCGGCCGCCTGGTGAGCGTGATCCAGGGTGCGCTCCAGCATGTTGCGAGCATGGAGCAGGCGCTCTTCGGCATCCTGTTTCATGCCGGCAAAGGTCTGCCAGGAGACGATCAGCACGCCGAGCAGCAGGGGCAGCAGGCCGGCCAGCAGTGCCGCCCCCAGCCGGGTATAAAACTGGCGCAACCTCAAACGACGAAACGGCATACTCCCCCTCGCGGCAACGGTGAAAAGGCGGACGAGTCTACTCCTATCCCCTTTCCTGACAAGCATCTTCTGATGCATTGGACAACAGGGCAAGGCGCCCGGTCAGGGCAGGCGACATGACGGCTCACACCCTGGGTGAGCGCCGCCCACGCCTGCAGTGACGATTATAATCTTTGCAAAAACAGTTGCTTGTTCATCTTGAGCAGGCCCACTAGAGTAGAGCCAACAGCGTCAGGGAGTCTGGATATGAAAATATTGATCACGGGCGGGACGGGCTTTATCGGTCGCCGCCTGGTGGCCCACCTCAAGGTGGCGCACGAGGTGCTGGTGCTGACCCGCCAGGGCAGCCGCGCCTACGATCTGCTCGGCCACGACGTCAAGCTGATCGATACCCTGGACCGGCTCGACAACCTCAACGACGTGGATGCGGTCATCAACCTGGCGGGAGAGCCCATCGCCGCCGGCCGCTGGAGCGAGCGGCGCAAGCAGCAACTCTGCGACAGCCGCTGGCTGCTGACCGAGCAGCTGGTCGATCTCATCAAGCTCTCCGACACCCCCCCCAGGGTGCTGATCAACGCCTCCGCCATCGGCTGGTATGGCCGCCAGGGCGATGCGCCGCTGGACGAACAGTGCCAGACCCCTCACGACGAATTCACCCATCAGCTCTGTCAGCAGTGGGAAACCCTGGCCCGCGAGGCCCGCAGCAAGCATACCCGGGTCTGCATCGTGCGCATCGGGCTGGTGCTCGGCACCGACGGCGGCGCCCTGCCCAGAATGCTGCCTCCCTATCGCCTCGGCCTCGGCGGCCCCATGGGCACGGGAAACCAGATCATGAGCTGGATCCACATTCAGGATCTGGTGCGCGCCATCCTGTTCCTGCTGGATCACGAGGAGTGCGACGGCCTCTTCAACGGCACAGCGCCGCAGCCGGTCAGCAACCGCGAGTTCAGCAAGACTCTGGCCGGCACCCTGCACCGGCCGCACCTCTTCTTCGTGCCGGCCCCCCTGTTGCAGCTGTTGATGGGCGAGGCGGCCGATCTGCTGCTCACCGGCCAGAAGGTGTTGCCGACCCGTCTGCAGCAGGCCGGCTTCCACTTCACCTACCCGGAACTGCCCCAGGCCCTTGCCAATCTGCTCAGCACAGCCCGCTGACCGGGCTCTTCAGCCAACCGGATAACAATCAGCCCGGCCATTGGCCGGGCTGATTGTTGTTGTGCCTCGCGGCATCCGCGCAGGATCTGGTGCTCAGAGCAGGCCCTGCCCCAGTCCCCGCAGCCGATCGCTCAGGGTGCCCGCCAGCAGTTGGCGCTGCATGCCCTGCCCGGCCAGCGTCACCAGCACGGCCCCCAGCAGCGGCAGACCGGCCCAGATGGCCCAGTGGAACTGCCACTGTCCCTCGAACCACCACCACTGCAGGCCGAAGGAGCAGAGCTCGACCACCATGGCGGCGCACAGCCCCGCCAGCAGGCCGCTGGCAACCAGCTCCCAGCGCAGCATCTTCCTGAGCAGCTCGCTGCCGGCCCCCAGGGTGCGCATCAGCAGCAGCTCCCGGCGCCGGTGGGCCATGCTGGCTTGGGTCTGGGTCAGCAGCACCAGCAGCGCCGCCACCGTCACCAGCCCCAGCATCAGCCCCAGCGCCCGGCTCACCTGATCCGACACCGCCGTCAGCCGCACGATCAAATCGTCCACATCGATCAGGCTCACCGTGGGGTGCCGGCGGATCAGCTCCACTTCGGCCACCCGGCCCTGCTCCGGCAGACGATAGCTGCCGAGCCAGGTCTGGGAGAAGGGGGCCAGCACGTCCGGCGAGAAGATCATGTAGAAGTTGGGGCGCATGTTGTCCCACTTGATGGCCCGCAGGCTGGTCACCTTCGCCTTGAAGCTGCGCCCCTCGATGGTAAAGCCCAGGGTGTCGCCGAGGGCGATGTCGAGTCGCTTGGCCAGATCCTTGTCTACCGATACCTGGCCGGGGCCATCCAGCCAGCGTCCTGCGGTCAGGGTGTTGTCTGGCGGCAGGGTGGCGGTGGTGGTGAAGTTGAGCTCGCGATTGACCCCCTCGCGGCCATCTTCATCCGTGTCGCGCACCGCCTCGCTGGCGATGCTGACCAGCCGGCCACGCACCATGGGGTAGAAGTCCGAAGTCACGGCCCCCGCCTGGCGCAGATCGGCCAGGATCCCCTCCCGCTCCCCGTCCGCCACGTTGACCAGGAAGCGGTTGGGGGCATCAGCCGGCAGCCGGGCCGAAAACTCGCCGAGCAGGTCGACCCGCGCCGCCCAAAGCAGACCGAACAGCATGAGTGCCAGCGCAAAGCCCGCCAGCTGGAACAGACCACTGCCCCGCTCGCGGGAAAGGTGGCTGATGGCCAGCCGCAGCGCGTGAGGGCCCTGTACCCGGCGCCCCAGTCGCAGCAGCAGGGAGGCGATCACTGCCAGCAGCCCCATCAGCAGGCCCATGCCGCCGATCAGCCCCAACGCCAGAGTCGCATCGGCGGTGAAGCCCCACACCAGCCCAAACAGGCCGAGCAGCGCCACCGGCAACGCCAGCCAGGGCGGGATCCCCGCCTCCAGCTCGCGGCGCAGCACCCGCAGCGGCGGCACCTTGAGCAGACGCAGGAAGGGCACGAAGGCCAGCAGCAGGGTGATGAAGAAGGCCACCGCCAGCCCCAGCGCAAAGGGGCGCCACGACGGCGGCGGCAGATCGGCCGGCAGCAGGTTGCCCAGCAGATGCAGGGTCAGCCACTGCATGGCGCTACCCGCCACCAGACCGAGCAGGGCGCCCGCCAGGGTCAGTGACAGCAGCAGGGTGCCCATCAGTTGCCAAAGCGTGCGCCGCGACGCGCCGAGCGTCTTGAGCAGCGCCACCATGTTGGTCTGGCGCTCGGCAAAGTGACGGACCGCGATGCCCATGGCCAGCGCCCCCAGCAGCACCCCGGCCAGGGAGGCGAGCCGGAAGAAGCGCTCGGCATTGGCCAGCGAGCGGCCAACCTGGGAGCCCTGGTCGTCCGGCTTGATCAGCTTCTGTCCCGCCTTGAGCCTGGGCTTGAGCCAGCGTTCATAGTCGGCCACCTGCTCGCGGGTGCCCTTGAACAGGTAGCGCCACTGCTGGCGGCTGCCCGGCAGCAGGGCACCGGTCGCCTCCACATCGGCGCTGTGGATCAACGCCCTCGGCGCCAGCAGGAAGGGGCTGAAGCCCTGATCCGGCTCCTGACCCAGCACTCCCGCCACCTTGAGCACCGTATTGCCCACTTCCAGCTCATCCCCCGGCTTGGCCGCCAACAGCTGCATCACCCGGGCGGAGAGCCAGATCTCGCCAGGCGCCGGGGCCCGCTGGGGGGTCAGCTCCAGCTTGCCGTAAAAGGGGAAATCCTCAGGCACGGCGCGGATAGACGCCAGCTGCAGGGCATCCCCATGAAACAGCATGCTGTTGAAGCTGACCGTGGTCTGCACCGCCAGACCCGTTTTGGCCGCCTGTTCGAGCCAGCCGGCCGGCGCCGGCGTAGCCGAGCGCAGCGCCCGGTCGGCACCGATAAAGTCCCGCCCCGAGGCCTTGAGCCCAGCATCCAGCCGATCCGCCACCAGGGCCACGCTCAGCACACAGGCCACGCTCAGCGCCAGCGCCAGCACGAACCAGCGCAGTTCGCCGTTGAATCCTTCGCGCCGCAACAGGCGCAATCCCAGTCGCCACTGACTCATCACAGCTCCCTGACTCTTGCTGCAGAGGCGTCTTCGGATGCTGGCGCAGCCGCCTCCAGTTGCCCCGCCGCCATCACCAGCTGCCGCTGGCAACGCCGGGCCAGGTCGTGATCATGGGTCACCACCACGAGCGTGGTGCCGTGCTCGCGGTTGAGCTCGAACAGCAGCTCGATCACCCGCTCCCCGGTCTTGCTGTCGAGGTTGCCGGTGGGCTCATCGGCCAGCAGCAGGCTGGGCCTCGTCATGAAGGCGCGGGCGATGGCCACCCGCTGCTGCTCGCCGCCGGAGAGACGCGGCGGCAGATGGTGCAGCCGTTCATTGAGGCCGACCGCCGCCAGCAACTCGCGAGCCCGCGGCTCGCAGCGGGTCTCGCCGCGCAGCTCGGCGGGCAGCATGACGTTCTCCAGCGCGCTCAGGGTGGGCAGCAGCAGGAAAGACTGGAAGATGAACCCCACCTGCTCGGCCCGCAGCCTGGCACGCCCCTCCTCGTCCAGTTGAAGCAGCGACTGGCCGAGGATCTCGATATCCCCCTGGCTCGGCAGATCCAGCCCGGCCAGCAGCCCCAGCAGGGTGGACTTGCCGGAGCCTGAGGCACCGACCAGCGCCACCGTTTCGCCGCTATTGACTTGCAGGTCGATCCCTTCAAGGATGGTGAGGCTTTCCTGGCCCAGGCGCACTGTCTTGCCCAGGCCCTTGACGTTGATAATGGGAGTTGAATTCATGACGCGTTTCCTGTTTGCCTTGTGCTGCCTGGTGTCATCGGTGCAGGCCCAGACCCTGCTGGTGCTGGGCGACAGCCTGAGTGCGGGTTATCAGATGCCGGCGGAGCAGAGCTGGCCTGCCCTGCTCAATCAGAAATGGCAGCAGCAGGGGGGTAAACATCAGCTTATCAATGCCAGCATCAGTGGTGAAACTACGCAAGGGGCGCTGGCCAGATTACCCGCCCTGCTCAAAGAACATCAACCGGACTGGGTGCTGATCGAACTGGGTGGCAACGACGGGTTGCGCGGGTTCGCCCCTGCCATCACCCGGGACAACCTGGCCAAGATGGTGGCCCTGACCAAGGCGCAGCAGATCAACACTGTATTGACCCAGATCCAGCTGCCCCGCAACTACGGCACCCGCTACCTGCGCCAGTTCGAGCAGATCTTCCCGGAACTGGCCAGCGCCAATCAGCTGCCGCTGATGCCCTTCTTCATGGATGATATTGCGCTGCGCCCTGAACTCATGATGAACGATGGCATTCACCCCACCGCCGCCGCCCAGCCGCAGATCCGCGACCGGGTGGCCAGCTTCATCGAGCCGCTGCTGACCCAATGAGTCCGCTATGGCGCCTCGTCCGCCATCCGGGTCGCACGGCCCAATAAAAAATCCCGCCTTGGCGGGATTTTTTATTGCTCCTGAATTAGCGCTCCAGGATCTGGCGCAGCCGCTCCTGAGCCACGCCAACCAGCAAGTCTGGCTGGAACTTGGAGATGAAGCGATCGCAGCCCACCTTCTTGACCATGGCCTCGTTGAAGTTGCCACTCAAAGAGGTGTTGAGGGTGATAAAGAGATCGGACATGCGGGCATCGCTGCGAATTTCGTGGGTCAGCCGGTAGCCGTCCATCTCCGGCATCTCGGCATCGGTGATCATCAGCAGGATCTCGTCGGTCACCTTCTTGCCCGCATCGCACCACCCCTTGAGCAGGTTGAGCGCCTGCAGCCCATCCTGGCATTCGATCACCTCCAGCCCCAGCTGGCCCAGGGTCTCGCGCACCAGGTTGCGGGCCGTACTGGAGTCGTCGACGATGAGCACCTTGCGGCCGTGCATTTCCGGCAGGATATCCCGATCCAGCACCTCTTCCGAGATGCGGATGTCGTAGGTGATGATCTCGGCCAGCACCTTCTCCACGTCGATGATCTCGACGATCTGATCGACACCGTCCTCCGGAATGCGGGTGATGGCGGTCAGGTAGTTCGCCCGCCCGGCCGAGCGCGGTGGCGGCAGTATGTCCTTCCAGGTCATGTTGACGATGTTGGCCACCTGGCCGACCAGAAAGCCCTGAATGGTGCGGTTGTACTCGGTGATGATGAGGTTGGATTCGGCATCGATGGGCATGGGGCGCATGCCGATGGCGCTGCGCAGGTTGATCACCGGAATGGAGGTGCCGCGGATGTTGGCCACCCCGCTGATGTTGTGGTGTGCACCGGGCATCTTGTTGAGGTGAGGCAGCTTGACTACTTCCCGTACTTTGAACACGTTGATCGCAAACAGCTGCTGGGATCCCAAACGAAACATCAACAGCTCCAGGCGGTTCTCCCCTACCAACTGGGTACGCTGATCCACCGAATCCAATATGCTCGCCATATAAAGCCCTTACGTCCGTTGCCCGAGTCTCGCCATAGTATAGAAGGGTCAGAATCCCAACACGACCCGTATTCTTATCCTATGTCGGCCAGATGATGGCTGAACTTGATTAAAAAAAGCGAGACCCCGCTCGCGCCCATGCTCTCTTCA
The DNA here is from genome assembly GCF_049175815.1 of Aeromonas sp. 600276. Taxonomy (NCBI): domain Bacteria; kingdom Pseudomonadati; phylum Pseudomonadota; class Gammaproteobacteria; order Aeromonadales; family Aeromonadaceae; genus Aeromonas; species Aeromonas sp. 600276. The sequence continues at coordinate 5,392 of NZ_JAAKVU010000029.1, read as the reverse complement.
AGCCTGTCAGTAGTCATTCACCTAAATTCCCGCTCCTGGCGCACATTCACCTCCCTTTGGGGGTAAGCATCGAGCCAGCCCGGTAGCGCCATCCATAAAAAAAGCGGCAGATTGCTCTGCCGCTTTTTGCCTGGGGTCGACCGGATTACTTGTCGATATCCAGCATGTTGTTGTTGAGCATGTAGTCGATCACCTGGGACGAGGTGGCCGCCGCACTGCCGGTGAGGCTGTCGAACGTGTGGTTCATCAGCACTATCTCCTGGGTCACGGGGGCGGCGCTGCTCTCCTTGACCTGCAGATGCACCCCTTCACTGTCCTGGAAGACCGAGAGCAGGCTCTTCAGATCGTTCTGGTTGCGAGAACCGTCGTGATCCAGCAGGTCGCTCAGATCCAGCTTGTCACCTTCCGCCTTGGAGAAGTCGACCACGTAGTCCTTGGCCACGCTGCCCGCAGCTGTGTCGCCCTGCAGCCAGGTGAAGGTATCGGCGCCGCCATCCCCCTTGAGGATGTCATTGCCAAGCCCGCCGACCAGGATGTCATTGCCCAGACCACCGCTCAGGGTATCGTCGCCAATGCCGCCAAACAGGGTGTCGTTGCCGCTGCCACCGTACAGGGTATCGTTGCCGCTCTCGCCATACAGGGTGTCGTTGCCGGCACCACCGAACAGGATGTCGTTGCCGGCACCGCCAAACAGGAAGTCATCGCCACCCTGACCAAACAGAATGTCGTTGCCATCGCCGCCGATCAGCACGTCCGCCTTGTCGTTGCTGGAGGACTGATCAAACTCGCTGGCATGATCCGTGATGTAGTCATGGACCTGGGCATCGGTCACCGAGCCTGCGCTCAGCTTGCCGGCCACATACTGCTTGATGGCCGCGTAGCCTTCACCGTTGATGCCGGCAAAGTGGATCGCATCACCGAACAGGATGTCGTCACCGGCACCGCCGTCGATCCGGTCGCTGCCCGGCAGGTTGTTCACCGAGGTACCCAGGATGGCGTTGGCCAGGTCGTTGGCTGACACGTTGAACTGCACAATCTGATCACTGTCGAACAGCTTCAGGGTATCGATGGAGACGTTGCTGCCGATGCCGATCGCTTCCAGCGTCACGTTATTGGCCAGCAGAAGCGGCAGCACAGCCAGCGCATTTTGCAATGCCCAGTAGTTGCTGTCATAGGAGGTGGAGATCTCGAAGGTACCATCCCCCTGTGCCTTCAAGGTCCCGATGGTGGTCGAGCTCCACTTGTTGTTATTGCCCTGCGACCACTTCTGAACATTGCCGTTCGCGTCGATCAGCACCCGGTTGGTGCCGCCTATGTTGGCGTAGAAGGCTTCACCCGGCACATAGTTGTTGACGTTGACAAACGAATCGAGACGCTCGTTGGTCTTCGTATTCACGATCGGGTTGGTATCTTCATAGTCGTAATAGGTGTTTGGTGCCCCATCGGTAATGAAGTACGCCAGGTTCTTCGCATTGGTGTTGTTCTTGGCGGTGTCGCTGTTGAACCAGTTGGAGGTTGTCTTGAGCGCATCCTCGTAGTTGGTCGCCCCACCATTCCAGTAACTGCCGTCCATGCTGTCGAGCACGGCCTGCAACCTGGTCAGGACATTGGGATCCTTCAAGTCCACGCTGATGGACTTGTTGGCCTGACTGTCGAAGTCCACCAGGAAGATGTTGACCTTGCCCGCCCCCTCAGTACCGGCACTGGTCTTGAGGGTTGCAAACACCTGCGCCAGCTGGCTCTTGATGGTGTTCATGGCACTGGTGCCGATACTGCCCGAGCTGTCGACCATGAAGGCGATGTTGTAGTTTTGGCCCGGCAGCACCACGCTGCCATCCAGATCCCCGACCACGATATTGTGTTCGCTGCCGTAGGTACGGTTCTGATCGCCCGGCTCCCCTTCGGTAGAGAGGAAGTAGCTCATGCGGATCGAATCCTGATCCGATGCGCTGCTGGTCTGATCGGTCGCCACTTCCTTGGCGATGGCTTCAACCTTGAGGTCGAACTGGCCGGCACTGCTGCCCGGCACCCGCAGGGTCAGACCAGTCAGTTTGACGTCCAGCGCGCTCTGGTTCCACAGACCGGTCAGCGTCAGCTTGCCATCGGCCCCCACTGTGCCAAGCACGGTGGAGCCCTGATACAGCGTCGACCCCGTCGGCATGCCGGTCAGCACCAGGCTGTCGAACTGCTCGCTGCCATCCCGGTCGGTCAGGGAGGCGCTGATCTCGAGCGGATAATCCACCAAGCTGGGCGGTACCGCCGTCAGGGTGCCGTCGGTCTGGTTGAACTGGTAGATGCCGTCATCAAACTGCACCAACTCGATGTCGTAGAGCGACTTGCTGATGGTGACGCCGTTCTCCTTGACCAGGAAGTTGAAACCGCCGTCACTTCTGCGCTCGATGACATAGTTGGCGCGCGAGCCCATCAGCACGGCCAGGTCAGTCCCGGCGCCGCCATACAGGGTGTCGCCACCCAGCCCGGCTACCAGAATGTCGTTGCCGGTGCCGCCGTCGAGGGTGTCACCTGAGGTGGAGTTGCCACCAACCAGCACATCATTGCCCGCACCGCCGACGAAGTAATCTCCGCCGCCCTTGATGCTGACGATGTAGTCGTTGCCGCTGGTACCCACCACGCTGTCTTGAGTGGTGGTGCTGTCGGTAAAGCTGCTGGTGATGCCAAAGCTGCCCTTGTTGAAGTTGCCGCTCTGGAACGCCCCGGTGGAGATGCCGGACGACGGGTACTGGCTATAGAGCGGTACACCGTTGCCGGTCAGGCTGATGTCGACCACCGGCTTGTCCGCCACCGCCGCGATATCGATCACCAGCTTGCCGCTGTTGCTCAGGTTGGCGCCGTCGCTGATCTGGTAACCAAAGCTGGCGTAGTCGCCCTGCAGGTTGCCGGTCACGACGCCATTGCCGTTGCTGGCATTGGTGCTCGACTCGTTGAGGCCCGGCACGAAGCGCAAGTGACCGCTGTCGATATCGGCGTAGGAGACCAGATCCCCCACCTTCACCGCAATCCACTGGCCGGCTGCGTTCAGGTACTCCAGCTTGCCGTTCAGCGGCAAGGTATTGATCTGCACGCTCAGGTCGGAGGCTGCCTGATCATCGCTGGCACCAAACTGGGCCCACTTCAGCACCAGCGGCGTATCTTCCTTGCCGGCACTGTAGCCACCCGTGGTCACCGGCGCACGATCGTTGTCGATGATGGTACCGGTGCCGTTCTGGCCGCCAACGGTCACGGTCAGGGTTTCATTCGCCTCGACCAGACGATCGTCCACTGTCGGGATGGTCACAGTAAAGCCCGACACCCCGGCCGGCACCGTGATCTTGCCGGTAGTGCTGTTGTAGGTCACCCCGTTGCTGAACTGGGCGGTGCCCCAATCAAGGCTGGAGGCCGGATTGGCGCCGCTGCCCTTGATGTTGAAGTCATACTGGGTCGCTTCCTGGGTCGCATCCGACAGCGTTACCGTGTGCAGCAGGTTGCCACCCTCGGTCGCGCTCTCGCTGGAGACCGACTGCACAATGGGCGTAAACAGCGGTTTGGTTGCGAAAGAGCCCAGGCTGTAGTCGCCGTCGCCATCCACCACCTTGATCTGGAAGTCGATGTCGCCATCGCCCAGCGGCTTGGACATGTTCTGATACTGGAAGAACTCCCACTTGCCGGTGGCCGGGGTAAATTCCAGACGGAACACCAGGGTGCCATCGCTGGCCGTGCCGATCAGGGTATTGGCCGATTCCATCGAGGTGGTGATCAGTTTGCCGGTCGCCGTGGTCAGCCCGGTCTCGGTGGAACCGACCAGCTGCATGTAGCCCTTGCCGTCGGCGCCCCACTGCGGGGTAACCGTGCCGGAACCGTAGGCGATGGCCGGTGCCGTGGTCGCCCCGAGGAACTCGATGCTCTTCACGGTGAAGTCGCTGTTGTCGGCGTAGAGGCCGTTACCATTGTTGGTGGCCTTGATGACCATGGTATCGAAGCCACCCTGCTGCACCTGGAAGTTGCCGGCATAGTCGCCACCCGCCGCGTTGGAGCTGAAGGTCTGGGTACCGATCAGCACGCCGCCGCGGTAGAACTCGACCACCCCGCTCTCCAGCTCGCCACCGAACATCTGGCTGAACTTGATGTTGGCGCCATAGGCCACCTTGCCCGCATCCAGCTTGATGATCAGCTGCTCGGATGCCGAAGTGCCGTCTGCGAAGTGGCGGAAGTCCACCTCGTTGGCGAGGTTGTGGTTCGGTGAACCAACGCTGGAAACACCCAGGCCGGCGCTGGAACCGTTGACATTGGCCGTCGTCAGGGCCGAGTTGGTCGACGAGGTAAAGCCCAGCGCCGTGATGCTGAAACCGCTCACGTTCAGGGTCATCTGGTTGCTGCCACTGTACTTGGTCAGATCAAACAGGCCGGTTAGAGTATCCGGGATGTTGGTCTTGATGACGGAGACGGCCGCCATGTCGCCAGCCACCGGTGAGTCGTCCTCGACCGAAATGGGCAGGCTGCCGGTGGTGGTGGTCTTGCCATCCGATACGGTCACACCGATCTGGAAGTTGAGTACGTCTTCACTGCCCTTGACCGGATGATCCAGCGGGGCTTTGAGCGTCACGTCGTAGCTCCAGTCGCCCTTGCCGTTGCCGGCAGGTGCGGTCAGCTTCACATCCATGACCGCCTTGTAATCGGCGCCGCCCGGAGTGCCGGTATAACCGATCAACACCTTGGTAGCAGCATTCCAGCTCCACTGCACCGCGGCACCGCCAGCCGTCAGGCCAGCCGGCCCGTTCAGGCTGATGGTGAGGGTATCCTGACTATCGACGTCGCCAACCGTGATCTTGCCGCTGGCGACCACGCTGTCGGTGGTATCACTGCTGCCTGCCGTGTCGGCAATGCCGCCGGCCAGCCCCTCTTCGGAGATCACAGCCCCCTTGTCGATACTCAGGGTCGGTGCATCGTTGGTGCCGGTGATGGTGAGGGTCAGGGTGCTGGTCCGGCTCTCGGTGCCGTCGGTTGCAGTGTAGGTAAACACCACCCCCGCGGTCTGGCCGGCCGCCAGTTTCTGCGCATCCGCGCCATTGGCATTGAAGCTGTAGCTGCCGTTAGCCCGGATGGTCAGGGTGCCGTAGCTGTTGGTCAGCACGGTGTCACCACTGGCGTTCACGGCCGTGGCCGTCCCGCTGGTGCCGCTCAGGATACCGGTCACCTTGAGGGCGTTGCCATCGACATCGCTATCGTTGGCCAGCACGCCGTTCGCAGCATTGACCGTCAGGATCGCATCTTCGTTGACCGCGCCCACATCCGGTTTCAGTACCGGTGCATCGTTGCTACCGGTGATGGTCACGGTCACGCTCGACTTGGTGCCGTCCACGCTGGTGACGCCAAAGGTCTCGCTCACCTTGTCACC
>NZ_JAAKVU010000028.1:0-36433 GCF_049175815.1 Aeromonas sp. 600276 | reverse complement strand
GGCAAGGAAGAGATCTATATCCACGGTCAGAAAGATCTGAACGTGTTGATAGAGAACGATGCGGCCTGGCATATCAAACACGACCAGCACACCGACATCGACAACGAGCGGGTCAAGCGCATCAGAAAAGTGCCGGGTGAGGATGGCGCTCCGCCCAGTTTTGGCAACGATCATCTGACCGTTGAAGGAGAGAAGCGGGATCATATCAAGGCTGACTACTCGCTGACAGTGGATGCCTCCATGCACCAAAAACTGGGTGACAGCTGGCTCACCCAGGCGGGGCAGGAGGTGCACGTCAAGGCCGGTGCCAAGGTGGTGCTGGAAGCGGGTTCTGAAATTACCGTCAAGGTCGGCGGCTGTTTTATCAAGGTCGATGGCGGGGGGGTCACCCTGGTGGGGCCCACCATCAAGATGAACTCGGGTGGCAATGCAGGCTCTGGATCCGGTTGGGCTGGCAAGGTACCCAAGAGTATTGAGGGTATGTTGGATAGCCCTCACACGCACTGGATGAAGTTCTATCACCTCGACTCCGAGCTGATGCCGCTGGCGGGCACTCCCTACAAGGCCGTATTGAGCGATGGGTCGGTGCGGGAAGGCACGCTGGATGGTGATGGCATGGCGCTGCTCGAGGATGTGCCTGCTGGCACCGCTTCAGTGACCTATGACCTGCAGGACAATTTTGTCGATCTGCCCCGTGAATCCATCTCGGCCCTCACCGGCCATCTCGACAGTCTGAGCGACGAGGGCTGATATGTTCGGTAACGATCTGTTTGAGCAGCTCTATGACCACCTGGATCAGGCTGTTTCCGGTGGGGCTGCCTATGTCAAACAAAGTGCTGAGGCCGTCAAAAAAGGGGTTGCCTCCAGCTTGCAGTGGATCTGGGAGGCCCTGCAGGGGGATTTCAACCCCAATCAAAGCGCAGGACAGATCGCCGCCAATGCGGTGCTGGGTCTTATTCCCGTAGTTGACCAGGTGCTGGATTGTCGCGATCTGATTGCCAATGCCCGGGATATTTCCCGTGACCCCAAGCAGCCGGATAAGTGGGTTTTCTTAAGCTTTACCCTGATAGGGCTGATCCCGTCGCTGGGTTCAGCCTTCAAGGGGGTGTTGAAAATCATCTTCCTGTTTGTCCGCAAGGCGGGTGGGGATGCCACCAAGGCGATCAGACCTGCAATGGCGCCTGTGCTGACGTTTCTCAGTGATCCCAAGGTCAAAAAAGTGCTGGGTATCTCGCGCCTCGACAAGGTGCTGAAAGAATTTGCCGGTCAGATCCGTGGGTTGAGGGGACAGATTGCGGTCAGCGTGTTGCTGGGTTATCTGAACGATGCCGTCAAGTCGCTGACCAGCTTGATCGGCAAGATAAAGGGATTGGCTCCTGCTTCAGTCAGGATCTGGCTTGAGCAATCCCAGCGTCTGGTGTTGCAGATGCAGTCACAGGCGGGTCAGATGCTGCCTGTCGCCATGGGGCCCGTGCTCAAGTCCCTCGATGAGATAGCCGCTGGATTGGAGAAAGAGGCGGTCAAGCATGCCCCTGGTTACAAGGCCATGCCCGGTGGTACCGTTATCCACCCGCTGCCGGATGATGTGGTCAAAGTGGAGCTCAAGATCCTGAGCCGCTCGAAGAAAGGAATTTATGGCGAGATCATCAGCGACAATTGGATGGCAAATCACAAGTTCGAGAACCTGTTGCCAGAACATCGCCGGGTACGTAGCCTGAATGACAAGCCCAGAGGGCGGGGCATCGATGGTATCTACAAGAACACCAATCCTCCGCCTCCCTACGTGGTGACCGAGACCAAGTTTCGGACGGCAGGGGGGGAGTATATCGACGGGGATGGCACCAAGAGCACCCAGTTGTTGTCGATGACCAAGGGGTCGGGCAAGCAGATGAGCAATATGTGGATAGAAAGGCGATTACCGGATGAAATAGCAGATAAAAAGCTATTGGCGGATATCAGAAAACAAAAATATGAATCTTGGTTGATGATCGTCGATGAGTCTGGTGAGGTGATTCAGATCACCAAGTTGAATAAGAATGCCGATGCTATCGGTACTATCCCGGTCAAGTAGGAGTAGAGAATGAGTTCGTTTATTGAGCAGCGTCGAGATCCACTATTATCTGAGGATTTCTTCTTGGTTCAGCTAGAAGACTACAAAGAATCGCTCTATTTTGACCAGGAGTGGTGGAGTTGGATAAATGATCCTCACCATGAACGCTGGAGTGACCCAGCAGGATTGCCTACTCGCTCTGGTGCCAGTGCGGGCATGTTTATGGATAATCTTGAACATCTGATCTTGCTTTATTCTGGCGGAGTCTCTCATGAAGAGGTTATTGCTCAGCTAGGCGTCGTCACTAAAGAGTTTTTACGCCATAAAAAAGAGTTTCCAGATGAACAGTTTTATTACTGGGAGCAAGATGCCTATCAATATCTGCTCTGGATGCTCTCATTAATCATCCTCTATGGCCAGGATGAGATATTGCCCGAGTTGGTGCGTTATATCAGTAAGAATCCGGAAGGGGACGACGACCCGCTGTGGAGCGTACTGTTGGCCCGCTTGGGCTATCCTGGTTTTCCTCGAGGCCCAGAGTCCTATATTCCCGAGGTGTATCGTCCCCTATTCGATGCCATCAAGGGAGATGGTGTGAATCCCACCAAGGTTGAGCGTCAGGCGAGCATCAAGCAATATCTCAAAGGATGGTACAAGGGGTGTAAAGAGTGCTATTGGCACGACAGGCACAAGGCAAAGCATGCTATCTACTTTGGCTATTGGGCTTTTGAAGCGGCGCTGGTCACCCTGCTTTATGAGCTGGATGACAGCAGCTATCGAGACATGCGTTATTACCCCAAGGATCTGGTCGATTATGCCAGAGCCAATGGTATTGCAGAGAAATGGCAGGCATTGCGCGTGGTCCAACACCCCATTGCCATGCCGGGTTCCGTGGTGGAGCAGGATGGCAACTGGCGCTGCAACCTGACCGATGAGCAGTGGCAGCTTCGCAAAGGGCAGCGCTTACCTTCCCAATCTCATGTCAACAAGGATGACATGTTGTTCTGGATACAGGAGTAGTCCGCAGTGTATCGATCATGCATTGTCTGCGTGATCGATACATCGCGAACCGAACATCGTTTTGGTGCTGCCGTGGTATTGCTTGGCCCCTTTGGCTCTGTATGAAAAAATCGGGAAAGAAAGGTGAAGGCGATAAAAAAACTATTTCTGCTCCTATCCGTCATTATCTTGTCACCCCTGTTGATTCCCATGGTCTATGTCGAAAGACGAAGAAAGAAATGGCTTCTATCAATTTTACTATCCCCTCTGCCTGAAGAGATCAGAGTCGGCAGATTGAACGCGCTGATGAATACCCATACCGATGAGCTACAGGGTGGCATTGTGTCAGCACTTGTTGAATTCAACTCTGATGAGCATTGGGTGTGTCTCAATATTGACTGGCGAGACGTTGAGGAAGTTGAGTTGCAGGGCAACGCATTGGCGGATATTCACGGTATCAAGGAACATTTTATTTGCTCCGAACCGGGTGAGGATACATCGGTTTGGCGCCTGTTGGTGCTTTATGACTTATGGCTGCAAGCGCGAGGATATGAAGTCGTGCTTTGGGATATAGATGCAGATCAATATACAGGGTTTATTTGTCGAACGGATGTTCTCGATAAACTGTTAAACGAGGGGCGCAAGCTGGATTTGGCTATGGTCAAGCTGGATCATGTGAACGAGCAATAAGATTATTGGGCACCATGGGAATGTCCAGAATAAGGTCTATTTAAAAGTTGATAAGCAATAGAAAGTCTATCTGGTTGTAAGCAAGCATTATGTACGCAGCCACCCTTCCATCTTCATTATTTGCAGATACAAACGATGACATACCGCACATTATGTTTGGTACTGGTGAGCCATTGGCTCGCCGCCTGTTCCACTACGACGCCACAGACTGAATCCGATCTCATTCAAGCCGCTCAGCAGGGCCAAGGCAAGGCGCAATATGAGCTGGCCAATCGTTTGGCGGCCAAGCCGGATTATCCCGAGGCGATGCGCTGGATGAAACAGGCGGCCGAGCAGGCGGGCCCCCTGGCGGCAGATGCTGACATGCGGGGCAAAGCTGCACTGCAGGTGGGGAACTGGTATCAGGCTGGTCTGGGGGAGCCCAAGAGCCCCAAGCAGGCCAGTGGCTGGTGGCAGCGCTCGGCCAAGTTGGGGAATCCGGATGCCAGTTATCGGCTGGGGATGGAGTGTCGGCAACAGCACAAGGGTAAGCTGGCCAATGAGTGTCTCGACTGGTTCGAGCAGGCGGCCAAGCGCGATCATGCGAGTGCCCAGTTGATACTTGGACAATGGTATGCAGGTCAGGCGGGATCCGATGAGGAAGCCGTCAAATGGCTGGAGAAAGCCGCCGAACAAGGCAATCGGGATGCCCAATTCCAGCTTGGAGCTCGCTATGAGCAGGGAAAAGGGGTGAGCAAGCGCCCCGATCTTGCCCTGCGCTGGTATGAGAAAGCCGCCGCTCAGCAGCAGCCGGAAGCCTTGTTGGTGTTGGCACGCAAGGCACCACCTGAAGAGGCTCTCAGCCTCTATCAGCGAGCAGCCAATGCCGGTGCTGCGCCGGCCCAACTGTGGTTGGGGCAAGCCTATCTGGTCGGCAAACAGGTTCACCAGGATCTTGCACTTGGCCGCTATTGGCTGGAGCTGGCGGCAGGAAGTGGCTCCCATGAGGCCGAATATCAATTGAGCTTGCAGCAGAATGGTGCCGCAGAACGAGAGTATTGGTTGACGCGTGCCGCAGAAGGGGGATTCAGTCAGGCTCAGTTTGCATTGGCTCAATGGCAGCAAGAGCAAGGGGACCTGGTGACCGCTCGCCACTATTTTGCACTGGCGGCAGCACAGGGCAATGTCGATGCGCGTTACGCCTATGGCGAAATGCTGCGGCTCGGGTTGGGTGGCAAGGAAGACTACCCGCAAGCACTCAAACAGTATCGGCTGGCGGCCAATGCCCGGCACCGATTGGCCCAATATCGCATGGGGATCATGCGTGAACAGGGGTTGGGAGCTCCACGCAATAGAGTGCATGCTTATGCATGGTATCTGTTGGCGGCAACCGAGGGTAATCAAGAGTCAGCCAAAGCGCGTGATGAGCTGGAGAAAGGCATGACGGAAAAAGAGAAAAGTGTCGGACAGAAATTGGCGCAGCATTGGTTCTTGCAGCAATCTAGTCAGAATTATCATCAGCCTGGCTGATCAAATGTATTATTTTTTAGAGGGTTAGCGTTTTTCATGTGAGGTTGATACAACAGAACTCTTATTAACTTATTCATCTGTTAGTCGCGTAGATGAAACAACCTTTATCATATTTTCATGTATTAACAATTCTTTTCTTCTTTCTCGCGTCATAACCTGGCGCATTACTATCTTGACTCAATCAGTCAATAATTGACGCATAACAGATGGAGTTTAGCGTGATGGGGTATGATAACAGTTGAAAGTTATAAGTTTGTTTTTTGTTAATATATCAGTCCTCACCTTTAAAGATTTAAATGATTGCTGCTAACATATTGTTTTTATTTGTTTTTTATTTTTGCAATTTCTTTTTCACGGATATTTCATTGACGGTGGCTCATCTATAAATATACCATTAATTATAAATGGCATTTAAGCCAATATGACCTCTAACGATAGAGTAGAGGCACTTCGGGTTGTTATGAATAAACAAGTGGGTATTGTGCTTTTGATAATTAGAGCTGTTGCTCTTTTTGGTCGAACGCATATCTGTTGGCCAGTGGATTGGTCTCTTGCCAACCGGCAATAGCGTCAACTGTCATTTTTGACAGTTGTTGGCTAAACCACCGGCTATAAGCTTTTGGGTCTGGATAGACCCACAACTTGGTATTTAGAGCATGGGAAAAAATATTGATGGGGCCACTGTTGCACCCAAGGAACGTATTAATATCAAATATGTACCGTCGACCGGAGGTCAACAGGGAGAAGTAGAACTTCCCTTGACCATGATGGTGGTCGGCAACATGAAGGGACGCACCGAAGACACCCCCATCGAGGAGCGTCAGACCGTCTCCATCGACAAGAATAATTTCTCTTCCGTCATGAAAGAATCTGCACTGGAACTGAATTTTTCCGTTCCCAATCGCCTGGAGGAAAACTGCCAGGACGAGTTGCCGGTTTCGATCAAGATCCAGTCTCTGGAAGACTTCACCCCTGACAGCGTGGCCCAGCAGGTGCCCGAGCTGCGCAAGCTGCTGGAGCTGCGTGAGGCCCTGGTTGCCTTGAAGGGGCCGCTCGGCAATATCCCCGCCTTCCGCAATCGTTTGCAGGAGCTGTTGTCCAGTGATGAAGCGCGTGAGCAACTGCTCAAAGAGCTGGATTTGATTAAACCTGCCGAGTGATCGCCGGGTTGGATTGATTGACGAGAAAAGGAAAAAACATGTCTTTGGTCGAAGAACAGGTTCAAGCGGGGGCGAGTGCAGCCTCCTCGTCCTTGCTGGACGAAATCATGGCGCAGGCTCGCATCACCCCGGTGGATGAGGGTTACAGTGTCGCCAAGCAGGGAGTAGCTGCCCTGATTGCCAACATCCTGGATAGCGGCACTGCCAGCAGTCCGGTCAACAAGGCCTTGGTGGACAGCATGATTGTCGAGCTCGACAAGAAGCTCGGCAAGCAGATGGACGTGATCCTGCATGCCAAGGAGCTGCAGGAGATGGAGTCCTCCTGGCGTTCCCTCAAGCTTTTGGTTGATCGCACCGATTTTCGCGAGAACATCAAGATCCAGGTGCTGCATGCCACCAAGGAAGAGCTGCTGGAAGATTTCGAGTTTTCACCTGAAATCACCCAGTCCGGTCTCTACAAACATGTTTATTCCAGCGGATATGGCCAGTTTGGTGGCCAGCCGGTGGGGGCCGTGATCGGTGATTACGCCTTCACCCACAGCTCTCCCGACATCAAGCTGATGCAGTATGTCAGCGCGGTAGGGGCCATGTCCCACGCCCCCTTCATCTCTTCCGTCGCACCCGCTTTCTTCGGGGTCGACAGCTTTACCGATCTGCCCTCCATCAAGGATCTCAAGTCAGTCTTCGAAGGTCCGGCCTACACCAAGTGGCGTGCGTTGCGTGAATCGGAAGATGCCCGCTATCTGGGACTGACCGCACCGCGCTTCCTGGCGCGTCTGCCCTACGATCCGACCGAGAACCCCATCAAGGGCTTCAACTATCAGGAAGATATCAGCTCGGATCACGACCACTATCTGTGGGGCAACACCGCCTATCTGATGGGCACCTCCCTGACCGACAGTTTCGCCAAGTATCGCTGGTGCCCGAACATCATAGGCCCGCAGAGTGGTGGTGCCATCCACGATCTGCCGGTACACGTCTATGAAGCCATGGGTCAGCTGCAGGCGAAGATCCCGACCGAGGTGCTCATCACCGATCGTCGTGAATACGAGCTGTCGGAAGAGGGCTTCATCACCCTGACCATGCGCAAAGACAGCGACAACGCCGCCTTCTTCTCCGCTAACTCGGTGCAAAAACCCAAGGTATTCCCGAATACCAAGGAAGGCCGGGAGGCGGAAACCAACTACAAGCTGGGTACCCAGCTGCCTTACATGTTCATCATCAACCGCTTGGCGCACTACATCAAAGTGCTGCAGCGCGAGCAGATCGGCTCCTGGAAGGAACGTCAGGATCTGGAGCGTGAGCTGAACAGCTGGATCCGGCAGTTTGTTGCAGACCAGGAAAACCCGCCAGCAGAGGTGCGCAGTCGCCGCCCGCTGCGTGCAGCCCAGATCAAGGTGCTGGACGTGGAAGGGGAGCCGGGCTGGTATCAGGTTGCCATGTCGGTGCGCCCACACTTCAAGTACATGGGGGCGAGCTTCGAGCTCTCTCTGGTAGGTCGTCTGGACAAGGAATAAGGCCCGATGCCGCATCTCTCTTCCTGGGATAGAGGAAATGCGGCCAGCCTGTTTGATCGCATCAGGGGGGAGGGGCTTGGCTCCTCCCCCCGTACGGAGTCTGAGGAACTGATCGCGTCTGTCAAACGGCAGCTCGAACAGGTACTCAACACCCGTCCCGGCAATTGTCGCAGCGCACCTGACCTCGGGGTCATCGATTTCAACGATGCCACCCAGGGCAGTGCCGACATCAAGGGGCGGATCCGGGAGGCGATCCGGCAATGCATCCGTCGTTATGAACCGCGGATCGTGCATGTGGATGTCCGTTCACCCGACCATCAGGCGAGTCCGCTTGAGATGTCGTTTCAGGTGACGGCCCACGTGCGGCTGGAGCATATCGAGCAAGTTACCTCGTTCAACGTCCATATGGACAGTCATCGTCACTACCGCATGGTCTGATCAATGTCGCTGGAACATTACTTCAGGGATGAACTGGCATTTTTGCGCCTGCAAGGGCGCGAATTTGCAGATAGCCATCCCGAGCTCACCCGCTTTCTGTCGGAGCAAAATAGCGATCCGGACGTGGAGCGCCTGCTGGAGGGATTCGCCTTCCTCACGGGCAACCTGCGCGCCAAGATTGAGGATGAGTTTCCCGAGCTGACCCACGGTCTGCTCAACATGCTCTGGCCCAACTACCTGCGTCCCGTGCCCAGCATGACCATCATGCAGTTTTCGGTCATTCCGGGGGCCATCGCCCAGCCGGCGCTGGTCAGGCAAGGCTGCCAGCTCGACAGCCTGCCCCTGGACGAGGTGACCTGTCATTTCCAGACCTGTCACGATACCTGGGTCTATCCGGCCGATATCCGTCATATTGCCGCCCAGAGCGGCAACGATCTCTCCACCATCTCGCTGGATATCGCCCTGCATGCCCCTCTGCCGCTTTGCGAGTTGCAGCTGGACAAGCTGCGCTTCTTCCTCGGTGGCGACAGCTACACCGCCTATGAGCTCTACTTCTGGCTCTCCAACCAGCTCTCCCATATCGAGCTTGAGATCGACGGCAAGCGCTTTCGTCAGGAGGCCAAGGCCCTCAAACCGGTCGGCTTCGAGCGCGGTGATGCGCTCTTGCCCTATCCAAACAACGTCTATTCCGGCTACCGGATCCTGCAGGAGTATTTCTGCTTCCCGGAAAGTTTCCTCTTCTTCGAACTCGCCGGTGGCGACTGGCCCAAACAGCCGTTGCCGGTGAGCGAATTCAAGGTGCACTTCTGCTTCGACCGGCCGCTGCCGGCGGAGCTCAAGATCCGTCCCGACTCCTTCATGCTCAACTGCGTGCCGGCCATCAACCTGTTCCAGCACGACAGCGAGCCGGTCAACCTCAACGGTCGTCAGGCGGAGTATCCCCTCAAGGCGAGTTATCGCCACGCCGACAGCTTCGAGATCTTCTCGGTGGACCAGGTGGAAGGCTGGGTCGAGGGGAACCTCGGCCGCTCCCGCGGCACGCCGCGCATCTATCAGCCATTCGAGAGCTTCCAGCACCAGATCGAGCGGGCCAAGCAGCGGCTGGCGCTCTACTACCGGGTGCGGGTCAAGGAGGCGGTGAGCGGGGATGGTTTCGAGCACAGCCTCTCATTCGTGCGCGGGGATGAAACCACCACGGTCGAACTGGATGAATCCATCTCGGTGACGCTCACCTGTACCAACCGCTCCCGCGCCGCCCGCCTCAAGGTGGGCAGCGTCTGCGTGCCGACCGGCAGTTCACCCTCATTTGCCACTTTCCGCAACCTGATCCGGCCGACCCGGCCGCTGCGCCCGGCGCTGGACGGCAGTCTGCACTGGACGCTGATCTCCAACCTGTCGCTCAACTATGTCTCCTTGTTGCGCCGCGATGCCCTGGTGCAGGTGCTGCGCACCTACGACTTTCCGGCGCTGCACGACAAGCAGGCAGAGCAGGCCTCGCGCAAACGGCTGGCGGGGATCGAGGAGATCGAAACCAAGCCGGTGGACCGGCTGGTGCGCGGCATGCCGGTGCGGGGGCTCAAGTCGGTGCTTTCCATCCGCCAGTCCGCCTTTGGCAGCGAAGGGGAGCTCTATCTGTTTAGCACCGTGCTGGCCCACTTCTTCTCGCTGTACGCCAGCGTCAACGCCTTCCACCTGCTTGAGGTGGTCAATCTCGACAACAAGGAGCGCTATCAGTGGCCAGTCCAGATCGGTCAGCACTCCCTGATGTGACGTCCGGCAAGGACGCGCCCCGCTTCAACTTCTTCCAGCTGGTTGAGCTGCTCAACCGGCTGGATGGTGCCGATCAGGAGCGGGGGCTCGACTACCTGCCCGGTGACGAGAACATCCGTTTCAAGGCGACCGCGTCCCTGGGGTTTCCTACCAGCGACGTGTTGCAGATTGGCCGGGACGGACAGGGCCGCCACGAGCTGGAGGTGGCTTTTCTCGGCCTGCATGGCAGCCAGTCGCCGATGCCCGGCTATTACCTCGACTCGTTGGCATGGGAGTACGCCCAGGGGGAGCAGAAGCTCGGCCTGTTCCTGGACTTCTTCCATCACCGTCTGCTGACCCTGCTGCACCGGATCTGGCGCAAGTATCGCTACCACGTCCGGTTTCAGGACAACGGCGAGGATGGTTTCTCCCGCCTGATGTTCGCCCTGGTGGGGCTTGGCAACGAGGCGGTCTGCCAGAGCCTGCCGGTCAACCGGGCCAAGATGCTCTCCTATGCGGGCATGCTGGCCAGCCCCAGCCGCTCCCCCGAGGTGGTGGCTGGTCTGGTGGCCCACTGTTTCGATCTGGCGGACGTGGAGGTGAGCGCCTGGCAGTGGCGCAAGGTGCCTATTCATCAGGATCAGCAGAACCGCCTCGGCGGGGCTGGCTCCACCCTGGGGGATGACTTTGTCATCGGCGACAAGGTGAACGACTGTGCCGGCAAGTTCTTGTTGAAGATCAACAACCTGAGTTTTGGCCAGTTTCTCGGGTTTCTGCCGAACGGGGAGCACTTCCATGCCCTGGTTACCTTCGTCTCCTTCATCCTGCGCGATCAGCTGGCCTGGGATCTGCGGCTGGGTTTCGGCCAGGAGCAGGCGAGGGGACTGAGACTCGGTGAAGAGCAGAGTGCCCGTCTGGGGTGGAGTACCTTTCTCGGCCAGCCGCCGAGCGATCCGTTCGTGACCATTTGTGTGCAGGAATAAGCGCAGAAATACGCTGCGCAGAACATTTAAGTACAGAGATCAGTGCAGGAGTAACCGTGGACGATTTTAACCAGCAACTTTCCCTGGTGGTGCTCAACAGCGAACAGCTCGACGGCAGCCAGCAGGTGCAGTACCGCTTCGACGAGATGGGGGGGACCCTGGGCGCCTCCGAGCAGGATGACTGGCTGCTGCGGGACAGGTTGGGGGCCGTGCTGCCCGCCCACGCCCGCATCGAGCTCAACGACGGTCGCTTCTGCCTGTGCGATCTGAGCGGCCAGACCTATATCAATGGCGCCACCTCACCCATCGGGCGGGCCCGCAAAGTGCATCTGGAGCAGGGGGACGAGCTCATCGTCGGCCCGTTCCGGCTGCGTGCCTACCTGGGGGCCATCACCCCGGAGCAGAGCCTGCAGCAGGTGCTGGGCAATCGTGCCACCGAGCAGCTCGACGAGTGGCTGACCGGTGATGAGCCAGCAGCCCGGGCCGATGATCCGCGCACCCTGGCGGCCGATCCCCTGCTGGCACTGCAACAGGAGCGCCGGACCCCCAATTCGTTGATGGATGGCTTGCCAACAGCTGGCGTGCCGACGGATGGCCCGCTGGCGGATAGTCGCCTGCAGGCTTCACCGCGTTCACAGCCGGATGTGGACGTTTCCCCCCTTGCCCCCTTTTCTGCTGTCGAGAACACCATGAACCAAGAATTTCTGGATATGCCCAGCATCGAGAACCACCCCGATTATCAGCTGTCGCTGGACGGCGTCGATCACGTGGCCCTGACTCCGCTGATGCGCGGCCTGGGTCAGCCCTTGCAACTGCAGGACACCCAGCAGGCCCACGACATGCTCGAAGAGATGGGCAAGACGGTGCGGGCCATGGTGGAGGGGTTGCTGCAGCTGCAAACCGAACAGGCGGCGCTGGCGGACAAGCACCTGCGCCCCATCGAGGACAACCCGCTGCGCCTGGGCCTTGACTATGACGAGACCCTGGCGGTGCTGTTTGCCGAGCAGAAGAGCCCGGTCCACCTGAGTGCGCCGGCGGCGGTGGCCGAGAGCCTGCACAATGTGCGCATCCACCACGTGGCAAACCAGCAGGCCATCGGTGCGGCGCTGGACAGCATTCTGCAAGCCTTCTCGCCCGAGGCGCTGATCGGCCGGTTCGAACAATACCGCCGCAGCGGTGCGCCGGGCATGGCCGATGAAGGCTGGGCCTGGAACATGTACCAGCACTACTACCGCGAGCTCACCTCCGCCCGCCAGCAGGGGTTCGACAAGCTGTTCCACCAGGTGTATGCCCAGGCCTATGACCAGGCCGTTCGTCAGCAACAGGGACTGATTTGATGATACGTGCGCTGATGCTGGGGGCGGTTCTGCTGGCCCTGGCTGGCTGTACCACCATGGGCAAGATGGCTGACGTCGCCATGAACCCGGATATCCAGGTGGGCAGCAATGACAGTCAACCCTCCACCCTGGGGCTGAGCCTGCTGGCGGAGCCTGACGTCAACCCCAACGAGAGCGGGGAGGCGGCGCCCATCGAGTTTCAGGTGGTGCTGTTGGCCGAGGATTCCAAGCTGCTTGCCACCGACTACGACCAGGTGACGGCAGATGTCGAGAAGGCCCTTGGCAAGAACTACCTGGATCATCAGGACTACACCCTGCTGCCGGGCCAGTTCAAATACCTGCCCCCCGTCAAGCTCGACGAGAAGACCCGTTACATCGGCGTGATCGCACGCTACGCCGACCCGGACAGCGCCGAGTGGCGCAAGGTCATCAAGATCAAGAGCAAGGGCGCGGCTTATCAAATCCTGGTGCACCTGCGCCTGGATGAAGTGGAACTGCAAAAAGAAGAAGAATAACCATGTCGAGTCGAAATCGGGTTATCTGGCGTGAGGGGCTCTTCATCAAGCCCCAGCACTTCCAGCAACAACAAAGGCATTCGGACTACGCACTGCACGCTCGCCTGAGCGCGCTGTCCGACTATTTCTACGGCTTGCAGTCGCTCGCCATCAACGAGGATTACCTGGGCTTTGGTCGCATTGCCCTGGTCGGGGCCACCGGCATCCTGCCGGACGGAACCGTGTTCAACATCCCCAACGACGACATGCTGCCGACCCCGCTGGAGATCACCGATGCCTCGGTGGCCAACCAGAAGGTCTATCTGGCGCTGCCGCTCTCGGTAAGCGGCGTCAACGAGGTGGGGCAGGGCGGCCAGGTGGCTACCCGGCTGCAGGCCCATCGCCACGACGTGCGCGATCTGCACAGCGAAGGGGGGGACGTGGTCTCCCTCGAAGTGGGGCGGGTCAGCCTGCGGCTGATGCTGGAGCGTGAAGATCGCAGCGCCTACGCGTCGCTCGCCATCGCCCGCATTCTGGACAAGCGTCCGGACGGCGGTCTGGTGCTGGATCCCAACTTCATGCCCTGCAGTATCAGCGTCTCCGCCATCCCGACCCTCAAGCGTTTCCTCGGCGAGTCGGCCGGCCTCGTGGCCGAGCGGGCCCGCAGCCTCTCCCAGCGCATCGCGGCGCCCGGTCAGCAAGGGGTGGCCGACGTGGCCGAGTTCATGATGCTGCAGCTGCTGAACCGGGCCCAGCCCCAGCTCTCCCATCTGGCGCGCCTGGGCACCCTGCACCCGGAGCGGTTGCACGAATCACTGGTGCAGCTGTGTGGTGAGCTGATGACCTTTACCGACGAATCCCGCCTGCCGCCGGAGTTTCCCGCCTATCGCCACGACGATCAGCAGGTGAGCTTCGAGCCGGTGATGCTGGCCCTGCGCCAGGCGCTCAGCACCGTGCTGTCGCCGCGCGCCGTCTCCATCCAGCTGCGCAAGCACCAGTACGGCATCATGGTGGCCATGGTGAACGAGAGCGAGCTGATGAAAAGCGCCGACTTCGTGCTGGCGGTGCGTGCCCGCATGCCGCAAGAACAGCTGCGCAAGCAGTTGCTGCAGCAGACCAAGGTGGCCTCCAGCGACAAGATCCGCGAGCTCATCAGCCTGCAACTGCCCGGGATCCCGCTGCTGCCGCTGCCGGTGGCGCCGCGCCAGCTGCCCTATCACGCCGGTTACAGCTACTTCCAGCTCGACCGGCAGAGCCCGGCCTGGCAGATGCTGGCGGTCAGCAACACCCTCGCCTTCCACATTGCCGGCGACTTCCCCGAGCTCGACATGCAGCTCTGGGCCATTCGCAGCCAGTGATCGCACCAAGGAATAAGCAGAGATGACCACGGACATTATCAAGAACGAGCAACTCAGCGACCTGCTGTTCGATCATGCCGAGCAGCTGGACATGGATTCGGACTACTGGTTCCGCCTGCGCGGCCAGAGCATCAACCCGATGATCGACGCGGTGACCCCCTTGCTGGGGCTGGTGCAGCGGGTGCGCCTGTTGTCGCGCTATGACCAGGTGCCCGAGCTCTACCAGCGTGTGGTGACCGAGATCCAGGCCATCGAACAGGAGCTGATGGCCCAGGGTTACGAGAACGGGGTGGTGCTGTCGTTTCGCTACATCCTCTGCACCTTCATCGACGAGGCCGTGATGGGGCGCGACTGGGGCAGCCAGAGCGAATGGTCCCAGCACTCCCTGCTGGCCCGCTTCCACAACGAGACCTGGGGCGGCGAGAAGGTGTTCGTGCTGCTGGCCCGTCTGCAGGAAGACCCGGTGCGCTACCGCGACATCTTGGAGTTCATCTACCTGTGCCTCTGCCTCGGCTTCGAGGGGCGCTACAAGGTGATGAGCCAGGGGCGGGAAGAGTTCGAACGCATCGTGCGCCAGCTGCACAAGCAGTTGGCCCCCGAGGCTGGTGGCGAGGCACCCAGCGTGTTTCACCTCGATCTGGGGCAGCAGGCCTCCCGCTATCAGTTGCGCAAGCAGGTTTCCCTGCGCAGCCTGTTCATGGGCGGGGCGTTGATCCTGGCGCTGATCTTCGGCCTCTATCACCACCAACTCAATAACCAGACCCAGGACGTACTGCGTCAACTGGGCGAATTATTAAAATAAATACTTAAGGAGAGCACGCCTTGATTCGTATAGAGCTACCGGTACTGGTGGAAAGACTCAACCCCATCTGCCGTCACATGCTGGAGGAGGCCGCGGCCCTCTGTGTCAATCACCAAGGAGCCGAGATCCGCATCGAGCACCTGCTGCTCAAGATGCTGGAAACCCCGCTGAGCGACGTGCGCCAAATTTTGAAGATGGCCGAGGTCGACGTTGAAGAGCTGAAGGCCCTGCTGCAACCCTCGCCAGCTGACAACGGTTATGGCCAGGGTTACCCCTCCTTCTCACCCATGCTGGTGGAGTGGCTGCAAGACAGCTGGTTGCTCGCCTCTGCCGAGCTGCAACACGCCCAGCTGCGCAGCGGAGTCATGCTGCTGGTGCTGCTGATGACCCCGCAGCGTTATCTGCCGGGCTCGGTGACCCGCCTGCTTGCCAAGGTCAATCGCGAGCTGCTGCGCCAGCAGTTTGACGAGTGGGTCAAGGAGTCCGCCGAGACGCAAGTCACCACGACCCCCGGCGGCAAGACGGCCCAGGCCGCGCTGCCGGCCGATGCCAGCCTGTTGGCCCGCTTCACCGTCAACGTGACCGAACAGGCCCGCCAGGGCAGCCTGGATCCCGTGCTCTGCCGGGATCACGAAATCGACCTGATGATCGACATTCTCTCCCGTCGTCGCAAGAACAACCCCATAGTCGTGGGGGAGGCCGGTGTCGGCAAGAGCGCCCTCATCGAGGGGCTGGCCCTGCGCATGGTGGCGGGTCAGGTGCCCGAGAAGCTGCGCGGGGTCGAGCTGATGACCTTGGATCTGGGCGCCATGCAGGCCGGCGCTTCGGTCAAGGGGGAGTTCGAGAAGCGCTTTAAGGGGGTGATGCAGGAGGTCAAGGACGCCGTGCAGCCGGTCATCCTCTTCATCGACGAGGCGCACACCCTGATCGGGGCCGGCAACCAGGCCGGCGGGCTGGATGTCTCCAACCTCATCAAGCCGGCGCTGGCCCGGGGCGAGCTGCGCACCATCGCCGCCACCACCTGGGGCGAGTACAAGAAATACGTTGAAAAAGACGCGGCCCTGTCGCGCCGCTTCCAGCTGGTGAAAGTCGGTGAGCCCGATGCCGACGAGGCCACCGTGATCCTGCGCGGCCTGCGCAGCATCTACGAGAAGGCCCACGGGGTGCTGATCGACGAGGAGGCGCTGCAGGCCGCCGCCCAGCTCTCCGCCCGCTATATCTCCGGCCGTCAGTTGCCGGACAAGGCGATCGATGTGCTTGACACCGCCTGTGCCCGGGTAGCCATCAATCTCACCACGCCGCCGCGCGCGGTCAGCCACCTGCAAAATGCGCTGCGCCAGCGCGAGCTGGAGATCCGCCAGCTGGAGCGCCAGAGCCTGATCGGCCTCGGTGACAACGCAGAGCGCCTGGCCGAGTTGCAGGGGGCTCAGCAGGCTTGCCGTGAAGAGCTGGCCGAGCAGGAGGCCCGCTGGCAGCAGCAGCAGGGGCTGGTGCACCAGATAGTCGAGCTGCGCGCGGCGCTGCTGGCTGATCAGCAGGATGAGATGCTGGCCAGAGAGGCGCTGGATCTCGCCGATGCGCCCCTCGATCCGCAGACCGCTGCCGAGCAGCTGGCCACCCTCGAGCGCGAACTGGCCGAGCTGCAGCAAGGAGAAGTGCTGGTCTCCGCCCACGTCGACAAGACTCAGATTGCCGCCGTCATCGCCGAGTGGACCGGGGTGCCCCTCAATCGCATCTCGCAAGGAGAGCTGGACGTGGTGACCCGATTGCCGGAGTACCTCGGCGAGCTCATCAAGGGGCAGGATGTGGCGGTGGCCCACCTGCACAAGCACCTGCTGACCGCCCGCGCCGATCTGCGCCGTCCCGGCCGGCCGCTCGGCGCCTTCCTGCTGGTGGGGCCGAGCGGGGTCGGCAAGACCGAAACCGTGCTGCAGATTGCCGAGCTGATGTTCGGTGGCCGCCAGTACCTGACCACCATCAACATGTCCGAGTATCAGGAGAAGCACACCGTCTCGCGCCTCATCGGCTCGCCGCCCGGCTACGTCGGTTTCGGCGAGGGGGGCGTGCTGACCGAGGCTATTCGGCAGAAGCCCTATTCCGTGGTGCTGCTGGACGAGGTGGAGAAGGCCCACCCGGACGTGCTCAACCTCTTCTATCAGGCGTTCGACAAGGGCGAGCTGGCGGATGGGGAAGGGCGCATCATCGACTGCAAGAACGTGGTCTTCTTCCTCACTTCCAACCTCGGTTTCCAGACCATAGTCGATCATGCCGAGCAGCCCGACGTGCTGCTCGATGCCCTCTATCCAGAGCTTGCCGCCTTCTTCAAGCCAGCGCTGCTGGCACGGATGGAGGTGATCCCCTATCTGCCGCTCGGTCACGACACGCTAGTGCAGATCGTCGGCGGCAAGCTCAACCGGCTGGTCAAGTTGCTCAAGGAGCGTTTCGGCGCCGAGGTGGTGCTGGACGATGAGGTGGCCGAGGAGATCCTGCTGCGGGCCAATCGCAGCGAGAACGGCGCCCGGATGCTGGAATCCGTCATCGATGGGGCCCTGCTGCCGCCGGTCTCTCTGCAACTGCTGCAGCGCCTCTCGGCCGGTGAACCTATCAAGCGCGTCCACTTTTCCGTGGCCGATCACCAGTTCGTGGCCGAGGTGGGGGCTTGAGTATGGAGCAAGCCCTCGCATTTGCCCTGGCCCTCACCGCCCAGCGCGATGAGCCGCATCTGTGCCACTGGTGGAGCTCGACCCTCCATGCCAGCTTCCAGCCCAGGGGGCTGCTGCTCGGCATGCTGGATGTGAGCGGCCGCCAGCTCGAATGCAAAGGCTGGGTCAGGGGGAAGGACGTGGCGCTGGGGCTGGCGGTGGACGATTTTTCCCACCCGCTTGCCTATGTGCTGCACAAGGCCCAATCCCGTACCTGGGACTCCCTCTATGGCGGTGCCCGCATCGAGCACGCCGGTTTTCGCGCACTGCTGGCCGACCTTGGCCAGCAGTGCGGGCTGCACGCCTATCCGCTGCTGGATGGCAACGGCAAGCCGTTTGCCGTGCTGGCCCTGATGGATGAGGGGGAGGTGCTGCGTGCCTGGGCCGACGGCCCCGAGCTGGCCCAACTCTCCCAGGTCTTTTGCAACCAGCTCACCCTCATTCGCGATCTCGGTCGCAGCCGGCGGGATCAGGGGGTACTGCGTGACTCCCTGCGCCAGATGAAGGGAGAGGGGGAGCGGCTGCGTCAGCACGAGAAGCTGCTCGGCGATCAGCTGGTCGGTCAGTCGGCGGTGATCCGCGGGCTGCGCGAGCAGATCAATCAGGCTGGCCAGCACAAGCTGACCGTACTGATCCAGGGGGAGACCGGCAGTGGCAAGGAGGTGGTGGCACGGCTGGTGCACCAGTGCTCCGATCGCGCTAACAAGCCCTTTGTCGCCATCAACTGCGCCGCCATTCCGGAAAACCTCATCGAGAGCGAGCTGTTCGGCTACCAGAAGGGGGCCTTCTCCGGCGCCCTTGCCAACAAGACCGGGCTGGTGGCTCAGGCCAACGGCGGTACCCTGTTTCTGGACGAGGTGGGCGACATGCCCGCCGCCATGCAGGCCAAGCTGCTGCGGGTGCTGGAAACCCGCAGTTACCGGCCGCTCGGGGCCGAGCAGGAGTATCACTCCGATTTTCGCCTCATCGCCGCCACCCATCAGCCGCTCACCCGTCATGTGGAGGAGGGGCAGTTTCGGGCCGACCTCTACCACCGTCTCTGCCAGTGCCTGCTGCTGATCGCCCCCCTGCGCGAGCATATCGAGGATGTGCCGCTCTTGTGCCAGCACTTCATGGCCCAGTTTGCCGCTCAGGATGGCAAGACGCTCGCCGGCTTGCAGCGCAAGTTCTTGAAACAGCTGCAGACCTATGACTTCCCCGGCAACGTGCGCGAGCTGCGAAACCTCTTGGAGGTGGCCTGTGCCCATACCCGCTCCGGGGAGGAGGTGGGGCTGGAGGCGTTGCCGCCAGAGCTGCGCGAGCGGGTCTGCGTCGAGTTGCCCGGCTACATGGATGACTACAACCACATCCGCGATCTGCGCCGGGCCATGCAGCAGTACGAGGCCTCCGTCATCGAGGCGCGCCTGCGCCACTTCCACGGCAACCGGATGTTGGTGGCCGAGAGTCTCAACATTCCCAAGCGCACCCTGGATCACAAGTGCCAGAAACTGGAGGTGAACTGATGAGCGTCATCGCCCTATTGCCTCTGCTGCTGGCCACCAGTGCGGCCGAGGCACCGCTGGACATGGCGCGCTGGCAAGCCTGCCGGCAGGAGCCCTCGCCGCTGGTGCGGCTCGCCTGCTACGACGCCATCGGCAATGGAGCGGTCAGTGCCACCGAAGGGGATTCCCCCAAATCGGCGGCCTGGCAGGCCATCTGGGCCCAGGAGCAGGCCCGCACGCCAGCGAGCGCCCCCTTCCTCCTGCAAAGCGATGAGGCGCGTGGCAGTGAAACCCTGACCCGTCCGGCGCTGCGTGGGGCGACGCTCTCCATCGGCTGCGTCGACAGCATCACCCATATCCGGCTGCGGCTGGATCAGCCCTGGAGCGGCGAGAAGGTGCAGGTCGCGCTGGATGGTCAGCCGAGTGCCGGCTCCCAGAGCTGGTTTATTCGGGATCAGGGTCTGTTGCTGGAATATGGCCGCGGTCTGCCCGCCATTGAAGAGCTCAAGCGCTGGCTGGGCCATCGCGAGCTGCAGGTGCGGGCCGACAACGGTGCCCTCTTGCGGGTCGATTTGAGCGGCCTGAAAGAGGCGCTGGCACCGCTGCGTCAGCAGTGCCGTTGGTAGGGGGGAAGATGAGCTATCAACACCCCTGGTGTGCACGCCTGCTCACCAGCCTGCCGGATGAACAGATCAGAGGCGCCGTGCTGGCCGACGAGCCGCGCTGGGACTATGTGGAGACCGAGCTGGTCAAGCTGGGCTCCCTCGCTCACAGCCAGGTCGATCTCAATGCGGTGGCCGAGGCCTGCCTCGGCTTGCTGGAGAGCCGCACCAAGGACATGCGGGTGCTGGCCCAGCTGCTGCGCTGCCTGCAGCATCCGGCCAAGGCGACCCCGCTGGGGGCGGCGATCAGCCTGCTGGAGGCCTGGATCCAGGCTTACTGGCTGCTGGCCTGGCCCGGCAATGCCAGCCAGAAACAGCGGTTGATGGTGCAGATCGTCAAGCGCTTCGAAGGAGCCCTGCCGCGCATTTGCGAGAGCGCTTCGGCGGCCGAGCTGGCCCAGTTGCTGGCCCAGGCCGAGCAACTGGAGCGGGTCTGGCTGGCGCAGTGTCCCGACAAGGGAGAGCTGCTCGACCCGTTGGTGATGGGGTTGAAACGGGCCCAGCGCCAGCAGGTGGCACAGGCGCAGGCTGATGCCGCCGGGCAGCCCCAGAGCAGCGGCGCTGCGGCAGCGGGCTCCCCGGCCTCGGCTGGGCCGAGTGCCAGCGGTGCCGGAGCCATGGTGCTCAGCGGCGGTGGCGGCAGTGCCGGCGTCGATGTCGACAGTTCCAACGATCGCGCCTGGCGCCAGACTCAGCTCAAGGTGGCGGAGCTCCTGATCGAGCGCCAGCCGGAGGTGGCTGTGGGCTATCGGCTGCGCCGTCATGCCGTCTGGGCCGGGATCACGGCGGTTCCCATGAGCGGGGCGGGCAATAAAACCCCGCTGGCGCCCATGTCGGCGGACATGATGGATGAGTACCGCGCCGCCATGAACGCCCCTGATCAGGGGCTCTGGCAGCGCATCGAGCAGAGCCTGACCCTGGCGCCTTACTGGTTCGAGGGGCACAGGCTCTCGGCCGAGGTGGCCCAGAAACTCGGCTTTGGAGCGGTGGCCCAGGCGATCGCCGAGGAGCTCGGGACTTTTCTGCAGCGCCTGCCGGCCCTGCGGGAGCTCGCCTTCAGCGACGGCTCGCCGTTTCTCTCCCCCGAGTGCAGCCGCTGGCTGCAACCGGCCAAGGGCGGCAGTGCCGGCAGTGGCGAAACAGGGTTGGCCGAGGAGGTCGCCCAGCGTCACGGCGAGCAGGGGGTTGCGGCGGCGCTCGCCCTGCTCGATGAGCGGATTGCGCAGTTGAAAGAGCCAAGAGATCGCTTCCACGCCTTGCTGGTGCAGGCGGAGCTGTTGGCGCAGGAAGGCATGGAGGCGCTTGCGCGCCAGCACTATCAACACTTGTGGCAAGAGGCCAGTCGCCTCGGGTTGTCGCACTGGGAGCCCGGGCTGGTCAACCGCCTGGAGAGCCTGGCGGCGCCGTTGTCGAAATAAGTGCCGAAATGAGTCATTGAGTCGGAGTTGGATCACATTTTATGTTCAAAACCATTTTTACTTTTCTGCGGCAACAGCTGCCGAAATTGAAACCCTCCTGGCCCCTGCTCGGTGCTGTGCTCTGGGGGCTCGCCCTCATCCTGGTGTGGTGGCTGGGCCCTCGTCTTGAGCTGCGCGGCGCCAAGCCGTTCGAGCCGCTGTGGGGGCGGGTGGTGTTCACCCTGCTCTGGCTCTGGCTGCTGCTGGGAGTGGTCTCCTGGCGGGTGTGGCGCAAGATGCAGCAGCTCAAGGCCGAGCGTCAGCACGAGGTAGTGCTGGAGCAGGACCCGGTCAAGGGGCTCATCGACCGGCAGGCGCTGTTCCTCGATCGCTGGCTGCAGGCGTTGAATACCCATCTGGGCAAGGGTGCGCTCTACGCCATGCCCTGGTATCTGGTACTGGGCCTGCCCGGCAGCGGCAAGAGCAGCCTCATTCACCGCGCCAACCCGGC
Source organism: Aeromonas sp. 600276 (assembly GCF_049175815.1). Lineage (NCBI taxonomy): Bacteria > Pseudomonadati > Pseudomonadota > Gammaproteobacteria > Aeromonadales > Aeromonadaceae > Aeromonas > Aeromonas sp. 600276. The sequence continues at coordinate 14,594 of NZ_JAAKVU010000028.1, read as the reverse complement.
CAACAAGCTCAACCCGAGACTCGATACCGAACTGCGCGACGTGGCACAGGATCAGCTGGTGGATTGCTGGCTGGGGGAACAGGCGGTGATGCTGGATCCCGCCGGGGTGCTGCTCTCCCAGAGCGAAGCCGAACTGGATCCGCAGGCGCGCAAACATGAGCGGCTCTGGCTGCACCTGCTTGGCTGGCTCAATGAACACCGTCGTCGCCAGCCCCTCAACGGCCTGGTGCTGACCGTGGATCTGGCCTGGCTCTCCCACGCCAGCGTGGCTGAACGCAAGGCTTATGCCCAGCTGATGCGCTCGCGCCTGCAGGAGGTGTCGGCCACCATGAATACCCGGTTGCCGCTCTATGTCACCTTCACCAAGCTTGATCTGCTACGCGGCTTTGACGTGATCTACCAGCAGCTCGACAAGGAGGCCCGCGAGGCCGTGCTGGGGGTGACCTTCAAGCCGGGGGCCGACTGGCAGCAGGATCTGGCCCTGTTCTGGGATCAGTGGGTGGACAACCTCAACCAGAATCTGCCCGAACTGATGCTGAGCCGGCTCGATGCCGCCCAGCGCAACGCGCTGTTCTCGTTCGTGCGCCAGCTGGCGGGACTCAAGGATTACGTGACCAACCTGCTGGCCGAGACTCTGGCCATCGAGGAGAGCAAGCCGCTGTTGGTGCGCGGGGTCTATGTCAGCTCCGTTTATCAGCAAGGGGTACCGTTCGATGCGTTTGCCCAGGCGGCCTCCCGCCGCTACAACCTGCCAGAGCCCATCCACTCGGCCCTGCGCGGGGAGTCCAACACCTATTTCGTGCGCCAGCTGTTCTCTTCCATCATCTTCCCGGAGGCCCATCTGGCCGGCGAGAACCGGCTGCACACCCTCTATCGCCGGCGCCGCATGGCCATCGGCCTCAGCTGCCTGTCGCTCTTCTCGGCAGCCCTCATCGGTGGCTGGCACTACTTCTACCGGGTCAACGAGGAGGCGGGCCGCAACGTACTGACCAAGGCCCAGGCTTTCATGGAGACCAACGAGGTGGCCGATGCCCACGCCTTCGGGGTGAGTCAGCTGCCGCGCCTCAACCTCATTCGCGAGGCGACCCTCTCCTTTGGCAACTACCGTGAGCGGATGCCGCTGGTGGCCGACCTCGGCCTCTACCAGGGGGACGAGATTGGTCCTTATGTGGAGGGTTCCTACCTGCAACTGTTGAGCCTGCGCTTCCTGCCGGCCCAGATGCAGGGATTGCTGGCCGATCTCAACCAGGCGCCTGCCGGCAGCGAAGAGAAGCTCGCCATTTTGCGGGTGATGCGGATGCTGGATGATGCGTCCGGTCGCAACAAGGAGCTGGTGGCGCAGTACATGGCGAGCCGTTGGCAGAAGGCCTTCCCGGGGCAGGGTGCGGTGCAGGAGCAGCTGATGGGGCACCTGGACTATGCCCTCGACCACACCAACTGGTATGGCGCCAGGGCTGAGCGGGATCAGGCCGCCATCACCGCCTTCGTGCCGTTCAAGGAGCCGGTCTACGGTGCCCAGCGCGAGCTTGGCAAGCTGCCCATGTATCAGCGGGTCTACCAGAACCTGGTGGTGAAGGCGGACGAGGTACTGCCGCCGGATCTCAATGTGCGTGACGAGGTGGGCCCCACCTTCGACACCGTGTTTGCCCTGCGCAGCGACAACGCCGGCCAGGTGCCGCGGCTGCTCACCTGGCCCGGTTTCAACGACTTCTTCCTCAAACAAGACAAGGCCCTCATCGATCTCACCGCGATGGATGCCTGGGTGCTGGGCCAGCGCAAGCTGAGCCAGCTGAGCGAGGCGGATCGCAAGGAGATCACCCGTCAGGTCAACGACCGTTACGTCACCGATTACGTCAACCAGTGGCAAAAACTGCTGACCAATCTGGATGTGCAAACCCTGGAGAGCCCGGAGCAGGCGCTGGACGTGCTCGCCGCCATCACCGGCAACGATCAGCCGTTCCAGCGGGTGCTGGCCTCGCTGGATGACAACACCCGCATTCGCAAGATCTCCGATGTGGAAGGGGACCCGGCCCAGGCCATCAGCGCCCGCATCGGTCGTCCCTTCATGGCCACCAACGCGGCGCTCAGCGGTCGCGGCGAGCAGGGGCCGCTCATCTCCGAGGTCAACCAGAAGCTGGTGGAGCTGCAGCACTACCTGGAGCTCATCGTCAACGCCACCGAGCCGGGCCAGTCTGCCTTGAAAGCGGTGCAACTGCGCATGACCAACAAGTACGCCGATCCGGTGTTCGCGCTGCAGCAATATGCCCGCAGCCTGCCGGCCCCGCTCGATCGCTGGGTGGGTCAGCTCTCCGAGCAGAGCTCGCGACTGGTGATCGACCTGGCCATGTCCTCTCTCAATCAGGAGTGGCAGGACAAGGTGCTGGCCCCCTTCAACAGCCAGCTGGCCGGTCGTTATCCGTTTGACCCGAGCTCGAACAAGGACGTGCCCCTCTCCGAGATGGAGCGCTTCTTTGCGCCGGGTGGGACGCTGGACAGCTTCTATCAGGTCAACCTCAAACCCATGGTGGAGAGCGGCCTGATGGAAGGGGAGTTCAGCTCGCCCATCCAGGCCGAGCTGGTCAAGCAGCTGGACCGTGCGGCCCGCATCCGCCAGATCTTCTTCAGCCAGCAGGGCAATCTGGAGGTGCAGTTCGCCCTCGAGCCCATCGAGCTCACCGCAAACAAGCGGCGCAGCGTGCTGAACCTGGACGGCCAGCTGTTGGAATATGCCCACGGTCGTCGCACCAAGATCCCGCTGGTGTGGCCCAACACCATGCGCGACGGGGCCGAGAGCAAGATCACCCTGGTGCCGGCCGCCCGCGAGCGTTCACCGCGCAGCGAAGGCTTCGTCGGCCCCTGGGCCATGTTCCGTCTGATGGACAAGGGGGAGTTGACCCAGGTCAATGATGCCACCTTCGATGTGCGCTTCCCGGTGGATCAGGGGGCCATGACCTATCGCGTCTACACCGACAGCGCGCAAAACCCCTTCACCGGTGGCCTGTTCAGCCAGTTCAGACTGCCCGAATCCCTCTATTGATCGCGTCGGGGGCACGTTGTGCCCCCTTCCTGCGTTGGAAGTTCATATGTCACAGAATCAACAAGGTCAGCAGGCCCTGAAAGTGGGGCGCGACCCCAGGATGTTGCCGGAGTACGAGGCGCTGCGGGCCGAGATCAACAAGCTCAGCCACGCTTCGCGCCCCGAAGTGGACTGGCAGCGGATCCATCAGCTCGCCAGCCTTATCTTCGAAAAACACGGGGTGGATCTGCAGACCGCCATCTACTTCACCCTGGCCCGTTCGCGCCTGCAGGGGCTGAGCGGTTTTACCGAAGGGTGCGAGTTTCTCGCCAACCTCATCGTCACCCAGTGGGAGAGCTTCTGGCCGCCGGTCCACCAGGAGCGGGCACGCATCGAGATGCTCGACTGGTTCATCGCCCGCATCAGCGACGTCATTCGCCAGTACCAGATCAGCCACGAGGACAAGCGGCTGATCTATCGCTGCGAGCGGGCGCTGCAGCTCATCAGCGAGAAGCTGCACAACGCGGATCTGAGCCGCATTCCCCGGGTCGAGAATCTGGTGCACTTCGTCGAGGGGTATACCCACCTGTTCGATGAGACCGAGATCGTCATCGTCTCCGACGAGCCGGGCCTCAAGGAGGATCTGCAGATCCCGCCCATGGTGTTCTTCAAGTCCGACCTGGAGAGTGATCACGGCGGCACGGTTTCGGCATCGACCTCGCACCTGCCCCAGGGCAGCATTCTGGTGGGGCGAGAGAAGGGGCAGGTCAAGCCTACCGTGCTGAAGATTGAGCAGCACCGCCGGCAGCGTCCGGCCTGGTTCTGGTTTGGCTGCGGCCTGCTCAGCTGCGCCCTGCCGGGGATGGGCTGGCTGGGCTGGCAGCAACATCAGCAGGAGAAAACCGTGGCGGCCCAGCGTCTGGTGCAGCCGGCCGCCGAGCTGCCCCGAGCCCTCAGCTATGACGACATTCGCCAGGCGCGCATCGTGCTGGGGGAGCAGACCCTGCAGAACATGGAGAGCGATCTGGTGGCCCGCTACCAGAACCAGTTGACCCGGCTCGAGCAGACGTCGCCGCTCTACTGGTATCGCTACGGCGAGGGGCTGCGCAACTCGCTCTCGATGCTCTATCCCGACTCGCTGGCGGTCAAGGCGCTGGACAAGCAGTGGCAGGCGCAGCTTGGCGGTCAGCAGGGGGATGTCATCAGCGTGCCCACCTACCTGGATGCCCGCGCCGGGGTGGATGCCCTGCTCGATAAGCTGCTGGAGTTGGAGCGCCAGCGCAAGACGGTGACCATCTCCTACCTCAAATCCCAGCTCTACGAAGTGCAGAAGAACCTGATGCAGAACATCCCGTTCAGTCTGCGCCTCGGTGAACTGGAGGCGAGAAAAGCCTCCCAGGAGCCCATCACGGCTGCCGAGCTCAAGAGCCTGGAAAATGATCTGAAAGCGCTCAACATCCGCCTCTATCAGCTGCAACAGGGCGTTTCTGGTAGCTGAAAATGCTGGTCTGAGCAAAGAATTGCGCAGTACATGGTGAATTTGACTGGCAAGGCAAGGTTTGCCGGAAAACTTGTCCTGTCTTGCGCAATGGATTGCAGCAGATTTGTCAGTTGTGGCTGGCTTGAGTCGTAATTGACTGATTTTTAATGTGATTGTGGGCGACTTTGCCATGGCATGGAGGCTGCTGGGTCGCCGTTTCAACTGTCTCTGCACCAGACTGCGCTTGCACCATGGTTGCCCCACGGAGAATCCAGATGTGTCCTTCTATTGCATTGCTCGGTGATATCGGCACCGACCACGAGGGGTTCCACCCATCCCCCGTGATTGCCGCCAGCCCCGATGTGTTCCTCGATGGCAAGCCGGTGGCCCGCCAGGGTGATCCGCTGGCCCCCCACGACAAACCCAATAATCCACCTCATCCGCGCAGCATCTCGGGCGGGGTCGGCTCTGTGCTGGTCAACGGCAAGCCCATCGCCGTGACCGGCACCGCCGTCGGCTGCGGCGGCGTGGTGATTGGCTCAGGCAGTGGACAGGCAGGTTAAGGAGCGCTTCATGGCAGACAGCACAGGATTACAATTTACCGTCAAGGTAGGGGCCCTGCCCGAGAGCACCTTCGTGGTGGCCGAGTTTGCGCTGGATGAAGCGCTGAACCGGCCGTTCAACCTGCGCCTGGAGCTGGCGAGTGCCCAGCCCGACATCGACTTTGGCGCCGTGCTGGACCAGCCGTGCGAGCTCTTGGTGTGGTACAACGGCGAGCCGCAGCGGCGGGTGTGCGGGGTGGTCAGTGACTTTGCGCAGGGTGACAGCGGTTTTCGCCGCACCCGCTATCAGCTCATGGTGCAGCCGGCGCTGTGGCGACTCTCTTTGCGCCAGAACTCCCGCATCTTTCAGGCGCAGAAGCCCGATGAAATCCTCTCCATCCTGTTGCAAGAGCACGGCATCACCGACTACGCCTTTGCCCTCAAGAACGAGCACGCCAAGCGGGAATATTGTGTTCAGTACCGGGAAACAGACCTCGACTTTGTGAACCGCCTCGCTGCCGAAGAGGGGATGTTCTACTTCCACGAGTTTGAAGCGGGCAAGCACCGCATCGTCTTTGCCGACGATGCGGCCGCATTGACCCAAGGCCCCGAGCTCTTCTTCAACCTCGGCAACCGTTCCCTCGAGCAAGGCCCCTATGTCCGGCAGTTCCACTATCGGGAGGCTGTGCGCCCCTCGGATGTGGAGCTCAAAGATTACAGCTTCAAGACCCCGGCCTATGGCCTCTCCCACAAGAAGCTGGGTAGCGAACTTGAGCACCAGCGCGATACCTACCAGCACTTCGACTATCCGGGTCGCTACAAGCAGGATAGCAGCGGCAAAGCCTTTGCCCAGCACCGGCTGGATGCCCTGCGCAACGATGCGGTGGCGGGCAGTGGCAAATCCAACTGCGCGGCCTTGCAGCCGGGGCAAAGCTTCTCGCTGACCGAACACCCCAACGGCAGCCTCAACACCGACTGGCAAATCGTGCGCATCCAGCATACCGGCTTGCAGCCGCAGGCGCTGGAAGAGGAGGGGGGCAGCGGCCCCACCGTCTATCACAACGAATTTGGGGTAGTAAAAGCGAGCAGCACCTGGCGGGCACGCATCGGCAGCCCGGAAGCCCCTCACAAGCCGATGGTGGATGGCCCGCAAATCGCCATGGTGGTGGGTCCCGAAGGGGAGGAGATTTACTGCGACGAGCACGGCCGGGTGAAGCTGCAGTTCCCGTGGGACAGATATGGTAGCTCCAATGACCAGAGCTCCTGCTGGGTGCGAGTCTCCCAGGGCTGGGCCGGTGGTCAGTATGGCATGATGGCCATCCCGCGCATCGGCCACGAGGTTATCGTGAGTTTCCTGGAAGGGGACTCGGACCAGCCCATCGTGACCGGTCGCACCTATCACGCCACCAACCGGCCGCCGTATGAGTTACCGGCCAACAAGACCCGCACCGTGCTGCGTACCGAGACCCACCAGGGTGAGGGGTTCAACGAACTGCGCTTTGAGGACCTGGCGGGTAAGGAAGAAATTTACATCCACGGTCAGAAAGACCTGAACGTGCTCATCGAGAACGACGCGGCTTGGCATATCAAGCACGACCAGCACACCGATATCGACAATGAGCGGGTGACTCGCATCAAGGCCAACGACCACCTGACGGTGGAGGGTGAGAAGCGCGACCAGATAAAAGCCGACTACTCACTGACGGTGGATGCCAGCCTGCACCAGAAGCTGGGACAGTCCCTGCTGGTGGAGGCCGGACAGGAGGTGCATATCAAGGTGGGCGACAAGCTGGTGCTGGAGGCGGGTTCTGAAATAACCCTCAAGGGAGGTGGCAGCTTTGTGAAAGTGGACCCGAGCGGCATCAAGCTGGTGGGCCCCGCGATCAAGCTCAACGCCGGCGGCAGCGCAGGTTCAGGCTCTGGCTGGGGTGGCAAGGCCCCCGTGGTGCCCAAGGGGGTAGGAGTGGTCAAGGCTCCCGAACTGGTTGAACTGGTCAAGGCTATCCCCACCGAGAAGGCGATGGAGGCGTTGCTCAAGGTGCTGGAGCCCGATAGCGATTATCAGCCCTCTGCTTGATGTTCGACGAACAACTTAGGATTGAATGACAAAGATGAAAATCGTCTATCCCATGCAACTGGCGGGTGAAAATGGCTCCAGCGAGATTGCATCCCTCGATGAATTTATCAAGAAGATCAATGGTCTCAAGAGCGGTACCTTCCCGATAGGCCGCAACCGTATCTGGCACGGTGGTATCCACTTCAGTAAAAGCGGGGGCTGGCACCCGAGCGGCGCTGTGCGCGCGATTGCTGACGGGGAGATCGTGGCCTACCGACTGGCGACCAAACCAGCCAAGGCGACCCGTAGCTCCGAAGAGGGCAAGCCAGAGGGAAAGATTGACTTGTATACCTCCCCTTCGTTTTGTCTGGTACGCCATTGCTACGAAGCCGGTGAGCAGAGCAAGAATCAGCTGACCTTCTACAGCCTCTACATGCATATTGCGTGTGAGAACAGCTACAACAGTTCCGAGGCTGCGCGAGTAATGGTCAAGGGGACAGGTGTGTCCACCTATGAACCGGTGGTCGAGGGACATCCTCCCAAGCTGACACGTCGGCTGTCTGGCGATAAACCTATCTATGCGAAAAGAGGGGCTGACGTGAAGTTGGTCGGCCAGGAAGTGAAGAGCCTGCTTAACCACAAAGATGAGCCCCACGATTACTATTTGGTGCACTACGTTGATGACCCGGACAGCCTGTTCCATATTGCGGCAAGCCAATTACAGCAGGAATTTCCACAAAAGCCGAAGTGGATGACACCACCGGAAGGCAAACCGGCCCGCCATAAGATCCCTGGTAATACATGGCTACGTAAAACTGCTGGCACCACAGTGGGTAGCATGGGGCTACCTGCTGGCAGTGAGGTGGTGGTATCCAGTGAGCCACCACAGATGGTGAACCTCAATGGCGGCACGACTGAGTTTCGTAAAGTACAGGTGTTCAAGGCGGGTAGTGGTGCCGTCAAAGATAGCGCCAATCAGGTGATGATCAATGCCAGCAAAGGGGCTGTAGGCTGGCTGGCGAAAAGCAAAATGGGGGCTGAGCTGGCCGCCGAACCAAGTATCCCTGTCGAATTCAAAGAAGATGCGCCGGTTGTTAACCGCAGTGCAAATCCGATACCGGTGCAGGCCGGAGAGATCATCGGTCATTGGGGTGAGCATGAGCTAGCCACTGCCGGAGCCAGCGGTTTTGTGAAAGACGCAGACAGCAAAGCCGTGCATTTTGAGGTGTTTGTTGCAGAGAGCGACAAGCAGGCGCTTGAAGATTGCATCAATAACAAGGCGCGGGTAACCGGTGGCCAAGGCTACCTGCTAGTAAAGCAAGAGGTCACTACCTATCGTCTTATCAACGATAGCCAGCATGGTTTTCACGAGGTTGCCAATTTTGGGCCACAGGTCTTACCGTTAGCGGTGAAAGAGTCTGATATTGTCACTCACGGTGCCAACAACTTTGTGAAGGTGCGTGAACGGACGGCGGCGGACGGGGAGCTGGCGGGCGAGTTCGTATTGCAGGGTGGTGATGTCGAAGTGGTCAGTCAGCATGACTGGCACAAGCTGGGCGTCAAGCTGGTCGATGGCAGCAGTGATGACGATGGATTTTTGGACAAGGCTGATACCCAGAGTGAAGATCCGCAGCAGAAAGAGGCGAGCAAATTTTTTAGTACCCTCTATGACAAGCTGGTGACAGACAGAGACAACGATGGCACCCTGAGCGGCAATGACATCAAGGCCGCGATGGCCGATGAGGAGTTGGCGGGCAAGTTGCGCATGTTGTTTATCAAGCACAAAAGCGAATGGGTAAAGCCGGGAGATTGGCCGCGTCTCAAGCAGGAGTTGGCTGATCAACCGAAGCTTTATGAGTACGCAAAGCAGGTACACAACAATATGGCGTGGATGGAAGATGCCAGTAAGATATTGGGTGATATCAAGCCTTGGTTTATTCATCCTGCGGGGATGATGGGGCTGGTGGCTGACCCTATCTCTGATGATGAAATGGATAAAAAGTGGCTCACCGTACCCAAAGGACAACTCACATTTGATGCTGAAGGGAACGATGTTGATACGAGTATGTATTTTTCAAGACACCCACATGTCCCAAATAATAGAGGGGCTGTGATTGGTGCGTCTGGTGTTACTTATGGAAGAGGGCTTGATCTGGGCCAAATATCAATTGGCGAGCTGAATAAGTTAACAACAGCTATTTCTGATAATTGCAAACCGCTATCAAGTTCCATGTTGCAATGGCTCACTGGTGCAGTTGGTCTTCAGAGGCAGGCTGCATACGATTATACTATAGCAATAAATAACGTTGTCCCCAGAAATGAACAGACCCTTACGAGAAAACAGCAGCACTATTTGTTCAATGAAATCTATTTAAAGTTGGAAGCTATTGCTAAAATAACGATCGAAAATCCGAAAGGGACTCGCACAAGAGCTGCTCCAAATGGTATTGATTTAGATCCGGAAAGAATAATTTCATGGTCTGCACTTCCTCAAAACATACAAGATTTGCTCATTGACCTTACTTTTAGAGGTGATAATCGTCCTAGTACTAGAGAGTTTTTCATACCAGACCTCATCGAGAGCATAAAAAATAACGATGAGTTTTCAGCTTTAAAAGAAAATATAAAAAGTAACAGGTGGAAAGAAACTTATAATGTTCCACTCGATAGACATCAAAGAAGGTGTAACTATTTATGATTATGCTAGGATATTTTTTTGCTTCATCGATAGCAATGTTTGATGCAAGACAATGCGAAAACCTTGACTTAACAGCTAAATTTAAGTGTGTTGAAACTTTGTACAATAAATCAGATGCAGAGCTCAATAAGGTTTACAAAAACCTCTTTTCATATTTACAGAATGATTATGAAGGAATCGGTGAGCCTAGAACAAAATACTTGAAGTTGGCTCAACGTGATTGGATTAAGTTTCGTGATTCTAGTTGTAATTTTGAAAATCCACAAGGCATGGGCTCTGGAGGAGAGGGGTTTGGTGTGGAATACTTAACCTGTCAACTCAAAAAGACTGTAGACAGAATAGACTATTTAAATGTTTTTTTACCAGAATAAATACATCTATCTGCGATGTAATTTAACTTGACTAAATGCAGGGATGAATGCAGCTCCAGTCCTACTGATTATGAGTTACTTACAGTTTTCGTGGTGTAAAAATGGAAAAACATTCTATTTTATTTTTGAGTGTTTTTTTAGCTAACCAATATGCTGTTGCTAGTGGTGATTGTAACGATTCGTCAGGAGTGCATAAGGAGTGCATAAGGAGTGCATAAGGAGTGCATAAGGAGTGCATAAGGAAATGGTTTCCTGTATCCAAAAACAAACTGCTAAATATGAAGTAAATTTAAAAAACATCATTTCTTCAAAGTCTAGCGACTATGGTTTTTCGAAAATCTTTTACGACAAACAACGGCTTGCCATTCATTAAAAATGGATGCCTTATTCAAACGTTGGTGGTCAGCGTTGTGAGTTATTAATGGTTCGGTGTGAATTAGATAGTATCAAAAATTTAAATGAGTACACCAGTTAACATATTAACTATGTGAACAATAGTTAACCCCTTTGTGTAAATTAAAGAGGGGCCTTTGAGAAAGGCTCCTTTGATTTCTTCATTAGAGACAAAAATATGCCGATTACATCCAAAACAACCCCTCCTTGAGCCAATATGAGCTAGGGCGTAAAAGAGCTAAATATCTAACTGGAGAATAACTTTGAAAAGACTGTCTTTTGCTATTTTTTTTATATCATTGAATGTACTTTCAAGCACAGATAGTAATTGTGATATCTCTGCGCCAGCTACCAATCTTGCTGCTTGTTATGAAAGTAAATCAAAACAAGCTGATGCTGAGTTAAACAAGATATATAATGATTTAAAATCTACATTGTTATCTAGCGGTTATGATAAGCAATCTAAAGAAAAATACTGGAGTCAACTGGTTCAATCCCAAAGATATTGGATTAAGCTCAGAGATACTCAGTGTTACGCGAGGGGGGCTTTTTTTGAAGACAGTTCTATCGCTCAACTGATAGAAATTAAAAAATGCCTTATGAATGTAACCAAGGAAAGAGTGTTTTTTTTGAACAATGAGATTCAATTCATTCATGATTTACCTTGATAGGCAAGGTTTATGGCCAAGGAAGGCACTGCATCAGCTTTGTGCCCATCAGATGGTTGTGTAGCATATTAGCTTTTTTACAAAACAACATATTAGGCAAAAAATATAGAAAGAAGTGGCCTGCTCAAGCCACTTCTCTTATTTTGTCGGTAGTTCTAAAGTAATAATTTCAGTCCAAAAAACCGTCATGGAGAGACGTAGAGCAAGTAAGTCCTTGCGGTGGGGAAATCTGGGGCACCCAAGATTTTTGACCCTGCTAGAAGTATAACCATTTACTCCGCAGGAGACTGCTAAACATTGGTATGGACGGTTTTTAGAGATTGGCGAAAATTTGTTGAACTGAGTGTTGTTACTCTAGAGTAACTGAAATGAAAAAATATTTAGCCTTGATTTTTATTATGCTGTCTTCTGTCAGCCATGCTGAAGATGTCGGCGATAGACTATCGGTGCTTTGTTAGTACAGATGGTAAAATTAAAATGCGAATTATGTGGGCCTCCACTACAGGTTGGGTTGGAGGATATGTTCAATATGGGAAAAATAAAGATAAAATAACTATAGTCCAAGTAAACTATGAAGAAGAGGCGAGTGACGACGGTCGACCATATGCTGTTAATAGTGACTGGGTTGAAATAATTGATGGCAAAGTTAATGGGCGGTGTCACTTCGGTTGCCAAGGTGCTAACTTTGACAAAGTTTTTATATAAATGTTTAAGGAAAGAAGTTTTATTTCTCTCAGGCATTGGGAAATTACGAGGGTTGTTTTTGATTGCGGTGGTTGTGAAATACTGAGGCGCCTTATTCATCGGGTCTACAGATCTAGTTATCACCTGACAGCGTTGTTGCCCAAATCAACCATCAAGTCATCACTTCCCCGGCCCCGAGTGATCGCTATACTCGGGGCTTTCTGATTGGCAGACCCTGGGTATTCATTTTTTTATGGCGCTTACATACTCTATGACTGTTCCCACTTGGCCGTTGTAGTTACGCAGACTAATTTTCCCGCCAGCAACAACTTGAACCGATATTACCCAGTAGGCATTGGTAATCGTGAATGGAAATTTGTGAGGTTATAATGAGGAAGTATGGTTTTTTCATTTTAAATTTAATTTTTCCCGCTTTTTTTGTGAATGCGGCTGATATTATTCAAATACCCTATAGGATAAGTAATGATACAGTGAGCGTTAAAATTGAGAAAAAGGATGACATAAACTGTCCATTATCTATGGTCATATATGATAAATCATCACATTATGAGTTGGATAAAATATGTGAGAACGGTGATTGCCCGAATCTCAGGAGCATTTTTTTCTTTACTCTGAAAGGTGTTAATCATATAGGAACTATAGTTTCATGGCATAATAAGCATCAGGCAGAAGGGATTGATGAGACTAATTTTGAAGTTAAAATTTATAAAAAGAACGCTGGTGGAGAATATACTGTTGATAAGACAAAAACTTTGGATCCAGTTTTAAGTGGCACAGAGGATGGGGCCGGTGATGGAACATATAAGTTTAACAATGCAATATCGGTAAAGAAGTATATGAAAGAAAGATATGGTTAAGAGTTTGGCAAGGTGCGATAGACATCCAGCGAGAATATGGGGTGCACACCTTTTTCATAGCTGCTTAGCTGCATGTTAAAGAGTATTGCTGGCAGTTGGTAAGCTGGTAGTAGCATGCACAGATATAGTTACCACCTGACACCGGTCTCAAACCGGTGTCTTGTTTACGCTATTTTGGTGCGCACTACCTCCAGTATGAATCTTTGGATATTTTGAACATGCTGTAGGGAGCTTGATTACTCTATACTGCAAAGAGATGACATATCCATCTTTAATGAGTGGGGGGGCTCATTGATGTTGATATTGATAATGGGTTTATTTGTAAGTCTGAAGAGTGAGTTCACTTGTACATGTCATATATAAACGAAAAAATCAATAGTTATGTGTGCTATTCTTTGGGACATGGTGTTTACCAGATTGCGATAGGTTTATGTATGAATACATTTCTTTCAGAAAAAGTAATGGTTTTAATTTTAATTTAAATTTTTTATTGTTTTTTCAACAGAAGTTTTTCCTAGTGTTTTTAATAAAAGATTAATCCTAAATCAAAAACAAGAGGAATTAATTGATGGCGGTGTGGCTAGCCAAATATATATATTTGATTTCAATGGTGATAAAGCCTTTCTAAAGATAAAGTCATGGCATTCTATGTATTCCTGTGATGGGAACTATGTTGCTATAAATGAAAATGGCATCATATCGCTTTCATGGAATGTATCAGTCAATGGGAAGTATTATTTTTGTGACTATCCATCCCCACAGTTTAAAATTAAAATAAAAAACAATTGATTTTATTTAAATGGTCAGTTGTTAAAAGATAAAAATGAATGGTATCTGATGACTGAAAAGTAACTTTAAATTTATAGCGATAGTGTTGATAGCGTTTTCAACAGGGTGAGAGCATCTGTGTGCTATGAGGGGGTGTTAGGCATAAGATAAAGCGAGTAGCTATTACATAAAACCTGCCTAATGCCGGTGTTGTTTTATCATCATTGTGGTGGTCAACTAAATCCGGACTCTTGATTAGGCCGATCCTCGGCTTTTGCTGGCGGTATACCGTTATTGTGTTGATGTGGACGCCGCCATTTGTAGTAATCGCAGGCTCATGTACACCGTGGCCGGAAGCCATTCCGTCTTGAGGCTCCTGAACAGCCGCTCCATTGGCGCGTTATTCCAGCAGTTGCCACGCCAGTTCATACTCTGGGTCCTGCGATAGCGCCACAGCCGTTGCCGAAATACCCGACTACCGTATTGGCTCCCTAGGTCGGAGTGAAACAGTACACCAAACGGACTCCCCCGCTGCTGATACGCCATCTCGAGCGCTTTCACTGCCAAGTCAGCATCAGGTCAGTCAGGCATTGACCAGCCCATGACCCGCTGGGTATGAAGATCCAGCACCGCTGCTAAGTAATGCCAACGGCCATCAGCCCACACGTAAGTGATATCGCCCGGCAAACTTACGGGCCAGCAGATTTGGGATATCCGGTCGCTCAGCTCGGGCGACCTTGTAGGCATGAGAGCCGGGTTGCTTGGACACCAGCCCCGCGTCCTTCATCAGGCGACGTACTTTGAACCGGCCAACCTGATGCCCCAGCTCCTGCATCATCGACATCAAGGCCCGGCTGCCAGCTTGTGAACCCCGACTCTCGTAGAACAGGCGCCGCAGCACGCTTTTTTGCTGCACCTGTTCACGGTCAATAGTGCGGGTACGAGCCAGGTAGTTAGAAACAGGCGTGTATGGAGATGGTATTCACCTGACAGTTGCCCACAAAAGGGAGTGGTCATACGGCTTCAAACCGGATAACAAA
>NZ_JAAKVU010000027.1:0-45684 GCF_049175815.1 Aeromonas sp. 600276 | reverse complement strand
GCCGTTGAGCTGCGTTTTGGCAGACAACCTTATTGAGTGATGACCCCGTCGGGAGTACCAATCACCACCACGTCTGCACCGCGGTGGGCAAACAGACCGTTGGTGACGGTGCCTACCATGATGCCGTTGAGCTGCGTTTTGGCAGACAACCTTATTGAGTGATGACCCCGTCGGGAGTACCAATCACCACCACGTCTGCCCCGCGGTGGGCAAACAGACCGTTGGTGACGGTGCCTACGATGGCGTTGAGCTGCACTTCCAGCCCCTTGGCATCGGTGATGGCCATGCCTTTCACGTCCAGGATGTGGTTGCCGTTGTCGGTGACCACCCCTTCACGCCAGACCGGGTTGCCGCCGAGTTTCTTGATCTCGCGGGCCACGTATTCGCGGGCCATGGGGATCACTTCTACCGGCAGCGGGAAGGTGCCGAGCACGTCGACCGTCTTGGTGTTGTCGATGATGCAGATGAACTTGTCGGCCACGGCGGCGACGATCTTCTCGCGGGTCAGGGCCGCGCCGCCGCCCTTGATCATGTCGCGGGTGCCGTTGATCTCGTCGGCACCGTCCACGTAGACGGAGAGGGCGTCGATCTCGTTGAGGTCATACACAGGGATGCCGAAGCCCTTGAGGCGTTCGGTGGAGGCCACGGAGCTGGATACCGCTCCCTTGATCTCGTCCTTCATGGTCGCCAGTGCATCGATGAAGTGGTTGACGGTAGAGCCGGTGCCTACCCCGACGATGGTGCCGGGAACCACATACTTGAGCGCAGCCCAACCGGCCGCCTTCTTCATTTCATCTTGAGTCATGATCGATCCTTTGGAAAAAAGCGGCCGCATTATATCCAAGCCGCCCCTCCAGAGCGACCACCCAGCTCACGTTCCGAGCCAAAAACCCGCAAGATGTAAATCGTTTGCCTGTTTATTGCGCCATGTCATTGCGTCATGGCTGTGTCAGCAAGAGCCGATCAGTGCGGCAAGGGCGCTTCTGGCCTCAGTCGGGAAAGTGCCAGCAGCGGCTGGGGGTGATGATCTGGGGCAGCGGTACGTCCCACTCCTCCTGCGGCACCGCGTCTACCTGCTGGCAGTCGTGGGCAATCCCCAGCGGCTTGGGGCCGAGCCTGTGTTCGTGCCAGCAGGCGAGGGTGCGATCGTAGTAGCCACCGCCCATGCCGAGCCGGTTGCCTGCCGCGTCGAACGCCACCAGCGGCGTGCAAATCAGATCGAGGGTGCTGTGGGGCACCACCTGCTGCATGTCGAGCTCAGGTTCGGCGATGCCGTAACGGTTGCGGGTCATGGGACTGGTAGCGGTGTAGCGCAAGAAGAGCAGGTGGCCCGGGGTGAAGGGGTGCAACACCGGCAGATAGACCTCTTTTTGCTGGGCCCACAGCCAGTGGATGGCGGGCAGGGGGTTGAGCTCGCCGTCGTTGGCCAGATAGAGGGCGATACGTTTGGCCGCCAGGATCTCGGGATGCTGCTTGAACTGGGCAACCAGCTGCTGGGCCGCCTGCTGCTGCTCGGCCTGGGTCAGGCTCTTTCTGCGCTGACGGATGAGCTGGCGCAGGGATTGTCTTTCAGGCTGGGTATCCGGCATGGGGGCTCCTCTGATGAACGGGCGACGGGGCGATACGTGGATCGCACTGGCAGGCGATCACCTTAACAAGGCCGCGCCGGGTTGAACAGCGCGGCTCGGCCGCCGGGTGGGACCCGGCGGCCGCACTATCAGGCGTGGGCGGCTTTGCGCATCTGGTGCTTGACGAACACCGCCACCAGGGCGGCCAGCGCCAGCGCCATGGGGTAGAAGCTCATGCTCACCACCGCCAGCGGCGAGAGGGCGAAGATGGAGCCCAGCAGCAGCGCCTGGGCGCCCCAGGGGATTAGCCCCTGCACCACGCAGGAGAAGATGTCGAGCATGGAGGCGGCGCGGCGCGGGGTGACCCCGTGGTGATCCGCCAGATCCTTGGCCACCTTGCTGGCGACTATGATGGCCACCGTGTTGTTGGCGGTGCAGAGGTTGGTGAGGCCCACCACCCCGGCGATGCCGAGCTCGGCCGCCTTCTCGTTCTGCTCGCCGTCGTGCTGACGGGTGAAGCGGGCGATGAGGGCGCTGATGCGGGTGCTGATCCAGGCCAGTCCCCCCTGGCGCTCCATCAGGGCGCCGAGGCCGCCGATCAGCATGGAGAGCAGGAAGATCTCCTGCATGCCGGTGAAGCCCTGATAGATGTCCTTGCTGAACTGGCCGAGGGGGTAATCCCCCAGCAGACCGACCCCGCCAGCGGCCACAATGCCGAGCCCCAGTACCATGAATACGTTCATGCCAGAGAGGGCCAGCACCAGAATCAGCAGGTAGGGCATCACCTTGAGCAGCTCGATATGGGCCTCGGTGGCGGGGGCATCCCCGACCGACCCCAGGGTCAGATAGAGCAGGATCACCCCGATGGCGGCCGGGGCGGCAATCTTGAAGTTCTCGCGAAACTTGTCCTTCATCTCGCAGCCCTGGCTGCGGGTGGCCGCAATGGTGGTGTCGGAGATGATGGAGAGGTTGTCGCCAAACATGGCGCCGGAGAGGATGGTACCCGCCATCAGCACAGGATCGATGCCGGCGGCCTGAGCCACGCCCAGCGCTACCGGTGCCACGGCGCCTATGGTGCCCATGGAGGTGCCCATGGCGGTGGCGATGAAGGCGGAGATGAGGAACAGCCCAGGCAGCAGGAACCAGCCGGGGATGAGGGAGAGGCCGAGTGCGACCGTGGCATCCACCCCGCCGGTGGCCTTGGCCACGGTGGCGAAGGCGCCTGCCAGCAGATAGATGAGGCACATCGCCATGATGTTGCTGTCACCGACCCCCTTGAAGAAGGTCTCGAGGTTCTTGTTGAACCCCTCCTTGCCCAGTACCAGCGCCAGCATGACGGCGGGGAGGGCGGCGACGGGGGCGGGCAGCTGATAGAAGGCGAACTCGACCCCCTGCAGGGTCAGCCAGGTGCCGGTACCGATAAAGAGAGCAAGAAAGACCAGCAGAGGCAGCAGGGCTCTGGCGCTGGGTTGAGTCTGGATCATGTGTTCCTCGATGGTTGTACATGACCTCCCTGTCTCAGCCAGCCCGCAGTGGGGTGAGCGTGGCGGGCATCCTGCCGCTATGGGGTGCCTACAGTAGTGAGTCGCGCCCGCCCGGTCAAGATAGACGTCCAGATGGATGCTGCTTTTTGTCTGGTGATTTTGTTGAATTGATTAAATCCGTGAAATATTCGGATTTCAGTAAATATGTTGTTGATTTTTCGGGTGGCCAACGATGGCCACGGCGGGCTTTTCAAAGCGGGCGCAGGCTGGTAAAACGGTCTCTTTCCTTAATAGAGATGAGAGGGTGGAGATGGACAATCCGATCCGTGTGGCCGTGATGGGCTGTAATGGTCGTATGGGCAAGGTGCTGCTGGAAGCGATCAGCCATGCCGAGGGCGTGGTGGTCGGGGCGGCGCTGGAGCGACCGGGCTCCGCCGTGATCGGGCTGGATGCCGGCGAACTCAACGGGCTGGGTCGGCTCGGCGTCATCATCAGCGACAGCTTGGACAAGGTACGGGACGAGTTTGATCTCATCATCGACTTCACCCGCCCCGAGGTGACCCTGGCCAACCTGGCTTTCGCCCGGGCCCACCACAAGCAGATGGTGATCGGCACCACCGGCTTTGACGACGCGGGCAAGGCAGCGCTCCAGGCTGCCGCCGGCGAGATCGGCATCGTCTTCGCCTCCAACTACTCGGTGGGCGTCAACCTGGTGTTCAAGCTGCTGGAGCAGGCCGCCAAGGTGATGGGGGATTACACCGACATCGAGATCATCGAGGGGCACCACAGACACAAGGTGGATGCACCGTCCGGCACCGCGCTCTCCATGGGCGAGGTGGTGGCCAAGACGCTGGGACGCGATTTGAAAGAGTGCGCCGTTTACGGCCGCGAGGGGATCACCGGCGAGCGGGATCGCAACACCATCGGCTTTGCCACCATTCGCGCCGGCGATCTGGTGGGGGAGCACACCGTCATGTTTGCCGACATCGGCGAGCGGGTGGAGATCAGCCACAAGGCCTCCAGCCGCCTCACCTTCGCCAACGGTGCGGTGCGCGCCGGCAAGTGGCTTAAGGGGCAGGACGCCGGCCTCTATGACATGCAGGACGTGCTCGGCCTCAAGTAACCACATCCACTGACATCACGGCACCCGTGGTGTGCACGAAGGGCTGCCCGGCCCGTCGTCTGCTCAAGACCCCGCTCATGCGGGGTTTTTTATTGGTGATTTTGTATAAATGCCGCTTACATGGTGATTTTTGCACGAAACGAGATAAATCTACCCTCTCTGCTGTTTTACCGGATCCTGCATTGCATGAATGTCATCGACTGGTAACGAAAATGGGCCTCAATAGCCCCTACCAGGGCATTTTTTTACATCCACCAAAACAGACTAAAAATTCAAACACGGAAAAACGTTTTCCATTTTTCAAGGCCACTCATCCTCCCTAAAAAAGCTGATTGCAGGCGTTGAGATTTTTTATGTGAAACTTCATTGCATTGTTTTTTAAGGATTAAAAATTGGTTTTTGTATCAATGCTGGTCTCTTGGTCTGGATTGGTAGCAACTTTTGCCTTTTCTTTTCAGGGAGGGGCTTGCAAAGCAATGAAGTGCATAGATAATGGGTAATGTTGCTTGTTTATTGAATTTAGATGCATTTCGAATGAGAAAAGACGTTGAAATGCGATCGTTTTTAAGTAGAATGCGCCCAATTTGCCAGAAATCTGCCGGGTTCGAGTCCTGTCCAAGGCCGGAACCGAGCCCGCAACACCCAGGTAAATTGCTGAATTTAAAGCTAAATAACTGGAGGTTGTCTTGAATCACACTGCATTGCTAGTGCTGGAAGATGGAACTGTGTTCAAAGGCGTGTCGATAGGCGCCGAGGGATGTTCCGTTGGTGAAGTGGTTTTCAATACGTCGATGACGGGCTATCAGGAAATCCTCACCGATCCCTCTTATTCCCGTCAGATAGTCACCCTCACTTACCCCCATATAGGCAACACCGGCACCAACAGCGAAGATGAAGAGTCCAGTCAAATCCACGCTCAGGGATTGATCATCCGGGACCTTCCGATACTTGCCTCCAATTTCCGCAATCAGCAATCCCTCTCCGATTACCTCAAGTCCCACAACATCGTTGGCATCGCCGACATCGACACCCGCAAACTGACCCGCATCCTGCGCGAGAAAGGCGCTCAGGCCGGCTGCATCCTGGCGGGTAAGCAGATAGATGAAGGGTTTGCCCTCGAACAGGCGCGCGCCTTCCCCGGTCTGAAGGGGATGGACCTGGCCAAAGAGGTCACGGTTGGCGAGGCGTACAACTGGACCGAAGGCAGCTGGCAGCTTGGCAAGGGGCACGTTACCCCGGATGCCGACCAGCTCAAATACCACGTGGTCGCCTATGACTTTGGCGTCAAGCGCAACATCCTGCGCATGCTGGTGGACCGCGGCTGCCGCCTGACCGTGGTGCCGGCCAAGACCCCGGCAGCCGAGGTACTGGCGCTGAACCCGGATGGCATCTTCCTCTCCAACGGCCCAGGTGACCCCGAGCCGTGCGACTACGCCATCGAGGCCATCAAGACCTTCCTTGATACCAACACCCCGGTGTTTGGCATCTGCCTGGGTCACCAGCTGCTGGGTCTCGCCTCCGGTGCCAAGACCGTCAAGATGAAGTTCGGCCACCACGGTGCCAACCACCCGGTGAAGAGCCTGGACGACAACACCGTCATGATCACCGCCCAGAACCACGGCTTCGCGGTGGACGAGAACAGCCTGCCGGAGTGCCTGCGCGCCACCCACGTCTCCCTGTTCGATGGGTCCCTGCAAGGCATTCATCGCACCGACCGTCCGGCCTTCAGCTTCCAGGGTCACCCTGAGGCGAGCCCGGGCCCGCACGACTGTGCCGGTCTGTTCGACCACTTCATTGAATTGATTAAGCAGTATCGCGCCTAAGAGGATAAAGAGAGCCATGCCAAAACGTAACGACCTTCAGAGCATCCTGATCCTCGGCGCCGGCCCCATCGTCATCGGCCAGGCCTGCGAATTCGACTACTCCGGCGCCCAGGCGTGCAAGGCCCTGCGCGAGGAGGGCTACCGCGTCATCCTGGTGAACTCCAACCCGGCCACCATCATGACCGACCCGGAGATGGCCGACGCCACCTACATCGAGCCCATCACCTGGGAAGTGGTGCGCGAGATCATCAAGAAAGAGCGCCCGGACGCCATCCTGCCCACCATGGGCGGCCAGACCGCACTGAACTGCGCGCTGGATCTGGAGAAGCACGGCGTGCTGGCCGAATTCGGTGTCGAGATGATCGGTGCCACCGCCGACGCCATCGACAAGGCCGAAGACCGCTCCCGCTTTGACAAGGCGATGCGCAGCATTGGCCTGGAGTGCCCGCGCGCCGGCATCGCCCACAACATGGAAGAAGCCTGGAAAGTGCAGGCCGAAGTGGGCTTCCCCTGCATCATCCGTCCCTCCTTCACCATGGGCGGCTCCGGTGGCGGCATCGCCTACAACACCGAAGAGTTCGTCGAGATCTGCGAGCGCGGCCTGGACTTGTCGCCGACCAAGGAGCTGCTCATCGACGAGTCGCTGATCGGCTGGAAAGAGTACGAGATGGAAGTGGTGCGGGATCGCAACGACAACTGCATCATCGTCTGCGCCATCGAGAACTTCGACCCCATGGGCATCCACACCGGTGACTCCATCACGGTCGCGCCAGCCCAGACGCTGACCGACAAGGAGTACCAGATCATGCGCAACGCCTCCATGGCGGTGCTGCGCGAGATCGGCGTCGAGACCGGCGGTTCCAACGTCCAGTTCGGCATCAACCCCAAAGATGGCCGCATGGTCATCATTGAGATGAACCCGCGGGTCTCCCGCTCCTCCGCACTGGCCTCCAAGGCGACCGGCTTCCCCATCGCCAAGATCGCCGCCAAGCTCGCCATCGGTTACACCCTGGACGAGCTGATGAACGATATCACCGGCGGTCGCACTCCGGCCTCTTTCGAGCCGGCCATCGACTACGTGGTCACCAAGGTGCCGCGCTTCAACTTCGAGAAGTTTGCCGGCGCCAACGACCGTCTGACCACTCAGATGAAGTCCGTCGGTGAAGTGATGGCCATCGGCCGCAACTTCCAGGAGTCCCTGCACAAGGCCCTGCGTGGCCTCGAGACCGGCAAGACCGGCTTCGACCCCATGCTGGATCTCAACGCCCCTGACGCCCTGACCCGCATCCGCCACGAGCTGCAGGATGCCGGTAGCG
Organism: Aeromonas sp. 600276; assembly: GCF_049175815.1. Lineage (NCBI taxonomy): Bacteria > Pseudomonadati > Pseudomonadota > Gammaproteobacteria > Aeromonadales > Aeromonadaceae > Aeromonas > Aeromonas sp. 600276. Next base: position 38,370 of record NZ_JAAKVU010000027.1, on the reverse strand, counting down.
ACCGTATCTTCTACATCGCTGACGCCTTCCGCGCCGGTCTCTCCATGGACGGCGTGTTCCGCCTGACCAAGATTGACCCCTGGTTCCTGGTGCAGATTGAAGAGCTGGTGAAGCTGGAAGAGCAGGTGAAAGAGCGCGGCATGGCGGGCCTTGATGCCGACTTCCTGCGCAGCCTTAAGCGCAAGGGCTTCGCCGATGCGCGTCTGGCCAAGATCCTCGGCGTGGCCGAAGGTGAAGTGCGTAAATTGCGCGCCCGCCACAACATCTTCCCGGTCTACAAGCGGGTCGATACCTGCGCGGCCGAGTTCGCCACCAACACCGCCTACATGTACTCCAGCTATGACGAGGAGTGCGAGGCCAACCCCACCAACCGCGACAAGATCATGGTCATCGGTGGCGGCCCGAACCGTATCGGCCAGGGTATCGAGTTTGACTACTGCTGCGTACACGCGGCGCTGGCCCTGCGCGAAGACGGTTACGAGACCATCATGGTCAACTGCAACCCGGAAACCGTCTCCACCGACTACGACACCTCGGACCGCCTCTACTTCGAACCGGTCACCCTGGAAGACGTGCTGGAGATCGTGCGGGTCGAGCAGCCCAAGGGCGTCATCGTCCAGTACGGCGGCCAGACTCCGCTCAAGCTTGCGCGAGCATTGGAAGCCAATGGCGTGCCGGTCATCGGTACCAGCCCCGATGCCATCGACCGCGCCGAAGACCGCGAGCGCTTCCAGTCCGCCGTCGAGCGCCTCGGCCTCAAGCAGCCGGAGAACGGCACCGTCACCGCGCTGGAGCAGGCGGTGCTGACCGCCGAGCGCATCACCTACCCGCTGGTGGTTCGTCCCTCCTACGTGCTGGGTGGCCGCGCCATGGAGATCGTCTATGACGAGCAGGACCTGCGTCGCTACTTCGCCGAGGCGGTGAGCGTCTCCAACGAATCGCCGGTGCTGCTGGACCGCTTCTTGGACGACGCCACCGAGGTGGACGTGGACGCCATCTGCGACGGCGTGGATGTGGTCATCGGCGGCATCATGGAGCACATCGAACAGGCCGGTATCCACTCCGGTGACTCCGCCTGCTCCCTGCCGCCCTACACCTTGTCCAAGGCCATTCAGGACGAGATGCGCGAGCAGGTACGCAAACTGGCGCTGGAGCTTGGCGTAGTGGGCCTGATGAACGTGCAGTTCGCGGTGAAAGACAACGAGATCTACCTCATCGAGGTGAACCCCCGTGCCGCCCGTACCGTGCCGTTCGTCTCCAAGGCCACCGGTGCCCCGCTGGCCAAGATCGCCGCCCGCGTCATGGCCGGCCAGAGCCTGAAAGAACAGGGCTTCACCAGCGAGATCATCCCGCCCTACTACTCGGTGAAAGAGGTAGTGCTGCCGTTCGCCAAGTTCCCGGGTGTCGACCCGCTGCTGGGACCGGAGATGCGCTCTACCGGTGAAGTGATGGGTGTGGGCAGCAGCTTTGCCGAGGCGTATGCCAAGGCGCAGCTGGGCGCCGGTCACCAGGTGCCGCGCGAAGGTCGCGCCCTGCTCTCCGTGCGCCACAGCGACAAGGAGCGGGTGGTGAATCTGGCCGCCAAGCTGCTGGAGCTGGGCTATGACCTCGACGCTACTCACGGCACTGCGGTGACCCTGGGTGAGGCGAGCATCAACCCGCGCCTGGTGAACAAGGTACACGAGGGCCGTCCGCACATTCTGGACCGCATCAAGAATGGCGAGTACACCTACATCGTGAACACCGCCGAGGGCCGCCGCGCCATCGAGGACTCCAAGCAGCTGCGCCGTGGCGCCCTGCAGCACAAGGTGGCTTACACCACCACGCTGCACGCGGCGTTCGCCACCTGCATGGCCATCACAGTCGATGCTACCGCCAACGTGAGCTCGGTGCAGGAGCTGCACCAGAAGGTCGAGAGCCAGCTGAAGAGCCGCTAAGAGCGCGTGATGAAGGAGGGACGCCTCCTTCGTGACCCGATAAAACCCCGCCAGCGATGGCGGGGTTTTTTATTGGCCGAAGGCTGCGGGGCAGAGGGGAAAATGCCTGGTCAGGGAACCTGAGGGAGATAGTCACTCAATAATCAGATAAAACATCACAATGATTGTGCAATAGATGTATTTCACAGCGCTCTTTGCAATCTCTCACCTGCGTCGCCTCTCTATACTGGGTTCTCGTCACAGGAGTCAACGGATCAGATCGTCTGCGCCTGCCGATGCAGGGGCGAACAGATCGGGCCCGCAGCCTTATCGGGTTGTGCGGCCGGCCCTTCTTACCGGGAAGGGCCACAGGATACCGGGCGTGGGGTTACCGCCTCGCGACTCGTCAGGGCCGGCGTTACCGCGCCGCCCCGCTTCCCTCTCTTCGTCCCTCTGTCAGCCGCCAGTCAGCCGTTCGTCTATCAGCCAAGGGAATCAGAATATGAGCTTCGATCATCGCAAATACCGCCGTGCCCCCGTCATCAATCTGGCGGATCGCCAGTGGCCCAACCGGGTGCTGGAGCGGGCGCCGCTCTGGTGCGCCGTGGATCTGCGCGACGGCAACCAGGCGCTGGTCGAGCCCATGACGGTGGCCCAGAAGCTGCAGATGTGGGCGCTGATGGTGCACATCGGCTTCAAGCACATCGAGGTGGGCTTCCCTGCCGCCTCCCAGCCCGATTTCGACTTCGTACGCGAACTTATCGACCGCAACCTGATTCCGGACGATGTCACCATCCAGGTGCTGGTGCAGGCGCGCGAAGATCTCATCGCCCGCACCTTCGAGGCCCTCAAGGGGGCGAAGCGGGCCATCGTGCACGTCTACAACTCGGTCAACCCGACCCAGCGCAACTATGTGTTCAACACAGGTCGCGACGGGGTCAAGGCCATCGCCGTGCAGGGGGCGCGCTGGGTGCGGGAGTATGCGGCCCGCAATCCGGGCACCGAGTGGAGCTTTCAGTACTCGCCGGAGAGCTTCAGCAGCACCGAGGTGGAGTTTGCCGTCGAGGTGTGTGACGCCGTCATCGATGAGTGGCGCAGCGCAGCCCGCCCCATGATCCTGAACCTGCCCGCCACGGTGGAGGTGAGCACCCCCAACGTGTTTGCGGATCAGGTGGAGTGGTTCTGCCGCAATTTGAAGGCGCGCCCCGAGGTGAGTATCTCCATCCATACCCACAACGATCGGGGTTGCGGGGTGGCCGCCGCCGAGCTGGCGGTGCTGGCGGGGGCGGATCGCATCGAGGGCACCCTGCTCGGCAACGGTGAACGTACCGGCAACATGGACATCGTCACCATGGCCATGAACCTCTACAGCCAGGGGATCAACCCCGAGCTCAACCTCTCCGACATGGATGCCATCGTCGCCACCGTGGGGGCCTGTACCCAGATTGCCCTGCATCCGCGCCACCCCTATGCCGGCGAGCTGGTCTACACCGCGTTTTCCGGCAGTCACCAGGATGCCATCCGCAAGTCTCTCGCGGCAGAAAAGCCGGATCACTACTGGGACGTGGCTTACCTGCCCATCGATCCGGCCGATCTCGGTCGCAGTTACGAGGCGGTGATCCGCATCAACAGTCAGTCCGGCAAGGGGGGCGTCACCTACCTGCTGGAGCGCGACCTTGGTCTGCAACTGCCACGCTGGCTGCAAATTGACTTCAGCCGCCGGGTTCAGGCCGAGGCCGAGGCTTGCAGCAGCGAAATCAGCCCGGAGCAGATCCGCTCCCTGTTCGAGCGCCACTACCTCGAGCCTGCCCACGGCTATCGCATCGGTCGCTTCCAGCTTGGTCGCGACAGCCAGGAGAGTTTGCGCCTGGAGCTGCAGACCCCGACCGGCTCGCTGCAGCTCAGTGGTGAAGGGGAGGGGGCCATCACGGCCCTGGTCAACGGCTGGCAGCGTCAGACCGGGATGCACATCGACGTGCTGGATTATTCCGAGCATGCCCTCACCGCCGGTACCGAGTCCCGCGCGGCGGCCTATGTGCTGCTGAGCGTCGATGGGACCCGCACCTGCGGGGTAGCCATCGGCCGCGACGTGGTCAGCGCCTCCCTGCAGGCGGTGATCAATGGCGCCGCCCAGATAGAGGCGCTGCGCCAGAGCGCCTGAGCCAGCACGCTTCTTCGCCAATAAAAAACGCCACTGCAAGGTGGCGTTTTTTATGGCTGCCAGGCTCAATCGGCCATCGCATTACGCCCGCGCGGGCGCGGCAGGGTGCGCCACAGCTTGAGTGCGGTGACCAGGAAGGGGCGCAGGATGAGCGCGCTCAGGTGGCTGTAGCGCTCGTTGTCCCTGGGACCGACCCCGAAAGAGAGTGGCTCGGGTTGGCTGTTGGTCACATAGAGGGTGCCGAACCACCAGTCCCAGAGCGAGAGGTTGGTGCCGAAGTTGTGGTTGAAGTGGCGGGGATCACGGCTGTGGTGGATCTGGTGCTGGGCCGGGCTGTTGAAGACATGTTCGAGCCGCGGGCCAAACGAGAGCCAGACATGGGTGTGGCGCAGGTTGGCAGCCAGGGAGTTAAACAGCAGCACCAGGTAGCTCACCCCGAACAGGGTGTAGGGGCGCACGGTGCCGCCACACAGCCAGTGGAAGGCGCCGGCGTAGAGGGCAAGACAGCTCCCCTTGGCCAGCATCTCGCACAGCTTCTCCACCAGATGGATGCGGCTCGCTGTCGGCGGCACCATGACGGTCGCGCTGTGGTGTACCTTGTGAAACTCCCAGAGCCAGCGACTGTGGAAGGCGCGGTGCAGCCAGTAATGCACCAGATCGCTGATGAGAAAGACGCCCAGACCGTAGAGCATCATCAGCCAGCTCGCCTCGGCCAGCCGGGGACGCTCCCCCCACAGCCGGGTCAGGGCAGACTGGACATCCTCAGCCTGCAGCAGCCAGGGGTGGAGCAGGGCCAGGATCGGCAGGATCAGCGCCACATGGAGCAGCGCCCGCACCAGATAGTATTGGTAGTCGAGCAGAGCCGAGGGGTGCAGCCAGACGGCCCGGCCCCCGAGGAAACTGCTAAAGCTGCGGGCGCCGGGATCTCCCTGGCGGCGTCGATAGCGATAGAGCAGGTAGGCGATCGTGCCCGAGATCAGCAAGAAGGGGACACCCAGGCGCCCATTGAAATCGAGCAATCCGGTGAGGCAGTGCCAGAGCGGCGTGATCAGCCACCGCTGCACGGGGTCAAAGAGAAGGGTCAGTCTGTCCATGGGGTCTATACCGTGAGCGTCCGGGCGGCGGCATTCTAAATGTAAATCACTCTCGATAAAAGCTTATCAATGGGCCTTTGTCATCCTGGTTTGTGAGGGGATGACGGCAGGGGCTGTCAGGCACAATAGAACGCCGCGGCCATCAGGCTTTAGCCTTGTGGATCAATCCTCTACAATGAGCGACCATTTGCTCGCCTGATACAGGTCGGGCACAGTCTCTGTACCGGATGCCTTGATGATCATGTCTCTATTCTCTCCTTCTGTGGTCGTGCGCGGGTTGCCGCTGCTCGTCACCTTGCTGCTCGCCGGTTGTGCCAGCGAGCCGCCCGCACCGGCCACGCCGTCGACCTCGGGGACCCCGGCGGGGCGTCCCATTCCCAAGGCGATGCAGCCACAGAAACCGGCCGACATGAAGAGCCGCATCGTCACCTTCCTGCCGCGCAATGTGGTGGACAAGCCGGGCTGGGCCAACGACGTGGTGACGGCGCTCACCAGCCAGGGGCTGACGGTGAGCGATCACAACGTCTGTACCGTGCTGGCGGTGGCCGAGCAGGAGGCCACCTACCAGGCTGACCCCGTGGTGCCGGGCCTTGGCAAGATAGCCTGGAAGGAGATCAACGCCCGCGCCGGCAAGCTGCTGATCCCTGAGTTTGTGGTGCGCACCGCGCTCTCCATCAAATCCCCCACCGGCAAAACCTACGCCGAGCGCATCGACAAGTTGCGTAACGAGCGGGAGATGAGCGAGATCTTTGAAGACATGATCGGGGAGGTGCCGATGGGCAAGCAGCTCTTTGGCAACATGAACCCGGTGCGTACCGGCGGCCCTATGCAGGTGAGCGTCGCCTTTGCCGAGGCCAACACCCGCGGCTACCCCTATCCGGTCAAGGATTCCATTCGCCACGAGGTGTTCACCCGCCGCGGTGGCATCTGGTTTGGCACCAAGCACATCTTCGGCTACCCGGCCGACTACCCCGACACCCTCTATCGCTTCGCCGACTTCAATGCGGGCTGGTACGCGAGCCGCAATGCCGCCTTCCAGGCCGCAGTGAGCCGGCTGAGTGGCAAGACCCTGGCGCTGGACGGGGATCTCATTCGCTACGACTCCGATCTGCCGGGCAAGACCGAGCTCGCGGTTCATGCCATCGCCGGCCAGCTCAGCATGAGCAAGCAGGCCATCCACCAGAGCCTCAAGCTCGGCGATACTGCTGAATTTGGCCAGAGCGACCTCTATCATCGCGTGTTCACGCTGGCAGACCAGAAAGCGGGCAAACGGCTGCCGCGCGCCATCCTGCCCGGCATCCAGCTGAAAAGCCCCAAGATCACCCGCAACCTCACCACCGCCTGGTTTGCCAAGCGGGTGGATGAGCGCGAACAGCGCTGCGTGCAGAAGATGGCGACGATCCGCTGATACCTTTCAACAACAAAGGCGGCCAATTGGCCGCCTTTGTCTTATGTAAATATCATGGTTTCAAGTTAACTCTTTAACCGCAACCAGTATCTTGTAATTGTTTTTCCACTCTCCTTCGATCGGGAGATCAGAAAAATCTAGTGCCTTACTATAGAGAAATGGGCCGCTATTTAGGCAGGTTGGCCAAGTATCGAAGATATCTTGTTTTCCTTTAGTTTCTGTCCAAACATCTGCCAGTACTACTGCATACCGCTGGCGCGGTATTGGGTTAATCAATCCCTTTTCAAGTAATAGAAGGGCTTCACTGGACTGCATTCGCTCAATGTCATGCCTGACACTATTAGTTTTTGATTGAGGTGCAGTAAAACGCTTAGCCTCAATAAGAAAAAGCTCAGTTTCAGTGAAAACAACTGCGTCCATATGTTTCTTTTCCGTGAGGCTGATTGGAGCCTCAAACCATGAGAAGCATGAACCTGGGTAAAGGCTTTCAAGTGCAGAAACAAAGTTGTTGGTGAGATTTCGTTCGGTGAAACCGGTAGAGCCATGTGCCGGGTAATAGTGAGAAAAAATAGTTGTATATCTGCTGTGCAAACGAGCCATGAGTTTATCTAAAAACACTTGCATGTTATTGCTCCATAAATGTACTGATGTGTCTAGACCAAGGGTGTTTAAGCTGTGACAGGGTGTAGACATAAAATAATCCCCTGCACAGATTCAATAATCTCTGGTCCGTTTAATGATTCGGTATAGTGTTCTCCGACATAGGGGACTGATTATCTAACAAAGTAATGTATCTGCATTTTGGAAACCTGCTGCATCCCCAAAACTGACTGCCCTTGTTTTCACCCCGAGTCGCGGTACGCAAGACCATTGTGTTGCCACATCTGGGGCAAAGTGGAGATGGACTGTCCAGTGGCGATGCGTCCTGTGATGGTAGGCTTGTGACTGATTGCCTGACAGGGGTATGGGTGGACACAGTTTTGAAGGATGGGTTGGCATGGCGCGCCTTGAGCTGGGTGACATGCTGTCTGTGGGTCTGCCAGTTGGCGGCCAGTCGTCCTCGCTGGATTGTGTCGATAACCCGGGTTACTTCGGTAGGTGTCAAAACCGGTGTGGTGTTGCCTTTGATATAACGAATGAGCCCGCGGTTCATCACGTTGTCTGGCACAGGGGTTTTGAAAGTGCAGTCGCCGATAAAGAAGATGACGGAGTGAAGCTGGTGATCCGCCAGCCCAAGCAGGGATCTGAGGGTCATCACATGCAGATAGTTCTGGCGCAGGGGATTTTGAAAACAGTGCCTGCGGCGATAGATCTGCTGGGTCCAGCTTTTATGGGCAGGATTGCCGAATATCCACCCCTTTATGTTTTTGGTCTCTATCACGAAAACCCCGAAGCGTGACACCAGCACATGGTCGATTTGGGTCGTGCCCTGCGGGGTGGGCAGGGTTACGTCCTTGAGCAGGTGATATTCCTGCTTGTCGAGAAAGAGACGGAGGCTGAGATTGATAAACCACTCCCCGATCATCCCCTTGAACCAGGGTGTTTTGATCAGGGTGGCAATCAACAGCACTGGCAGAAGAAACCAGAGCTGAGTCAGCAGCGGCGCTATGGCAGCAGTGATATCCATGTGATTTAGCCTTCACAGACCTGGGTCAAGGATGTGTCTCGATGGGGATGATGCTGCGGCATTTGGGATAGCTGGGGCAGCCCCAGAAGCTGTTGCCCTTGGTATCTCCCCGTTTGCTGGTCCTCAGTACCATGGTTGTACCGCATTTGGGACAAACCGGTGCCGGACCTGCATGGGCGGCCACGGTGTCCTGCTGGTCACTGTCGCTTGTGACGCGCTCCAACGTGATGCGCACCTCTTCGCTCACCCGGATAATGCGCTGGGCTTCATCGTAGGCATCGCGGTACAGGTCGCTGTCTTCCGAACGCTGGATCAATACCCCCATCTCGTTGTTATTCACCTGGCTGAACTCATAGAGATTCAGGCTGGTGATGATGCACATCTCTTCATTGAGGTAGCACTTGGCATGGAGGTTCTTGCAAAAGCTGGTGCGGATATAGGTGAGCTCCTTGAGCCAGCTGATCTCTTCCGGCTGAAGCTCACTTTTGCCATAGACGATCCGTACATCGATCTTGAGGCGGTTCTTGTCGGTCAGCAGCTCCTTGATCCTGTCATTGAGCTTGAGGAAGGGGCTGATCAGGATCAGTCGCTCCTTGGCGTCCTTGATCAGTTCTTCAAGAAAGTAATTGGTTGCACTGGTATTGAGGAACTTGGCCATGGTGATGTCCTTGTCGATCTCTTCCGTCTGGGAAGCCCCTGATGTCCATAGTTGCCGAAGCAGGTAGGGGCGTTCTCTTTTTATACAGGGTCATCTGGCAATGTTAAATCACTCAATGATGAAAAAGTGCGAGCGGGATCAAGCGGTTGGTAGTGACAGCCTGGCGTAGGGAGCCGCGTTGAGGGAGGCCCCCTGTGCTATGCGATGAAAACTGGTTAGGATTGCCACCTTTTTGTAAAGCAAGTGAGGGTTGCCTGCTGGCAACCCGTTTACCTTGTGCCAAGGCAATACCATATGAACCGGGAAGGAAGTCATCATGACAAACGCCATACTCTTTAGCCTGCTGCTCGCTGGCTCTGCCGCGAGTGCGACGGAATTGACCGTGCAGCCACTGTCAGCGCAAAGCCGTTACATCGAGATCCCTGCCCAGGGTGGCCCCGTGTGGCAGTTCGAAAGAGGGGGGGAGCGGGTGAAGGTGACACGCGACAGTCAGGACGCGGGTGTCTACCATATCACCATCTTGCAGCTGGGCAAGAGTGGCGAGCGGCGCGAGCTCAGCAACCAGGTCTTCCTCTCTCCGGGGCCGGCAAAAGTGATAGGCGGTGTGTCTGATAGCCAGCGGGGCATGACGGTCTATTTGGTGTCCCTGGCCGCCACCTTTGACGAGGAAGGCGGCACAACGCCCTGAGCCAGCGGCGCAGGCAAATAAATGAAGGGTTGGCCTAGAAACTCATCGCCAGCCCGACGCCGTAGCCGCTGGTGTTGTGGCTGAACATATAGCGGGCCACCAGCCGGGTGCGGGTGACGAAGATATCGTACTTGCTGCTGTCGAGCTCCAGCCCGAGGCCGAGGGAGTTGAGGGAGTTGAAGCCGAGCAGGCCGCGCTGCTCGCCCAGGTATTCGGTACGGGCCCCCTCCAGCACGTAGCGCACGGGTTTGCCCAGCAGCGTCAGACTGCCGATGGGGGCGCGGCGGCGCAGATAGAGGCCGAGGTTTTCGGCGTTGGCCTGGCCGGTCACGCTGGCGGCGGTGCCACCAAAACTCTGCAGGTGCTGATAGGAGTAGCGCAGCTCGGCGTCGATGTCCTGAGCGGGGGAGAAGAGCTCGTAGTCCAGCATCATGGCACCGCCGAGGCCATAGACGTCGAGCCGGCCGCCATCGAGAAAGTCGAGGTTCTTGCCGGTGTACTGACCCAGCAGCCAGTTGCCGATGCGCAGATCGCTCGCCACCGTGCCGAGGGTGACGTTGCCGATGGGGCGCAGCACCAGGTTGCCGCCGTGTCTGTCCCGGTGCAGCCCTATGTCCCAGCCGATCCCGCCGGTGGCCGTCAGGCTGTTCCACTTGGTGGGGAGGGTGCGGCTCTCGCTGCCGTTGCTGATCACGAACTGGGGGTCGTAGCGGCTGAATCCCAGGGTTCCTTCCAGATAAACCGGCACGCTCTCGCTCATGGTGGCGCCGCCGCCGACCTGGGTCATGTTGAGGGCCGAGGATTGATTGGTGCCGCTGCCGATGTTGATGTTGCTGGCGGTGATGTCGGGCACCACGGTAAAGGTCATCAGGGAGACCACCGCATTGGCGCGTTGTTGCACCCGCGACTCCTCCTCGGCCATGGCCGGCTGGCCGAGGCCAAGCAGCGGGGTGAGCAGCAGGGCGCTGCGCAGCGGGTGAACGAGTGGTATGAGCATGGCGGGCTCCGTGACGCCTCTTGCGCTGAGGCACGGTTACACTGTAGCGATTTTTGGCTGGCTTGGCAGCTCATATGCCGAGTCGAATGAACCTTTCCAGGCGACGTTTTATCCCCGCGGCGAAGGGTTGAGCACTCTGGCGAGGTTTTTCGCACACAAGGCGGATGGCGAGGCAAAATCCATTAAACTCAATGGGTCACCTGTTCGGGAGTGTGGGTAAAGATGAAGATCAGCCGCAAGATTACGCTGACCATAGTGCTGACGCTGCTGCTGTTGCTGGGGGTCGGCTATGTCGGCCTCCATTATGTGGTGGGCAACAAGTTCGGCGAGCTGGAGCGCCTGAGCGTGGAGCGCAACCGCGAGCGGGTCAGGGCCGTGGTGCAGGCCGAACTGGATCAGCTCACCATCCTGGGGCAGGACTGGTCCGAGTGGGATGACACTTACGCCTACATGGCGAGCCGGGATCCCGCCTATCTGGCGGCCAACCTCAACGCCCGCACCTTCGAGACCCTGGCGGTGGATCTGGTGGCTCTTTATGACGCCGACAAGCAGCCGCAGGTGGCCTTTGCCTATCACGGCGGCAAGCTGCTGGCGCAGACGCCGGACGAGCTCGCGCCGCTCACCGACTATCTGGTGCGCTACGGCAGCCTCAAGCCCAATGGCGGCATCTGGTTCGACGGGGAGCGCTACTACCTGCTGGCCGCTACCCAGATCCTGACCAGCGAGGGGGAGGGGCCGAGCCGCGGCACCCTGCTGCTGCTCAAGGCTTTCAATACCCGGCTGGTTCATCAGCTGCAAAAGCGCACCAATCTGTCGCTCTCGTTTCTCAGTCCGCAGCAGCTGGCCACCAGCCTGGGGGTCACCACCCTGGCCAGGCTCAGGGCCAATGACAGCCTGATCCTGCCGCAGGAGGAGCGGCTGCTCACCCTGGCCCAGATCGATACCCTGCGAGAGGAAGATCCCCTGATCTTTCGCTTCACCCTGCCACGGGATCTGATGCTGGAGGGCAAGGCCGTCGAGCGGCGCATCTTCTGGCTGCTGAGCCTGGGGGTACTGCTGTTTGGTGGCCTGGTGCTGCTGATCCTCAACGGCTATATCGCCGCCCGCCTACAACGGTTGAGTGCCAATCTGCGGCTCATCGGCGAGGACGGCGCGGTGCGCCGCCTGCTGGTGGAGGGCAGTGACGAGATCTCCCAGGTGGCCGTCGACTGCAATCGGATGCTCGATCATCTCGACAGTCTGCGCCAGCAGCAGGCCGACAGCGAAGCCCGCCAGAAGTTGCAGCACGGCGCCCTCATTCACCTGGCCAAAAGCGATCTGCTGACCGGCGAGGATCCGGGCCAGGCCGCCCGTCACATCAACGAGGCGATCTGCGCCGGCACTGGGGCGGTGCGGGCCAGCGTCTGGTTCAGCGCCGAAGACAGGCAATCCATGTACTGCCAGGATCTCTTCTTCCTGCCCAAGCTCCACCATCAGCAGGGGTTTCACCTGCCCTATGCGCTGATCCAGGGGCGCTACGAATCCTCCAAGCCCGAGCACGAACCCTGCCTCATCCTGCGCGAGCCCTACGATCTGACCCGCTTTGGCGCCATGCTGGCCCAGCTCGGGCTGGAGGGGCTCTCTGGCACCATCCTGATGGCGCCCCTCAAGCATGGGGATGAGCTGCTCGGTTTCATCATCGCCGAGCGGGCTAGGCTGGAGGAGGTCTGGCACCCGGACGAGCTCGCCTTCGTGCTGTCGGTGTGCGATCTCTCGGCTCAGACCCTGCTCACCCTCACCAAGCTGCAGCGGCTCAAATACAGCTGAGTGGCTGGATGGCCGGGGCCCGCACGACAGATGCGGGCCTCATTTTTTTAGGGCCTGCAGCCGATTATCTCGTCTATCCGTGACCTGTATTAATTTCTTGTTCACTTGGCCGGGTGTATAACGGGCCACCCTCAGGGAAGAGAGGGGTTGGCGACAGGGGAGGGTCTGCCGCACCGGAGGCCGTCGGGCCACCTCATGAAGTTGATGGGAGTCACCAGATGCAGGAGATGCTGCTTGCCATATGGCAACAGGACTTTGACCAATTGATCCAGATGCAGGCCGTGGGTCTGCTCGTCACCTGCCTGGTGGTGATCCTGTTTCTCGAATCGAGTTTCGTGTTCCTGCCCCTGCCCGGTGACAGCCTGGTGCTGCTGGCCGGCGGCCTGGTGGGCATGGGGGTGCTCGGCCCCGAGGTGACGCTGCTCTACATGCCGCTTGCCGCCGGGCTTGGCAGCCTCATCGCCTACGTGCAGGGCCAGGCGCTGCACGGTACCTCCTTCATGGGCCACGTGGAGCGGATGATCCCGGATGGCAGCCTGCCACGGGCCTCGCGCCTGCTGCACAACTACGGCTTCTGGGCCATGTTCTCCTCCCGCTTTGTGCCGTTCGTGCGGGTGTTGACGCCCATGCTGATGGGGGTCTCGCGTCTGCATCTGCCACGGGTGATGATCGCCAGCTTCGCCAGCGCCTTCCTCTGGGCCCTGGTATTGAGCCTGGTGGGCAAGTTCGTGATGGCGACCCCGGTGTTCGCCCAGCACCACGAGCTGCTGACCAAGTGCCTGCTGGTGACCTCGCTCGGCCTCTTCATCATCGCCATGGCGGCCATCGCCATCCGTCTGCTCAAGCGACCGACCAACCGCATCCGCTAAGGGGGCAGGGGCCTTGCCCTCTGTTTCTCCCCTCTTCATGTCATGGCGCCGCCCCTTTTGGCTGGCCGGCGCCCTTCCAATCTGCAAGCAGGTACCTTATGTCATCCCCCGACACCCTGACCCTTCGTCCCCTCGAGCGCGAGGATCTCAAGTTCGTTCATCAGCTCAACAACAACGCCAGCATCATGCGCTACTGGTTCGAGGAGCCTTACGAGGCTTACATGGAGCTGGCCCAGCTCTATGACAAGCACATCCACGACCAGCACGAGCGCCGCTTCATCCTCGAGGTGGCGGGCAGCCAGGTGGGGCTGGTGGAGCTGGTGGACATTCGCAGCATCCATCGCCGTGCCGAATTCCAGATCATCATCGCCCCCGCCCATCAGGGGAAGGGGTATGCCAGGAGCGCGACCCTCAAGGCGATGACGTACGCCTTCAACGTGCTCAACCTGCACAAGCTCTATCTCATCGTCGATCGGGACAACGCCCGGGCCATCCACATCTATCAGGCGCTGGGATTCGAGCCGGAAGGGGAGCTCAAAGAGGAGTTTTTCATCGATGGCCACTACCGCACCGCCATCCGCATGTGCCTGTTCCAGCGCGATTTCCAGGTCAGAAACGGGCGGGGAGGCTAAGCTGGAGCCAGCCCGGACCGGCCCATGGGGGGCGATCCGGGACGCCGTGAAAAGGAACGTTTTTGAGGCAGAATTTGCGCCGCCTATCTGTTACACTTCGCGCCCGCCATTTTCCGGCCACTCTCTGACTTGATGTCAGGCACAGCCGTCGGTGGTCATAGCCGACTTCTTGCTCATGCCGAGCCAACCAGGCCAGCCACAGTCCCGCTGGAACACAGGAACCCATTATGAGATTTGAATCGTTCGATTTTGCCCCCGAGATTTTGCGCGCCATCTCAGAGTGCGGTTATCAGGAGATGACCCCTGTGCAGAGCCAGGCCATCCCGGCCGTGCGCCGTGGCCGTGACCTGCTGGCCAGCGCCCAGACCGGCACCGGCAAGACCGCCGCCTTCGCCCTGCCGATCCTGCAGCGACTGGTGGACAATCCGGCGCCGGTGCAGCCTTCCAACGCCCGGGTGCTGATCCTGACCCCGACCCGCGAGCTGGCGGCCCAGGTGGCGAGCAACATCAATGACTTCGCCAAGTATCTGGATATCACCACCCTCACCATCGTGGGTGGCGGCAAGCAGGACGTGCAGGCCAAGCGGTTGAAAGCGGGCGCTCACATTATCGTGGCGACCCCGGGCCGTCTGCTCGAACACCTCACCGCCTGCAACCTGAGCCTCTCCGGGGTCGAGACCCTGGTGCTGGACGAAGCGGACCGCATCCTCGACATGGGCTTCAGCGCCGATGTGCAGAAGATCCTGCAGGCGGTCAACAAGACCCGCCAGAACCTGCTGTTCTCCGCCACCTTCTCCGAGGCAGTGAAGAAGCTCGCCAACCTGATGCTGGACAAGCCGCAGATCGTCAGCGTCAACAAGCAGAACTCCACTGCCGACACCGTCAGCCACACCGTCTACCCGGTGGAGCAGAAGCGCAAGCGCGAGCTGCTCTCCGAGCTCATCGGCAAGCAGAACTGGCAACAGGTACTGGTGTTCGCCAGCACCCGTGAGAGCTGCGACGAGCTGGTGGAAGAGCTGAACCTCGATGGCATCAAGTCCGCCGTGGTGCACGGCGACAAGGCTCAGGGCAGCCGTCGCCGCGCCCTGCGCGAGTTCAGCGAGGGCAAGCTGCGGGTGCTGGTGGCCACCGAAGTGGCCGCGCGCGGGCTGGATATTCCGGATCTTGCCTACGTGGTCAACTATGATCTGCCGTTCCTCGCCGAAGACTACGTGCACCGCATCGGCCGTACCGGCCGCGCCGGCAAGAGCGGCATGGCCATCTCCTTCGTCAGCCGCGAAGAAGAGCGCACCCTGCTGGAGATAGAAGCAGTGATCGGCCAGAAGATCCGCCGCATCATGGTGCCGGGCTACGAGGTAAGCAGCCGCGACGATCTGATCAAGCAGCTGCAGGAGCGTCGTCGTTTCGGCAAGCGCCCGCAGCGTGAAGACAACGCCGCCGCCCAGGCCATGGCCGAGTCCAAGCTGCAGGGCCAGCGCCTCAAGCGCCTGGCGGCCGCCAAGAAGCCGCGTCAGCCTAAATAAGGGCGCACGCTCTATTGAACCGCAAAGGCGCCACTGGCGCCTTTGCCTTCTCTGTCATCGGTGTTGACCCGTCGCGGTCAACTGAAGGATTGCTTATGACCTCTCCCACCTACAATCAGGCCCTGCTCGAGATGGCCAGTCAGAGCCTGGCAGAACTGGCCCGTACCGCCGAGCAGAAGTCTGGCAAGCGCACCCCGGCGCAAGAGAGCCACTTTCTCTGCAGCTGGATGGCGGAATCCCTCAAGGAGAAACGCTTCTCCCGCCTGGTGATGGAGGATTTGAAAGAGTGGGTGCAGCTGGGCCGCACCCTGGGGGCTGGCGCCGATCTCAAGGGGTTGCTTGAGCGGATCATTCGCCAGTATGAGCGGGCCACATGCGAACCGCTGCAGCTGGGGAGCAAGCTGGCGGCCCTGCTGGCCGAGCTCGCGGCCGAGGGTTGGTTAGTGATCACCGACAGCGAGGTGAGCGCCAAGCTGCGCCTGCAGTCGGGCGGTCAGCCGAGCCTCATCATCAGTGCCAGCGAATATCAGGGCCACATCGAGGCGGGTGAGCTGGTCAAGCCGCTCACCCTCTATGTGCGCGGCGACGAGGCCCGACTGGCGCAAGGCGCCTTCACCCACGGCCTGCTGCTGAGCCAGGGCAACAAGAAGACCACCCTGGTCAAGCACCACAAGGCCTACCGGCTGGTGCCGGGCAATGCGCAGCCGGCGCTGGCCCTGCTGGCGGGCCCCTGCAAAGAGTGAGTGCCATTTGTCTGAGACCCCGGCCCGGTGCCGGGGTTTTTTATGGACGCAATCCACCGGACAGAGAATGCAGAGAGGGGCAAGGGGGAGGGGCCGCGATTGTTGTCGCAGCAGCGAGGGATGCCCGACGTTCCCCCTATCCTGGGGGGCGTCACCCATATGGTGGGATGGTCGCGGAAAAAAACTGCTCTAGGGTGGTTGAGCCCCAAAGAGGGCCTTGAAGGAAGCAAACCGCCTGACAAGGCGACACTCAATGAATGAGGAAACATGATGAAAGCGACTCCCATTGCCCTGTTGCTGGCCGGCGTGCTGGCCTCTCCGCTCTGCGCCGCCGGGCTCGATGCCAAGCTCACCCTGGTGGATGGCAGCAGCGACGACGTGCGCGTCAACCTGACCCTGACCAACACCGGGGACAAGCCGGTTCGCCTGCTCAAGTGGCAACTGCCGGGCAGCGAGGATGCCCCCCTGTTTCTGGTGGAGCGGGACGGCCAGCAGGTCAGCTATGAGGGGGCCCTGATCAAGCGGGCTGCCCCGACCGACAAGGACTTCCAGCTGCTCAAGGCCGGCCAGAGCCTGACGGTGCAGGCTGAAGTCTCCGGTCTCTACGACATGAGCGCCCAGGGCCAGTACAGCATCCGCTACCTGCTGCCGACGCTGCCACAAGAGGCGAAAGCCGCCAAGGCCAAGCAGGCCCAGGCGAGCGAGTCCAATGCCGTGACCCTGTGGGTGGAAGGGGTGAGCGACGAACGGGTGCTGGCCAAGGCGGCTCCCCTGGTCGAGCCGCAGGCGGTGACCGCCTCGGTCAGTTTCAGCGGCCGCTGCACCAACACCCAGAAGAGCGACATCTTGGCGGCGCTGGATGCCGCCAGCGGCATCACCAACAACTCCAGCAGCTACCTGGCGGTGGACAAGCCGGATGGCCAGCGTTACCGCAGCTGGTTTGGCGCCTATGATGCGTCGCGCTGGGATCAGGCCGAGACCCACTTCAGCAAGATCAAGGATGCCATCGACAACAAGCCGCTCACCTTCGACTGTGGTTGCAAGCAGAGCTACTTTGCTTATGTCTATCCGGATCAGCCTTACAAGGTCTACCTGTGCAAGAGCTTCTGGACCGCACCGGTCAGCGGGACCGATTCCCGTGCCGGCACCATCGTTCACGAGCTGAGCCACTTCAATGTGGTGGCGGGCACCGACGATCTGGGTTACGGTCAGGCCAATGCCCGCAACCTGGCGAAGACGGATCCGGTCAAAGCGCTCAACAACGCCGACAACCACGAGTACTTCGCCGAGAACACGCCGAGCGAAAACTGATTTGCCGACCGGGGGCCGCAAGGCCCCTTTTTGTCCATGTCGTTTGTCACAGGAAGGAGCGACCATGATGACACTCTTGCTCACCACCCTGGCGCTGGCCCCCCTGCAGTGCGAGCTGTCGGTCAAGGCACAAAGCCGGGTCAACGAGCCGCTGCCGCTGGTGATGACCCTGACCAACCGGGGGGAGGGGCCGCTCGAGGTGCTGAGCTGGTTCACGCCGTTCGAAGGCTGGTTTGCCGATGCCATCGATCTTACCCTCGATGAACAGCCGCTGCCCTACAAGGGCCCGCTGGCCAAGCGGGGCAACCCGGGCGCCGAGGATTTCTTCCTGCTGGGGGCTGGTCAGCAGAGTCAGGCCGACGCGGATCTGACCCTGGTCTATGATCTCTCCCGGCCCGGCAGCTACCGGCTGAGTTACCGTGCCCAGCCGCTGACCCTGACCCGGGGCGTGGCCCCCCGCTGCCCCGTCATTCATTTCACCCGGCTGCCCGCCTCCTAGGGGCGGTCCCATCCTGTGGAGCCCAGCCCTTAGATGGCATCCGGCTTGGTAAGGGGCGCCAGCAGACCCGTTGCGCGGGCAGCCACCACCAGATAACGCTCCGCCAGCAAAGGCCTGGCGAGCCCCTCCCGCCAGCAGCAGTGCACCAGCTTGATCACATGATCGTCGAGGCTCTCCACCGCGCTGGCCAGCACGTGTTGCCACACCAGCTTGCCGGTATCGGGCCAGACCGGCCTTTGCAGTGACGGTGCGCCGACCGTGACATAGGCGGCCGCTACCGCCTGCCACATCAGGGTCTGCCAGCGCCCTTGCCATGACGCGGGCAAATGGCGGGCGACGATGGCGGCGGCGCGACTGCCGGTCACCATGTGCAGCACGGTAAAGTTGCCGGTCTGCCAGTAGAGGGCGAGGGCCGCGTCAGCCAGCTGCACCAGCAGATCCGAGGATGACGGGAGCCCACCCGGCAATCCCGCCGCCCAGGTCGGCGCATCCGTCACCTGCCGCAGTCGCTCGGTGATCCAGTCGCCCTGCCAGCGCGACCCTTCCCACTGCTGCGCCAGTACGCTCAGCAGGCCGTCGATATCCTGCACCGGTGCTCCCTGCCCGGCCGGCACCCGCAAGGGGTCGCATTGCCAGGCAGCCAGGGCGGCGGCCTGCTCTCCCAGGTGACCATTTTCCAGCGCGCAGGCCAGGCGGATCAGCGGATGAAAGGCGCCGCCTGCCGGGGAGAGCCCCTGCTCCAGCAGGTCGCCAAAGGCGGGTAGCCAACCCTCAGCGGCCAGCCGTGCTGCCAACTGCTGACGCAGCCGGACAAACTGCATCTCCTTTTCATCCCCCTGCTGTTGCTCACCCCCCGGCAGGGCATGATTGGCCTGCCAGTGGGCAAAGAAACGCTGCAGCCGCGCTGGGCTGGCGCTCATCTCATGCAGGGCGTGCAGCGCCATCGGGCAGTGGTTGGTGGTGCCGCGACCATTGAGGGCAAATGCCTGGTTGGCATCGAGCAGTTGATGAAGATAATGCATAATCATTTGACTCCTTTCATGAGGGGAGACAGGATTGTGCAAGTTAAAGCTAACTTGAGGTCAAGCGTGGCGATGGAACGCAAATGGCTGGCCATCGGCCAGATTGCCAAACGCTCGGGCGTCAAGGCCAGCGCCCTGCGCTTTTACGAGCAGAAGGGGCTGATCCGCAGCGTGCGCAGCGACGGGGGACAGCGGCTCTATCCGCAGGATGTGCTGCGGCGCATCGCCTTCATCCGGGTGGCGCAGGGCATGGGGCTGAGCCTTGGCGAGATAGGCGAGGCCCTGGCCGGCCTGCCCGAGGGGCGCACCCCGGATCGCAGCGACTGGGTCGGGATTGCCGGTCAGTGGCAGGGGCTGCTCGATCGGCGCATCGCGGCCCTGCAGCAGCTCAAGGAAAAGCTCGGCGCCTGTGTCGGCTGTGGTTGCCTCTCCCTCGAGCACTGCGCACTTTACAATCCGGATGATCAGGCCGCCGCCCTCGGCAGCGGCCCTCGCTACCTGCTGGGGGATACGCCCCCGGATGACGAACAGGCAGCCACATGATGAACATCGGGGTCGGCCCAGCCATGCCATGCACCGGGCCGACTCGTTTACACCGTCAAGGAGGATACATGGCACTGGAACAACTGAAACGGGAACTGGAGCTGTTTGGCGAGCGGCACGACGGCGCACAACACTCCCGTGGCAGCAAGATGCTCAACATTACCCGCGACACCGGCGAACTGCTGGCTGTGCTGGTCCAGACGAGAGGGGCACAGGCGGTGCTGGAGATAGGCACCTCCAACGGCTACTCCACCCTCTGGCTGACTGAAGCGGCGAAACGGCTGGGGGGGCGGGTCACCACCATAGAGCTGGACGAGGGCAAACGGGCCATGGCGGCCGCCAATTTTGAGCGCGCCGGGCTCGATGCCTGGATTGAGCAGCTGGCAGGGGACGCAGGCACGCTGCTGCCCACCCTGCCGAAGGCCGCTTATCAGCTCATCTTCCTCGACTCCGATCGCCGCCACTACCAGGCCTGGTGGCCCGAGATCCAGCGCCTGCTGGCCCCCCGCGGCCTGCTGGTGGTGGACAATGCCGTCTCCCATCGCGAGGAGCTGGCCGAGTGGATGGCAGAGGTGGAGCAGGATCCGGCCTTCGCGACCTCGCTGGTGCCGGTGGGCAAGGGGGAGTGGCTGGTGGTGCGTCTGTAGGAGGGCTGGCATGGAAAACAAGACCATGGAACCAAGAGCGGTGGTGGAGGCCTACTGGCAGGCCATGCAGAGCAATGATTTTGCCAAGGCAGCCCGCTGGCTGTGTGAAGATTTCATCTGCGACTGGCCCCAGTCGGGGGAACGGATCGAGGGGCGCAGCAACTTCGTCGAGATCAACCGGCGCTATCCGGCGGCCGGGCCCTGGAACTTCGACGTCGTCCGCCTGCTGGAGCAGGGGCGGGAAGTGGTGACCGAAGTGCTGATCACCGACGGTGAAGTGGAGGCACGCGCCATCACCTTTCACACGGTGCGCGGCAATGCCATCTGGCACCAGACCGAGTTCTGGCCCGATCTCTACGAGGCGCCGCACTGGCGTCGTCACTGGGTCACCACCATTCCACGGGAGCCGCAACCCGCCTGATCCCCTCCGCTGGCGCGCTACCGCCAGCGGAGTCGTTCATGATGTGCCGTGACCATCCCGCCGCCTGCCTCATGTCCCCCTTTTTATGATCTCCAGGCGCCTCCCCGACATGACCTGGCTAGGGTGTGCCCGCTATTGCATCGCGGTTTGCGGCAAACATAAAACAACAGCCCCGCATAAGCGGGGCTGTTTACTTGGGTTGGTCTTGGGATGGCCGCTTACACGGCCAGATAGTCCATGATCCCTTCGGCGGCCTTGCGACCCTCGTAGATGGCGGTCACCACCAGATCCGAGCCGCGCACCGCGTCGCCACCGGCGAACACCTTGGGGTTGCTGGTCTGGAAGGCATACTCGGCCTGCTCCGGCGCCTTGATGCGATCCCGGCCGTCGAGCTCGATGCCGTACTCCGCCATCCAGGGCTGGGGGTTGGGCTGGAAGCCGAACGCCATCACCACCGCATCGGCGGGCAACACCTGTTCGGAACCTTCGATCACCACAGGATTGCGGCGGCCATTGGCATCGGGCTCACCGAGCGCGGTGCTCACCACCTTGATGCCGCAGGTACGGCCATGGGCGTCCAGCTCCACGCCGATGGGCTGAAGGTTGAACATAAATTCCACCCCCTCCTCCTGGGCGTTCTTCACCTCCCGCTTGGAGCCCGGCATGTTCTCGGCGTCGCGGCGATAGGCGCAGATCACCCGATCGGCACCCTGACGGATGGCGGTGCGCACGCAGTCCATGGCAGTATCGCCGCCCCCCAGTACCACCACCTGTTTGCCGGCAAAGTCGATGTAGTCGGCCTGGGCCTTCTCGAAGCCCAGCAAGCGGTTGGCGTTGGAGATGAGGTAGGGCAGGGCGTCGTAGACCCCTGGCGCCTCTTCGTTGGCAAAGCCGCCCTTCATATACTTGTAGGTACCGACCCCGAGGAAGACCGCATCGAACTCGCCAAGCAGGTCGGCGAAGGTGACGTCACGGCCCACTTCGGTCTCGAGGCGAAACTCCACCCCCATCCCCTCGAAGATCTCGCGCCGGCGCTGCATCACCTCTTTCTCCAGCTTGAAGGAGGGGATGCCGAAGGTGAGCAGGCCGCCTATCTCCGGATACTTGTCGAACACCACCGGGGTCACGCCATTGCGTGCCAGCACGTCGGCACAGGCGAGGCCCGCGGGACCGGCGCCGATGACGGCGACCCGTTTGCCGGTCTTCACCACCTTGGAGAGATCAGGGCGCCAGCCCATCTCGAACGCCTTGTCGGTGATGTATTTTTCGATGTTGCCTATGGTGACGGCACCGAATCTGTCGTTGAGGGTGCAGGCACCCTCGCACAGACGATCCTGCGGGCAGACCCGGCCGCACACCTCCGGCAGGCTGTTGGTCTGGTGGGAGAGTTCCACCGCCTCCAGGATGCGCCCCTCGTTGGCCAGTTTCAGCCAGTTGGGGATGTAGTTGTGCACCGGGCACTTCCACTCGCAATAGGGGTTGCCGCAGTCGAGGCAGCGATCCGCCTGCATGCCGACCTGGGCCTGGTTGAAGGACTCGTAGATCTCCACAAACTGGATCTTGCGGATCTTGAGCGGCTTCTTGGGCGGGTCGACCCGCTGGACGTCGATAAACTGGAATACGTTCTGGCTCATAGGGTTCCCTCCTTATTGCGCCTGGATTCTGAGTTCTGCACTGGAACGGCTGGTGTGGCCCAACAGGGACTTGACGTCGCTGGACTTGGGTTTGATCAGCCTGAACTTGGGCACATAGGAGTCGAAATTGGCCAGGATCTCCTCGGCGCGCGAGCTGCCGGTTTCGTTGAGGTGCGCCGTGATGATGCCGCGCAGGTGCTCCTGGTGGATGGCAAGATCCGCCACGTCCAGCAGTTCAACCAGCTCGGGGTTGGTGCGCTTGGCGAAGCTGCCGCACTCATCCAGCACATAGGCAAAGCCGCCGGTCATGCCCGCCGCGAAGTTGACGCCGGTCTCGCCGAGCACGGTGACGATGCCGCCTGTCATGTATTCACAGCCGTTGTCGCCAATCCCCTCGACTACCGCGAGGGCCCCTGAGTTACGCACCGCGAAGCGCTCGCCGGCGGTGCCTGCGGCATAGAGCTTGCCGCCGGTGGCGCCGTAGAGGCAGGTGTTGCCTATGATGGCCGCCTCGTGGGATTTGAACGCCACGCCGACGTGGGGTTTGATCACCAGCTTGCCGCCGGTCATCCCCTTGCCCACGTAGTCGTTGGCATCCCCGGTGAGGATCATCTCAAGGCCACCCGCGTTCCAGACGCCGAAGCTTTGGCCGGCGGTACCGTTGAAGTGTACCTTGACCGGATCGGCCGCCATCCCCTGGTTGCCGTGGCGCTTGACGATCTCGCCGGAAAGGCGCGCCCCCACCGAGCGGTCGGTGTTGCGGATGTCGTAGCGGAACTCGCCGCCACTCATGTTCTCGACGGCCTCCAGCAGGTCTTCCACCATCTTGAGGTTGAGCGGCCCCTTGTCGAAGGTGGGGTTGTGCTGCTGGCTGAACAGGCTGGAGCCTTCCGGTGCTACCGGACGGGCCAGGATGCCGGACAAGTCCAGCTTGGCCTGACGGGCGGTGAGGCCGGGCAGGGCCTCCAACAAGTCGGTGCGACCGATGAGGTCGGTGAGCTGGGTGACGCCAAGCTGGGCCATCAGCTCGCGGGTCTCCTCGGCGATGAACTTGAAGTAGTTCATCACCATCTCCGGCAGGCCGGTGAAGTGCTCGCGGCGCAGCTTCTCATCCTGGGTGGCAACGCCGGTGGCGCAGTTGTTCAGGTGACAGATCCGCAGGTATTTGCAGCCGAGCGCCACCATGGGGCCGGTGCCGAAGCCAAAGCTCTCGGCGCCGAGGATGGCCGCCTTGATGATGTCCAGACCCGTTTTGAGACCGCCGTCCACCTGCAGGCGCACCTTGTGGCGCAGGCCGTTGGCGACCAGGGCCTGCTGGGTTTCGGCCAGGCCCAGCTCCCAGGGGGAGCCGGCGTATTTGACCGAGGTGAGCGGGCTCGCGCCGGTGCCGCCGTCGTAGCCGGAGACGGTGATGAAGTCCGCATAGGCCTTGGCCACGCCGCAGGCGATGGTGCCGACGCCGGGCTCGGAGACCAGTTTCACCGAGACCAGGCAGTTCGGGTTGATCTGCTTGATGTCGAAGATGAGCTGGGCCAGATCCTCGATGGAGTAGATGTCGTGGTGGGGCGGCGGCGAGATCAGGGTCACGCCGGGCACGGAGTAACGCAGCTTGGCGATCTGGGCCGTCACCTTGTCACCGGGCAGCTGGCCGCCTTCGCCGGGCTTGGCGCCCTGGGCGACCTTGATCTGCACCACGTCGGCGTTCATCAGGTAATGGGGGGTGACGCCAAAGCGCCCCGAGGCCACCTGCTTGATGCGCGAATTCTTCTCGGTACCGAAGCGCTTGGGATCTTCACCGCCTTCACCCGAGTTGCTCTGGCCGCCGAGGCGGTTCATGGCCACCGCCAGCGCCTCGTGGGCTTCCGGCCCCAGAGCGCCGATGGACATGGCGGCGGAGTCGAAGCGGGGGAACAGCTTGGCCGCCGGCTCCACCTGATCCAGCGCCACCGGATTGTCGACCTTCTTCAGAGTAAGCAGATCGCGCAGGGTAGCGATCGGCCGCTCGTTCACCAGACGGGCGTACTCCTTGTAATCGGCATAGTTGCCGGAGCGCACCGCGGTCTGCAGGGTCTGCACCACGTCCGGGTTGTAGGTGTGGTACTCGCCGCCGTGGACGAATTTGAGCAGGCCGCCCTGGGTGAGGGCCTTGCGGGCCAGCCAGGCCTGGCGGGCCAGGTTGAACTGATCCTGCTGGATGTCGACAAAATCGGCACCCTGGATGCGGCTCGATACGCCGCGAAAACACATCTCGACCACGGCTTTGGAGAGGCCCACCGCTTCGAACAGCTGGGAGCAGCGGTAGCTGGCCACCGTGCTGATGCCCATCTTGGACATCACCTTGTAGAGCCCCTTGTTGATGCCGTTGCGGTAGTTGAGCATGGCCTGGCGCAGGCTCATCTTGAGCACGCCCTCTTCTACCTGCTTGGCGAGGGTCTCGTAGGCGAGGTAGGGGTAGATGGCGGTGGCGCCAAAGCCCAGCAACACAGAGAAGTGGTGCGGGTCGCGCACGCTGGCGGTTTCCACCAGGATGTTGGCGTCACAGCGCAGGTTGTTGTCCACCAGGGTACGCTGCACCGCCCCCACCGCCATGGCGGCCGGGATGGGCAGGGTGTCGGCAGTGACGTCCCGATCCGAGAGCACCAGCAGCACTGTGCCGGCCTTGGCGGCAGCCTTGGCCTCTTCACAGACGCGTAGAATGGCCGCCTCCAGCCCCTCTTCGGGTCTGAAGTTGAGGCTGATCACCTGATGGCGATAGTGCTCCCCTTCCAGGGCCAGCAACTGGTGGAAGTCGGAGTAGAGCAGGATCGGCGACTGGAACAACACCCGGTGGGCGTGGCCGAAGGTCTCGTTGAACACGTTCTGCTCGCGGCCGATACAGGTGGCCAGCGACATCACGTGGTTCTCCCGCAGCGGATCGATGGGCGGGTTGGTCACCTGGGCGAACATCTGGCGGAAGTAGTCGTACAGGGTGCGCTGGCTGGAGGAGAGCACCGCCATCGGGGTGTCATCCCCCATGGAGCCCACCGCTTCCTGGCCGTTTTCACCCAGTACCCGGATGATCTGATCCAGCTCCTCATAGGAGTAGCCGAACAGCTTCTGATAGGTTTTCAGCTGATCGTCGGAGAACTCGCGGGCGCCGGTGCTGGCGTCATCCATCTGCTCGAACGGCACCAGCCGCTTGCAGTGCTTGTCCATCCACTGCTTGTAGGTGTGGCGGCTCTTGAGGTCGTCGTCGATCTCGAAGCTGGTCCAGATCTTGCCGTTGCTGGTATCCACCACGAACAGCTCGCCCGGGCCGACCCGGCCCTTCTCCAGCACCTCGTCCGGGGTGTAGTCCCAGGTGCCCACTTCGGAGGCCAGTGTGATGAACTTGTCCTTGGTGATGACGTAGCGGGCCGGGCGCAGGCCGTTTCTGTCGAGTGCGCAGGTGGCGTAGCGGCCGTCGGTCATGACGATGCCGGCCGGGCCGTCCCAGGGCTCCATGTGCATGGAGTTGAAGTCGTAGAAGGCGCGCAGGTCGTCATCCATGTTCGGGTGCTTCTGCCACGCAGGCGGGATCAGCAGGCGCATGGCGCGGAACAGGTCCATGCCGCCGGCCAGGAACAGATCCAGCATGTTGTCGAGGCTGGAGGAGTCCGACCCCGTGGTGTTGACGAAGGGGGCGGCTTCTTGCAGATCGGGGATGAGCGGGGTGGCGAACTTGTAGCTGCGCGCTTTGGCCCATTGGCGGTTGCCGGCGATGGTGTTGATCTCGCCGTTGTGGGCCAGATAACGGAATGGCTGCGCCAGCGGCCAGCGCGGACTGGTGTTGGTGGAGAAGCGCTGGTGGAACACGCAGATGGCCGCCTGCATGCGGATGTCGGCGAGATCCAGATAGAAGCGCGGCAGGTCCACCGGCATGCACAGCCCTTTGTAGACGGTGACCAGGTTGGAGAGGCTGACCACATAGAAGTAGTCGTCGCTGATGCGTTTCTCGATGCGGCGGCGCACGATGTAGAGGCGGCGCTCGAGATCCTTGTCGACCCAGCCAGGCGGGGCGTTGACAAAGACCTGTTCAATGCTGGGCAGGGACGCCTTGGCGATGGAGCCGAGTACATTGGTATCGATGGGCACCTTGCGCCAGCCGACCAGACTCAGGGTCTCCTTTTCCAGCTCCTCGTCGATGATGTCGCGCGTGGCCTGGGCCAGGATGGGATCGGGGTTGAGGAACAGCATGCCGACCGCGTAGTTGCGGCCCAGGTGCCATCCCTTCTCTTCGGCGACCGCTCTAAAGAAGCTGTCGGGTTTTTGCAGCAACAGACCGCAGCCGTCGCCGGTCTTGCCATCGGCGGAGATACCGCCGCGGTGCTGCATGCGAGCCAATGCTGACATCGCGAGACGGACAAGCTTGTGGCTGGCTTCACCTTCCATGTGGGCCAACAGGCCGAAGCCACAGTTATCCCTCTCCAGCTTTGGATCATATAGTGACATTGCATTTCTCCCTTGCTCGGCCTTGCATCGCGCTGTCGTCAACAGACTGCATAAATTGCGATTGGCTCTTGTGGTTCCGTCCGCCTGAGGTGGCGAATCTCCAAACTAATGGGATTTTTCGGCAAGGTCAATTGGACATCCCGGCTGTTTTCATTATTACAATGTCATAACAAAATCTCGATGCGCGAGGATAAATGGGGTGGTAATTGGCTATTACTCTGGCATTTTTTATTTTTGCGAGATTAAATCCTGATGTGTCGGGTTTTGTTGGTTGACTCGGTGGGTGTGGATGTTTGTAGTAAATTTACCAATTCACTGTCGGAGTGGCTGGTTGAGATCACATTACTGATGTGAATGACTTGCATTTGCCAAATCCCCGTCTAAAGAAAAATTTTCATTATTCAACAGAATGTTAGCTAACAATTATGCAGCCATGCTGAAGGTTGGTCAGAAGGGGGATGGGTCTCGAAAGCGTCGAGAATGTCCGGTTAACTGATATTTATCCTATTATTGGTGAATATTTATATGTTTTTTGACTCTCGTATCCCTTGATCCAGCGCAGCGCCCCGTACGGGCAAGCTCGTACAATGACGCTCCTTTACTGGAGGTGTCATGCAGTTACACGAACTCGTCAATACATTCGGTCAGGATCTCAAGCAGCGCCATGGCCAGAAGATCCACAAGCTCTCCATTCACGGCGCCTTCACCTGCCCCAATCGTGATGGCACTCTGGGGCGTGGTGGCTGCACCTTCTGCAATGTCTCCTCCTTTGCCGACGAATCGGCCCAGCAGCTCTCCGTGGTGCAGCAACTGCTGGCCCGTCGGGACGAAGTGACCCGCGCCAAGCGCTATCTCGCCTATTTTCAGGCCTATACCAGCACCTATGCCGAAGTGGAGTACCTGCAGCGCATGTATGAAGAGGCGTTGTCGGTGAGCGACATGGTGGGCTTGTGTGTGGGGACGCGCCCAGATTGTGTGCCGGATGCGGTGCTGGACCTGCTGGCCGGTTATCAGGCCCGGGGCTACGAGGTGTGGCTGGAACTGGGGCTGCAGAGCGCCAACGACAAGACGTTGCAGCGCATCAACCGGGGCCACGGCTATGCCGCCTATGTGGATGCGGTGACACGAGCCCATCAGCGGGGCATCAAGGTGTGTGCCCACCTCATCGTGGGTTTGCCCGGCGAGGTGCCGATGGACAGCCTGGATACCCTGCACCGTATCGTGGATACCGGCGTGGAGGGGATCAAGCTTCACCCGCTGCATGTGGTGGAGGGCAGCACCCTCGGTAAGGCCTGGCAGGCGGGGAGGCTCGATGTCTTGAGTCTGGAGCAGTATGTCGAGGCGGCAGTCGCCATGATCCAGCACACCCCCCCCGAAGTGGTGTATCACCGCATCTCGGCTTCAGCGCGCCGGCCAACTCTGTTGGCTCCTGCCTGGTGCGAGAATCGCTGGACAGCGATGGCCGATATTGCTAGTGCGCTGGCCCGCACCGGTCCTCAGGGGCAGGCGTTGGGGCGCCCGTTTTCCCTTGTGGGCAATATTGATTAGGTCGTCAGATTTCATTAAAAAAACAGTGGGTTATTAGATGAAATTCAGTCTTTGCGGTATAGTTTCGGTAAAATTGTCTTGATATAGTACTTGGCTTGAAAAAGATATCATTATCAATAAGCTTGTATTATTTCCAATTTGGACGGGGTATATCGGGCATGGCGCCACCCTGTGTCGCGATCAACAGCCTGACCTGCCGTCCCCGCTTTGGGCATAATGCCGTTCAGGTCTGTCGATGACATCCAGTGTCATGTACCTGTACTTTTAGTGTGTATCAGGCTGTAGCTCCTTTTTTGGGAGCGCTGTTCTTTATGTCACGGGCATGTCTGCGCCAACAATGCCCGTGAGGCTTGAATATCGGTATGGCGAGACAGCCGGCCCAATCATGCAGTGACAGGATGCTATGCAAGCAGAAACTAACCGTATTGACGAGTTGTTGGAGTGCCTGGTCTTTCTGACCCGCTTTTATGGGGTACCCAACAGCAAGGACGCTCTTACCACCGGCCTGCCGCTGGTGTCCGGTCTGCTGACGCCCAATCTGTTCGGCCGTGCCGCCGAGCGGGGTGGCTTGTCCGCCCGGGAAGTCATCCAGTCTCTCGACGAGATCTCCCCCCTGTTGCTGCCCTGCGTGCTGCAGATGCGCAACGGCGGCGCCTGCATCCTGCTGGAGTGGAACGAAGACAGAACCCAGGGCAAGGTGATCTTTCCTCAGGCGGGGGATGCGGCCCAGTGGCTGAGTGCATCTCAACTGGGTGATGAGTATCTGGGGCGGCTGTTTTTTGTCAAAAAGCAGTTCAAGTTCGATGAGCGTTCACCCAAGGTGCTGGAGACCCGCGATGGTCACTGGTTCTGGAGCACCCTGCTCGAATCTCGCGGCATTTATCGGGATGTGTTGGTCGCCTCCATCCTCATCAACCTGTTTGCCGTCGCAAGCCCTCTGTTCACCATGAACGTCTACGACAAGATAGTGCCCAATCTGGCGTTTGATTCGCTCTGGGTGCTGGCGGTCGGCGCCATGGTGGTATTCACTTTTGACTTCGTGATGCGCCAGCTACGCAGCTACTTTATCGACATCGCCGGCAAAAAGTCCGATGTGCTGCTGTCTGCCAAGATCTTTGCCAAGGTGATGGGCATGCGGATGGAATCGCGTCCTGCGTCGACCGGCGCCTTTGCCAAGCATCTGCAGGAGTTTGAATCGGTGCGGGAGTTTTTCACTTCCGCGACGGTATCTACCCTCATCGATCTGCCCTTTGCCATCTTCTTCCTGTTCATCATCTGGATCTTTGCCGGCGTCATGGTGGTGGTGCCCATCGTGGCCATGGTGATCCTCATCATTTACAGCTTCTATATCCAGGCGCCGCTCAAGCAGTCCATCGAAGAGGGCTCACGGCTGGCTTCCCAGAAAAACGCCAACCTGATCGAGAGCATCTCGGGCCTCGAAACCGTGAAGATCTTTGGTGCCGAGAGCATGTTCCAGCACCGCTGGGAACAGGCCGTGTCCCACATTTCGACCTGGGGCGTACAGACCCGCCGCATCACCAACTCCATGTCATCGCTGGCCAGCTACATCCAGCAGGTGGTGACGGTGGCACTGGTGATTGTCGGGGTTTACCAGATCTCGGAAGGACTGGTCACCATGGGGGGCATGATTGCCGCCGTCATGCTGTCGAGCCGCGCCATCGCGCCCATGGTACAGCTGTCGGTTCTCTCGACCCGCTACAACCAGGCAAAGTCAGCATTGGAGATCCTGGAGAAGATCATGATCACGCCGGGCGAGCAGGAGGAGGGCAAGCAGTACATACATCATCCCGTGATCTCCGGTCGGATCGAGTTTGACAAGGTGTCGTTCAAGTATCCCGGGATGGAAACCAGCACCCTGCACAATATCAACCTGCGCATCGAGCCGGGTGAGAAGGTGGCGATCATTGGCCGGATCGGGGCGGGCAAGACGACGCTCGAGAAGATTTTGATGGGCCTCTATCGGCCCACCGACGGTTCGGTACGGCTCGATGGTTTTGAACTCGATCAGCTGCCGGCCTCGGTGATCCGCCGCAATATAGGCTGTGTGCCACAGGATGTGACCCTGTTTTTTGGCTCGGTACGCGACAACATCATGCTGGGCAATCCGCTGGTGGATGATGTGCGAGTCATGCGGGCTGCCAAGCGGGCCGGTGTGACCAACTTCACCAACCGGGATCCCAATGGGCTGGATAGACAGATAGGGGAAGGGGGTCGTCAGCTCTCCGGTGGCCAGCGTCAGGCCATCTTGCTGGCCCGGGCCTTGCTCAATGATCCCCCCATACTGGTGATGGACGAACCGACCTCCAACATGGATAACCAGTCGGAGATGCAGGTCAAGCATGAGCTGGCCAGACTTGGGCCGGAAACGACCCTGATCGTCATCACCCACAAAACCACCATGCTTGACGTAGCCTCACGGGTCATCGTGATCGAGCAGGGCCAGGTGGTGGCCGATGGTCCGAAGGAAATGGTGTTGCAACAGCTGAAAGAGGGCAAGGTGCGCGTACAGGAGGCCTCCAATGGCTAAGTTTGGCCTGTTCAAGAAGGCGCCTTCCGATACTGTGCTGCCGGCTCCGGAACACCTTGAGTTTGTGGATGACGGTGCGGCCGCCGTCTTGCTGAGTACCCCGACGCGGGCACGTGCCCTGCTGTGGGCCTGTTTCCTGTTTTTCATGAGTGCCATCATCTGGGCGGCCTGGGCCGAGCTCGATGAGGTGACCGTCGGCCAGGGCAAGGTGATCCCGTCACGTCAGCTGCAGGTGATCCAGAACCTGGAGGGGGGGATCGTCAAGGAGATCTTCGTTAAGGAAGGGGACATCGTCGAGAAAGGGCAGCCACTGCTGCGCATCGATGATACCCGTTTCCGTTCCGACTTTCGGGAGCGGGAGCAGGAGCTGGTGACCCTCAAGGGGGACATCGCCAGATTGCGGGCGGAGATCCAGAGCGTGGTGGTCAAGACAGGCCCCAATCTGGGTTGGCGTGAACAGGTGGTGGTTGAAAAGCAGCCTATCGTTTTTCCGGACGGTTATGAGAACGTGTTTGCCGAATATGCGACACGGGAAAAGTCGGTGCAGAATGAGCGCCTCAACAACCTGAGCAACCAGCTCTATATTCTTGGTCAGCAGATCGAGCAGAAAGAGCAGGAGACCATAGAGCTCAATGCCAAGATAAGGACGGTGGCACGCAGTGTGGATCTGGCGCGCCAGGAGCTCAATATCAGCCGTCCCCTGGCCAAAGAGGGGATCGTGCCCCAGGTTGAGTTGATCAAGCTGGAGCGCCAGGTCAACGAGATGCAGGGGGAGCTTGAAAGCAACCGGCTGCTGATCCCCAAGCTTGACTCCGTGTTGCGGGAAACCATTTCCAAGCGCAACGATATTGCGTTGAAGTTTCGGGCCGATTCGCAAACCGAACTCAACGAGCGGCAGGGCAAACTGAGCCAGTTGTCCGAGGGGCAGGTGGGATTGCGTGACCGGGTTGACCGCACCAGCGTCATCGCCCCGCTCAAAGGCACTATCAAGAAGCTCAAGATCAATACCCTGGGCGGCGTCGTCCAGCCCGGTATGGATCTGATGGAGATAGTACCGCTGGAAGACACCCTGCTGGTCGAAGCCAAGGTGTCGCCGAAAGATATCGCATTCCTGCGACCGGGGCTGGAAGCCGTGGTCAAGATCACTGCCTATGACTTCACCATTTATGGTGGATTGCATGGCAAGGTTGAGCAGATAAGTGCCGACTCAATTCAGGATGAAGATGGCAATTCCTTCTACCTGGTTCGGGTACGCACCGAGAAGAGTTACTTGGGCGATGAGCTTAACGCACTTCCCATCATCCCCGGTATGTTAGCCAGTACAGATATTATTACTGGTAAAAAAAGTGTCCTAGACTATTTGCTTAAGCCGATATTACGGGCAAAGCAGTCGGCACTGAGAGAACGATAAGCCAACAATCTAAAAACAACATGACTGGAGATACCATGAAGAAGACGATTGTTGCCATGTTAGTAAGTGGCGCCGTGCTGTTCCCGGGCCTAAGCCAGGCACAAACACTGGAGGAGTCAGTGGCACAGTCATTGGCTACCCATCCCAAAATCAAGGAAGCTTTTGATCTCTATCAGGCGCGACTGTATCAGCATGACGGGGCCAAAGGGGGTTACTACCCCACCATCGATCTGCGTGGCGGTGTCGGCTACGAGAAGACTGACAGCCCGACCACCCGTGCGGCCGGCGCAAACTCGACCACCATCGATGACTCCATGACCCGTAAAGAAGCCGGCATCAGCCTGCGCCAGATGTTGTTCGACGGCTTCAACGTCAGCAGCAACGTGGCGCGTACCGATGCCGAAGCCAATGCCCAGCGCCTGGCCATGATCTCCGAGGCGGAGAACACTGCACTGCGGGTGGCCGAGGTCTACCTCAACATGTTGCGCCAGCAGGAGATCCTGGAGCTGTCCAAGCAGAACCTGGAAACCCACGAACAGATCCGCAGCGACATCAGTAAGCGGACCGATTCGGGGTTGGGTTCAACCGCTGACCAGACCCAGATCGATGGCCGGGTAGCCAGAGCGTATGCCAACCAGGCTGCCGCCGAGAACAACTATCGCGATGCCGAAAGTGAGTTCATCCGGGTGGTCAACGAGATGCCAAAAGATCTGGTACAGCCGGTTCCGGATGCTCAGCTCATTCCTAGCAGCCTGGATGCTGCACTGAAGACGGCAACCGAAGTTCACCCGACGCTGCTCTCCTCCCTGCAGGATATCGAAGCCGCTAAATACCAGCATGAAGGTTCCAAATCCGGTTTTTATCCCAACGTCACCTTTGAAGTGGATCAAAACTGGAATGAGGATATCGATGCCGTCAAGGGGCGCAACGATGACCTGACCGCCATGGTACGGATGCGCTACAACTTGTTCCGCGGTGGTTCCGATCTGGCCCAGAGCAAGGCCACTTCCGCACTCTATTCCCAGGCCAAGGACATTCACATGAATGCCTTCCGTCAGGTAGAGGAAGGAACCCGCCTGGCCTGGAACGCAAAAGAGTCTTTGGCTAAACAGAAGACCTTCCTGAAAGAACACGTGGATGCAAGCTATGACACTGTGCAGGCGTACAAGAAGCAGTTTGGTCTCGGTCAACGTACCTTGTTGGACGTATTGAACACCGAAAACGAATTGTTTGAAGCGCGCCGCAGCTACATTACAGCCGAGTATGACTCCCTGCTGGCGGATTATCGGATCCTCAATGCCACTGGCAGCCTGCTCAACGCATTCAATGTGAAGCAGCCGGCCGATTGGCAAGCCAAACAGTAATGGAGTGCGCATCAGGTTTGATGCGAGTGAAAGGGATGGTTGCAGCCGGGCTGCCGCCATCCCTTGTCTCTGACGGCCATCTCTGGCCAATGCAGTGAGTACCATTGGATCTGTCGAAGATGCATGTGACCGGATGGGATAGAGCAAGCAGTATCGGCATGGCGTCAACCTCCGGTTTGACCCAGTTGCTGCGCGCTCGCTGGTTACGCTGGTCACTTTGGCTGCTGCTGATATCTCTGCCGCTACTGCTCTCCGCCAGTCAGCCTCTTACCCCTGAAGATCTCAAACTGGTACAACGGGCTCAGGAGACCTACGGCGTCAGAGCCGGCAAACGGGTTACCACCTGGCGCACACTGGTAATGCAAAACCGCGCTGCCGGCCTGACCGACCGTCAGAAGCTGGAGAAGGTTAACCAGTTTTTCAACCAGATGCGGTTTATCGACGATATCAAGTTGTGGCGAAAAAAAGACTACTGGGCAACCCCGCTGGAGTTTTTGGGAGCGGCTGGTGGCGATTGTGAAGACTTCAGCATTTCAAAATACTTTACCCTGCTGGAGCTGGGTGTTCCGGATGAAAAGATGCGGATGGTCTATGTCAAGGCATTGGATTACAACCAGTTTCATATGGTCGTCGCTTACTATGAAACACCGTCTGCGGTGCCCGTCATTTTGGATAATTTGATAGGGTCGATCCGGCCTGCCAGTCAACGTAGGGATCTGGTGCCGATATACAGCTTTAACGGTAGTCACTTGTGGTTGATGAAGGCGCGTGGTCAAGGGGAACTGGCTGGACAGTCCTCACGCCTAGGATTATGGAATGATTTACGCAATCGCATGACGTCGGGGCGATTGGCTCAGCCTGTGTTGAATTTGGATGATTAACCTATGACGCTCTACAGACAATTATTGGCAACCATGTTGATCCTGTTCGGGTTGTTGTTTGCAGCTACCTATTGGGTGCAATTCAACTCGACTCGTACCTATCTGGCCCAACAGCAGGAAACTACCGTCATCAATACAGCCACATCTCTGGGGCTGGCACTGACCCCTTATTTAGAAAATGGTGACAAGGTGGGAGCTGAGTCCGTCATTCAGGCGATATTTGACGGGGGATATTATCGTCTGGTCCGTCTGGACTTGCTGGCTTCCAAGGATGTCATCGAGCAGGAAAATACCAATAACATTCAAGGTGTTCCCCAATGGTTCATCAATCTTGGGTTGTTTCCCGAAGTATCCAATGAGTCGATCCTGACGTCGGGCTGGCTGCAACTGGGTAAATTGAAGGTCGTTGGCCATCCCGGCCAGGCCTATTACGAGTTGTGGCGCGGAATGAGTGAGCTTGCCAGCTGGTTCCTGATAGGTTTTCTGATCACCACCATCTTGCTCATGCGGGCACTCAACTACCTGCTCAAGCCGCTCAAGCAGATTTGTGAGCAGGCCGTCGAGATAGAGCTGCATCACTTTGGTCATGCCATTCCCGAACCCAAGACCCATGAATTGAAACAGGTGGTTCAGGCCATCAATACCCTCTCCAGCAAGTTGGCCGTGCAATTCAAAGAGCAGGCCGACGAGGCTGAAAAACTGCGGGAGCGGGTCTACGTCGACGCCGTTTCCGGCTTGGGCAACCGGGCTTATTTCGTGGGTCAGGTCAACGCCTGGATTGCAGAGGCTGGTCAAGGGGGGGTCATGCTGGTTGCCGTCGACATGCTGGACGAGCTGTACCGCGAAGAGGGATTTGCTGCGCGTGACAACATGGTCAAATCGATAGCCCAGGCTTTGAAAGAACAATTGAAAGGGTGGGATGGCTCTGCTGTGGCGCGGATCTCGGCAACGGAATATGCCCTGTTGTGCCCGACAGATGACCTTTCCCAATTGAAGGATTTGGCTGAAGTGATCAACAGTCGCATCGCCGATCTGGTGGTAAATCCCATGGGTGAGGGGAGCGCCTTGTCCGTCATTGGTATTGCTGGCCGAGATGGCAACGATGATTTGTCGGCACTGCTGACCAAGGCTGACAATGCGCTGGGCAGGGCCCGCAATGAACGTCGTGGTGCCGTGGTCATGGAAGGGGGCACAGATCAGGGGTTGATGGGACGCCTGGCTTGGCGTGATCTGGTTCAGGATGCGATTGCACGGCATTTGTGGCGTTTCAAGGCGCAGCCAGCCTGCCGATTTGATAATGGTCTACGTATGCATGCAGAACTGTTTGCCTCTATCTCTCGCGATGGTACCGATTATTTCGCAGGCCAGTTCCTGCCTGCCATCGAGCAGTTCAAGCTGGGTGGTGAGTTTGACCAGGCAATACTGGATGCGTCAGTTCCATTACTGCAGCAGCAACCTGATCTGGTCCTGGCGGTCAATATTACGGCTGGCTCGCTGTGCTCAGATGAATTCCGTACTTGGCTGACCGGTTATCTGAGCGACAATGCCGGATTGAAAGAGCGCTTGCTGTTCGAGATCCCTGAAGCCGCCATCATGAAGCACAAGGAGCATGTGACCGCTCTGGTTAATGTTCTGCAAGAGCATGACTTTCAGTGGGGGGTGGATCACTATGGACGCCACTTCCAGTCACTGGGGTATCTGGAGGAGCTTGCGCCTTCCTATGTCAAGGTTGACCACGGCTATACCAGCCAGGTTATGGAGCCTGGGGCTGATACTTCCTTCCTGGCTGCGGTATGTCGTGCTGCCCACAATGCCGGCGTTACAACCATTGCGACCAGAGTGGAAGATCAACACCAGGTCGAGTTGCTTTCAAAGCTTCATATCGATGGTTACCAAGGCTTTGTACACCCGGCATTTCCGTTGCCGTGAGCATGACCAAGTATTTCAGGGGCCCACAAGGGCCCCTTTTTTATTCGAAAAATTAATAAGCATGCTTATTCTCAGTTTAATTAGACTAGATGGCTTCATTTGGTGTCGCGCAACTGATTGATTTGACGATATAAAAAAGAACATTCGATTTCGTATATTTCCTCTCCCCAGTTTTGACACGAATCCCATACATTTTTGCAACGGATGCAAGAAGCACGGACATCTATGGTGTAGACATCGAGATCCGTCACGTTGGAGCAATGGACATGCGTACCCAAATCATCGACAAAACCGTTGTGGTTTCTGCAGTTGAAGGCAATGTGCAAATCGTGCTGGCTGATGGAAGCAGCCGCCCTCTGCAAAAAGGAGAGATCCTGCAACCCGGGGCAAAGCTCAACATTGCAGATGATGCCAAATTGTTATTGGCGCCCTACGATGATTCACCAGCGGCTGCCACACCGGATGCTCCTGCCCATGATGCACCTGCTACCGGCCAGCCACCGGCTCCGGATGCCGGAAATGCGGCCTCTCCTGATATAGCCGCCTTGCAAAAGTCGATTTTGCAAGGGGTTGACCCGACGCAAAACTTTGAAGCGTCAGCTGCGGGTGGTGCTCCGGCTGCAGGTGGTGGCGGTGGGATCGGTGGGGTTGCTGGAGCCAGCGGTAACGGTGGTTTTGTAACCATCGACAGGATTGGCGATGCCACTATCGCCGCCGCCGGGTTTGACACTACCTACCAAGCTGAGCCGGTGGTGGATACCCAGCAGATAGCGGAGCCCTTGCTGGTCAATGAGTTGACGGATCAGGGAGAGCAACTAACCGTTGCTGAAGACGGATCTCTGAGTGGTAATCTGCTGGATAACACGGTGAATACCGATGGGCCGCAGGCTGCATCAGTACTGATCTTCACCTGGGGGGACAATGCCAATATAGCTGCCGGTACCAGCGTGACCATCGATGGGGTAGGCACGCTCATCGTCAATACGGATGGCAGCTTCACATTTACACCGGCCCCCAACTACGATGGCGCCGTTCCACCAGTGATATATACCGTGACTGATGGCACCGACACGGTGCAATCCACCTTGGAGTTGACGATCACCCCCATCAATGATCTCGCCGATGAGGGAGAGAGTGTGGTGGTGACGGAAGATGTAGCCGTATCGGGCAATTTGCTTGCCAACACCATCGACAATG
This sequence comes from Aeromonas sp. 600276, assembly GCF_049175815.1. NCBI lineage: Bacteria > Pseudomonadati > Pseudomonadota > Gammaproteobacteria > Aeromonadales > Aeromonadaceae > Aeromonas > Aeromonas sp. 600276. The sequence continues at coordinate 823 of NZ_JAAKVU010000027.1, read as the reverse complement.
ATGGTCCGCAGGCGGCTTCCGTGTCTGGATTTAGCTGGGGTGGGGTTGCCAATGCCACCTTGGGTACACCTGTCAGCCTGGCAGGGATCGGTACTCTGCTGATCAATGCGGATGGTAGCTATCAGTTCACGCCGGCTCCCAATTATGATGGTCCCGTTCCCGCAGTCAGCTACACCGTCACCGATGGTGTAGATACCGTCCAATCCACTTTGACCATCACTATCACGCCGGTTGATGAACCGGTCGAACTGGCTGGTTTGCAGGTGGAAGGAGGAGAGCTGACGCTCAATGAAGCCTCTTTGGCAGATGGCAGTAATCCCAATGCAGCATCCTTGACCCAGAGCGGTATTTTTACCTTCAGTGCGGCCGATGGTGTCCAGAGCTTGACCCTAGGTGGTGTTGCACTGATCACCAATGGACAAACCATCACTTCGTTCCCGCAAACCATCGCCAGTCCGTTGGGCAATCAGTTGACTGTTACTGGCATCAATTACAACCCTGCAACTGGAACGGGGAGTGTGAGTTACAGCTATACGCTGAACGACAGCAAGACACACACTCAACCAGCTAACGATGCATCACTGGTGGAGAGTTTCAATGTTGTGCTGGTCGATCCGGATGGTGACACAGCCAATGGCAGTCTGGATGTCGTCATTCTGGATGATGTTCCCAGTGTTACCCTGAGCTCCAATACGGAAGGGCTGGGGACTGTCTCCGTCGACGAGAGCCTGGTCAGCCTGGGCGGGGTGGGCGGCGACGGGGTGGCCAGTGCCAGCCTGAGCGCGGCCGACGTGCAGGCCCAGTTCAACCCGGCCTTCGGGGC